>JAEWDF010000024.1 GCA_023390245.1 Pseudomonadota bacterium
CGGCGGCGGCGATCAGGGCGAAGGCCCGCAGCCGCGCCATCGGCAGGCCGGAGGCGGCCGCCCCCTCCTCCCCCAGCGTCAGCATGCGCAGGCCCGGCGTCGCCAGGGCGGCGAAGGCGGCGGCGACCAGCACGGCCGGCGCGACCCAGGCCACGTCGATCCAGCTCCGGTTCTGGACCGACCCCAGCAGCCAGGACATGACCTCGGCCGTGGCGATCGGCGACGGCGACAGGTTGAAGATGAGGGCCGTGGCGGCCCCTGCGAAGCTGGACAGGGCCACGCCGAACAGGATCAGCGCCTCCGGGGCCCGCAGGGCGCCGGCGGCCAGGATCAGCAAGGCGCCCGCCAGCCCGGCGCCGACCAGAGCCGAGACCTCGACGAGACCCGGCACGGCCGTCGCGCCCAGCACGATGGCCAGGGCGGCCCCCAGGGCCGCGACGGCCGAGACGCCCAGCACGCCCGGATCGGCCAGCGGATTGCGCAGCAGCCCCTGCATCACCGCCCCCGCCAGCCCCAGCGCCGCCCCGACCAGGGCCGCGCAGATGGCGCGCGGCGCGCGCACGGCCCACAGAACCTCGGCGGGGCCGGACCGGGGGTCGGTGAAGGCGGCGGCGTAGAGGGCCGGACTGAACGCCGTCTCCCCGATCAGGACAGCCAGCGCCAGGGCGGCGGCGAGGCCCGCCGCCAGCACCAGCCACAAAATCGTCTTGCGGGTCATCGGCCGCCCTCCGCGATCAGGGCCGCGCCGTCGGCGACGAACCAGCCCGGGCAGGTCAGGACGGCGGCGGGCAGCCGCGCCGCTGTGCGCCCCCTGGCGGCGCGCCGCACCACCGGATGGCGGCCGGGACCGCGCCAGTCGGACCGCAGCACGTCGAAGAAGCCCAGGACGAACTGGATCGGGGGCTGGAGAGCGATGTGTTCCACGCTCAGCGGTCCGAAGCCCGGCGTCGTCGTCAGGTTTCGGAACCCGGCGGCGCGCAGCATGGCGTCCATCAGCGTGCCCGGTCCGGCGGTGAATCCGCCGGCGGTCAGATAGACGGCGCCGGGCCGGCTCCCTTCACCGGCCGGCGGCCGGATCGACGCCAGCCGGGCGCGCATCTCCCGCTCCAGCCGGGCGCCTTCGGCCGGGCGATCGAGTCCCGCCGCCACCGCGCGGATGTTGGCGCCGACACCGTCGAAGTCCGTCGCGTCCTGGATGGTCAGCACCCTGGCGCCCCGCCGCTCCAGCGCCGCCAGCAGGCGCGGCTCGCCGCCCCAGTAGCGCACCACCACGTCGGGCCGGAAGGCGACAGCCGATTCCAGGGTCGGCCGGACCTGTCGCCGCCCCTTCGCCTCGGCGCGCAGCCAGGCGTCCGGATCGTCGGCGCGGGGGGACAGGGCCAGGTCCGCATCGGGCGCCAGCGCCAGGACATACTGGTCGGCGCATTGGTCCAGGGCCATGACGCGCAACGGCCGCGCCTGGGCGCTGGCTTGGGCCCCGCCACAGACCGCCAGGCCCGCCGCCAGCGCGGCGGCCGCGAGCCGAACCCTCATGGCTTCATCAGGCCGGTGAACACGGCGTCCAGCACGGTCTTCACCAGCAGGTCCCGCTCGGCCCAGGGGAAATAGGGCTTGGTGATCATCAGCGAGACCACGCCGTGGGCCGAGGCCCAGATGGCCTGGCCGATGGCGCGCGGATCGCCCTGCATCCGGCCGGCGGCGATGGTCTCTGCCACCACGGTCTCGAAACTGGCGAAGACGCCGGCGCCGAGTTCCTGGGCCAGGGTCTCGGCCCCGTCTCGCGCCTCCATCGGCCGCGTCAGATAGATCAGGCGATAGGCGTTCGGATGACCGAAACCGAAGGCGACATAGGCCTCGATCATACGACGCAGGCGATCCTCGGGCGGCAGGTCCAAGGTCGCCAGGTCGCGGGTCCCCGCGATCAGGTCGTCGAAGGCGTCGCGGCAGATCTCCTGAAGGATCGCGCCCTTGTCGGCGAAATGCATGTAGAGGGCGGTGGACGACAGGCCGACCTCTTCCGCGATCTTGCGGATGGTGGCGCCCTCGTAGCCATGCTCGACGAAGATTCGCTCGGCGGCCGCCAGGATTTCGCCGCGCCGGGAATGCCCCTCGCCCTTCGGCTTGCGATTCGATCGGGTCGAGGTCGGAACGGCGGGCACGCAGGGACTCCGGTTCGGGCGCGCCTTGCATAGACACATAGCCGGACGGCGCCAAGATAACGCCAATTGGTTGCGCATTATGATTATTTATAGTTGCGTTCATCGGGTGTCTGAACGGAGGGCGCGATGCGGGCGGACGACGGCGCGAGACGACGCGCACCCAGCCTGTTCCAGGCCGTCGCCCTCGCGGCGTTGGGCGGCGGACTGGGGCTGGGTCTGGCCTGGCGGCCCACGGCGACGCTCTGGACCCTCGTGATTGGCGCTCAGGCCGCCTTCGCCGCGACGGCCCTGTGGCGCGCCGTGCTGACGGCGGCGAGCCTGAAGCGTCAGCCGCCCGCGCCAGATCCCGAGGCATGGCCGCGCTACACTGTGCTGGCCGCCCTGCACGACGAGGCGGCCGTAGCGCCACAGTTGATCCGGAACCTGTCGCGGATCGACTATCCGGCGGACCGGCTGGAGGCCTTCCTGGTGTTGGAGGCCCACGACCTGGCGACGCAGGACGCGGCCCGCGCCGCGCCGCGCCCGCCCTGGCTGGAGATCCATGTCGTCCCGCCGGGCGCGCCGCGCACCAAGCCCCGTGCGCTGAACCACGCCCTGGCCCGCGCCACCGGCGATCTGGTCACCATCTACGACGCCGAGGACGACCCGCATCCCGGCCAGTTGCGAGAGGCCGCCGCGCGCTTCGCCGCCGATCCCCGGCTGGGCTGCCTCCAGGCGCCGCTGCGGATTCGCGCGGGCCGGCGGAACGATGAACGATCGGACTTCCTCGATCGCCAGTTCGCCTTCGAATATGCGGCGCTGTTCGAGGTGCTGCTGCCCGGCATGGCGCGTCTGGGCCTGCCCTTCCCGCTGGGCGGCACCAGCAACCACGTCCGCGCCGAGGCGCTGCGGCGCGCAGGCGGTTGGGACGCCTACAACGTCACGGAGGACGCGGACCTGGGATTCCGCCTGTGGGCGGACGGCTGGCGGCTGGGCGTCATCGGCAGCCCGACCTTCGAGACTCCGCCCGGGGGGCTGGACCGCTGGCTGCCGCAGCGGACGCGCTGGCTGAAGGGCTATATGCAGACCTGGGGCGTACACACGCGGGCGCCGCAGGCGCTGGGGCCGCGCGGCCTGCTGTCGCTGGTGATGACGCTGGGCGCCAGCGTCGCCTCGGCGGCCATCCATGCGCCGACATTGGCGTGGCTGGCGTCGGCGGCGCTGATCGGCCTGCACGCGGGCCTGGGGACGGAGGCGCCGGCCGGTTCGCTGGTTGTGCTGGCGCTGGGCGTCCTGTCGGCGTGGATGGGGTGCGCGGTGGGCGCGCGGCGCGCGGGCCTGAGCTATCGGCTGACCGACATGCTCAGCGCCCCCGCCTACTGGTCGTTGTTCAGCCTGGCCTTCATCCATGCGGCCTGGCGGCTGGCGGTGGAGCCTCATGTCTGGGACAAGACCCCGCACGACGCCGCGCCCGAACCGACGACGGAGGCTGGACGCGAGACGGCTTGACCGCCTATCAGCCGCATCATGGCCCCGACGCTTTCCCCAACGCCCGAGACCCTGGTGACCCGCGGCTGGTCCGATTACGCCCTGCTGGACTCCGGCGGCGGCCGCAAGCTGGAGCGCTATGGCCGACACACCGTCGTCCGGCCGGAGCCGCAGTGCTTCTGGTCGCCGCGCGACCCCGCCGCCTTCGATCGCGCCGACGCCGTGTTCGACCCGCAGCAGGAGGAGGAGGACGCCGGCCGCTGGCGGTTCAGCGGCGCGCCGATCGACGCCTTCCCGTTGGCCTGGCGCGACGTGCGCTTCACCGGCCGCTTCACGCCGTTCCGCCACCTGGCCTTCTTCCCCGAGCAGGCGGCCAATTGGGACTGGCTGGACGCGCGCCTGCGGCGGCTTCGGCGGCCGAAGGTGCTGAACCTGTTCGGCTACACCGGGGTCGCGACCCTGGCCGCCGCCGCGGCCGGCGCCGAGGTGACACACGTGGACGCCTCCAAGAAGTCGGTGACCTATGCGCGGGAGAACGCCGAGCAGTCCGGCCTGACCGACCGCCCGATCCGCTGGATCGTCGAGGACGCCCGCAAGTATGTGGCCCGCGAGGTGCGGCGGGGCAGCCGGTACGACGGGATCATCCTGGACCCGCCGAAATACGGGCGCGGGCCGACCGGCGAGGTCTGGCGGCTGTTCGAGGACATGCCGGGACTGCTGAAGGACTGCGCCGCCCTGCTGGCCGACGACGCCGACTTCCTGCTGCTGAACGCCTATGCGGCGCGCATCTCCGGCCTGTCGCTGGCGCACATGATGGCCGAGGCGACGGCGGATCGCGAGGGCCGCATCGACTGGGGCGAACTGGCGCTGTCGGAAGACGGGCCGGACGCGCGGGCCATCGGCCTGTCCTTCTTCGCGCGGTGGAGCCGATGACGGATCGCCTCGTCACCTCCCTGACCAATGACACGGTCAAGGCCGTACGCGCCCTTCACATGCGCAAGGAGCGCGAGGCCACCGGGACCTTCCTGGCGGAGGGGCTGAAGTTCATCGGCGAGGCGCTGGACCAGGGCCGCGCGCCCATGATGCTGCTGGTGGGCCAGGACGCACGGCCCCATCCGCTTCTGGACCGGGCGAAGGCCGAGACGCGCAAGGCCGGCGGCGACATCGTCGTGGTCACCCACGCCATCCTGGAAAAGATCAGCCGCCGCGACAATCCACAGACGGTGCTGGGCGTGTTCGAGCAGGCCTATGCGCCGCTGGAGACGCTGAAGCCGGATACGGCGCCCTGCTGGGTGGCGCTGGAGCAGGTGCGCGATCCGGGCAACCTGGGGACCATCATCCGCACCGCCGACGCGGCCGGCTGCGGCGGGGTGATCCTGATCGGCGACTGCGTCGATCCCTATTCGGTTGAGGCGGTCAGGGCGACCATGGGCTCGGTCTTCGCCGTCTCGATCACCCGCACGGACGTCGACGCCTTCCTGGCCTGGCGCGAACGCTGGCCCGGCAGCGTGGTCGGCACCCGGCTGGACGCGACGGTCAGCCATCGGACGGCGACGATGCGGCGCCCGTCCCTGATCCTGATGGGCAACGAACAGGCCGGCCTGACCGACCGGCTGGCAGCCGCGTGCGACGTCAACGTCAAGATCCCGATGCGCGGCCGGGCCGACAGTCTGAACCTCGCCATCGCCACCGGCATCATGGTCTATGCGGCGACCGACGACCTCTAGCCGTCGCGTTCCGGACTGATCCGACCCATGCCCCACAGAGCCAGGACGGTGATCACCGCCGCCGCGGCCAGGTAGCCGCCGACCGCCGCCGGGCCGAACGACGCCGCCAGCCGCATGGCGATATAGGGCGCGATCGACGCGCCCAGGATGCCCGCCAGGTTGAAGGCCATGGAGGCGCCGGTGTAGCGCACCGCCGTCGGGAACGGCCGGGCCATGGCCGCGCCCAGGGGCCCGTAGGTGCATCCCATCAGGCCGAACCCCAGGGCGAAGAAGACCAGCAGGCCCGACAGACCCCCGCCGAACAGCGGCGCGAACAGCGCGCCGAACAGGCCGATCAGGATCGACGCGACGATCAGCACCCGGACCTGGCCGAACCGGTCCGCCGCCAGGGCCGTGACCGGGATGAAGGCGGCGAAGAACAGCACGCCGATCAGCTGGATCGGCAGGACGTCGGCGCGCGCCAGGCCCATGCCGGTCGTGGCCCAGGCCAGGGCGAAGACGGTCATCAGGTAGAACAGGACGAAGGTGGTCGTCGCCCCCAGGGTGCCCAGCGCCAACGCCGCCTTGTGCCGCATGAACAGCGTCACGACCGGCGCGCGCACCCGCTCATGCCGTTCGATCGCCTGGCGGAACTCCGGCGTCTCGGCGATCCTCAGCCGCACCCAGAGGCCGACGAGGACCAGCACGGCGCTGGCCAGGAACGGGATGCGCCAGCCCCAGGCCAGGAACTGCGCGTCGTCCATGGCGCCGGTCAGCAGGATGAAGGCCGCGGTCGACAGGATGAAGCCGATCGGCGCGCCCAGCTGCGGGAACATGCCGAACCAGGCCTTCTTGCCCGGCGGGGCGTTCTCGGTGGCCAGCAGCACCGCCCCGCCCCACTCGCCGCCCAGTCCCAGGCCTTGGCCAAAGCGGCACAACGCCAGCAGCAGCGGGGCCAGCACGCCGGCCTGGGCGTGGGTGGGCAGCAGGCCGATGGCCACGGTCGACACGCCCATGGTCATCAGCGCGGCGACCAGCGTCGCCTTGCGCCCGATCCGGTCGCCGAAATGGCCGAACACGACCGCGCCGACCGGCCGAGCGAAGAAGGCGATGGAGAAGGTGGCGAAGGACGACAGCACGGCCGTCGTCGCGTCTCCCCCGGGGAAGAACAGCGTCGGGAACACCAGCACCGCCGCCGTCGCATAGATGTAGAAGTCGAAGAATTCGATCGTCGTTCCGATCAGGCTGGCGAACAGCACCCGCCCCGTTGAATTCCTCGGCAGAACCGCGTCGGCCATGACCATCCCCCTTGTCCGCTCCAGCGATGCCCGCCGGGCGGGCGCGCCGTCAAGCGCCGATCAGGTCCCGCGCGGCTTGGCGCGGTTGGTGGCCTGGGCCTCGGCCGGATTCTCGGGCCAGGGATGGCGCGGATAGCGGCCGCGCATCTCGGCCCGCACCGCCGCCCAGGAGCCGGCCCAGAAGCCCGGCAGGTCCCGGGTCACCTGCACCGGCCGGCGCGCCGGCGACAGCAGCGCCAGGGTCAGCGGGATGCGCCCGCCGCCGACCGTCGGATGGACAGTGACGCCGAACAGTTCCTGCACGCGGATGTCGACGCGCGGCCCGCCCTCCGCCGCATAGTCGATGGCGGCCGAGCCCAGCGGCGTCGTCAGGCGCGTCGGCGCCAGGACGTCGAGCCGCCGCTGAAGGTCCCAGGGGACCAGGCCGCGCAGGGCCTCGGCCAGACGGCCGTCGGAGATCGCCTCCAGGCTTTTCGCCTCATCCAGCAGCGGCCAGAGCCAGGCCTCCCGGGCCTCCAGCAGGCCGTCGTCCGACACGTCCGGCCAGGCGGCGTCGAGATCATGAAGGAAGGCCAGGCGCGCCCGCAGCGCCGACGCCTGCTCGCCCCACCGGAGACCGGCCAGGCCGTCCGCCTCGACCTGGGCCTTCAGCGCCGAGGCCAGCTGGGCCGGATCGGGCGCGCCGACCGTCCGTTCGTCCAGCACGATGGCGCCCAGGCGACGGATGCGGCGGATGACGGGCCGCCCGGACGGCTCCCGCGCCAGGCGATCCTCGGTTTCGATCAGATGCGCGAGGTCCTGCTCCACGGCCGCCGCGTCCAGCGGCGCGGCGAGGCGCACCCGGTCGCGGGCCTCGCCGCCGCCCAGTTCCGCCACCGCCAGCCAGGTCTCGCGAGCCAACGGGTCGGCCGGCTCCAGCGCGGCGCCGCGACCGCTGGCCAGAAGCATCTCCCCCGGCCGTCCCCGCATCCGGGCGATGCGCTCCGGAAAGGCCTCGGCCAGCAGCAAGCCTGCCTCGACGCCGCCGCCAGAGCCGCCGCCCGCCGCCCGCGCCCAGCGGTCCGCCAGCTTCAGCGCGTCGCGGGCGCGCGGGGAGCGATCACGCGCCAGTCCGGCCAAGCGGTCGTGCAGATCGGCCCCGGAGCCGCCCAGGCCCGGCTCGGTCAGGATCGCCGCGATCCGCGCCCCGGTCATGGCGTCGCCCGCATCGGAGGCGACGGCCATCATGTGCGCCAGCCGGGGGGACAGCGGAATGCGGGCCAGTCGGCGGCCGTGATCGGTCAGCCCCCCGTCGGGGGCCAGCGCGCCGAGCCGGGCCAACACCTTGCGCGCCTCGGCCATCGCCCCGGCCGGCGGCGGATCGAGCAGGGCCATGCCGTCCACGGAGCGCGCGCCCCACCGGGCCAGGTCCAGCGCCAGGCCGGTCAGGTCGGTCTCCTGGATCTCGGGCCGCTGATGGGGGACCAGGCCGCGTGTCTGCGCCTCGTCCCACAGGCGGTAGCAGACGCCGGGCTCGGTGCGTCCCGCCCGTCCCCGCCGCTGTTCGGCCGAGGATCGGCTGACCCTGACGGTCGCCAACCGCGTCAGGCCGCTGGACGGTTCGAAGCGGGGCACGCGCGACAGGCCGCCGTCGACCACCACGCGCACCCCCTCGATCGTCAGGCTGGTCTCGGCGACCGAGGTGGCCAGCACCAGCTTGCGCCGGCCCGGCGCGGCCGGCTCGATCGCCCGGTCCTGTTCGGCCCGATCCAGGCCGCCATGCAGCGGAACCACATCCACGTTCGGCAGCCGGAGACGGTCATTCACCAGCCGCGCCACACGGTGAATCTCCCCCTGCCCCGGCAGGAAGGCCAGCACCGAGCCGCTCTCCTCGCCCAGGGCGATCAGGCAGGCGCGCGCCATGGCCTCTTCGAATCGCTCCGCCGGATCACGGCCAAGGTAGCGGGTCTCGACGGGATGGGCCCGTCCCTCGGATTCGATCACCGGCGCGCCGTCCAGCAGGCGGGTCACGCCGGCGACGTCCAGCGTGGCCGACATGACCAGGATGCGCAGGTCCTCTCGCAACGCCCCCTGCGCCTCCCGCGCCAGCGCAAGGCCCAGGTCGGCGTCCAGGCTGCGCTCGTGGAATTCGTCGAACAGCACCGCGCCCACGCCCTCCAGCGCCGGGTCGTCCAGGATCATGCGGGTGAAGACGCCCTCGGTGACGACCTCGATGCGGGTGGCCGGGCCGATGCGGCTCTGCAGCCGCGTGCGATAACCGACGCGGCCGCCAGCCTGTTCGCCCAGGGTCCGCGCCATCCGGTCCGCCGCCGCCCGCGCGGCCAGGCGGCGGGGCTCCAGCACCAGGATCCTGCCATCGCTCAGCCAGGGCTGGTCCAGCAGGGCCAGCGGCGTCACGGTCGTCTTGCCCGCCCCCGGTGGCGCCGCCAGGACGGCGACGTTCCCCTCGCGCAGGGCGGCCTTCAGGGGCTCCAGGACGGCGTGGATCGGCAGCATTGCGTCGCCTCTAGCGCGCCGCAGGGTGATCACGAAAGCGTCGTCTCGGGTTCGCGCGGGCGTCATGCGCGTTGCGCGGGGCGCGCTGCGCCGCTAGCGTCCGCGCCGAAGCAGCACAGGCTGCCGTAATAATGTGGGGGTTTATATGTGGCGCATTAAGTCGCTCGATGCGATTCTGGCCACGGCCGAGAAGAAATCGCTTCATCGGTCTCTCGGTCCTATTCAACTGACCTTGCTGGGCATCGGGGCCATCATCGGCACCGGCATCTTCGTGCTGACCGCCGCGGCGGCGCAGAAGGCCGGGCCGGGCATGATGATCAGCTTCGTCATCGCCGGCGCGGTGTGTGCAGTGGCGGCGCTCTGCTATTCCGAACTGGCCTCAATGGCGCCGGTGTCGGGCTCGGCCTACACCTACACCTACGCCGTCATGGGCGAACTGCTGGCGTGGTGCGTCGGCTGGGCGCTGATCCTCGAATATGCGGTGGCGGCCTCGGCCGTGTCCGTGGGCTGGTCGGGCTATGTGCTGGGCCTGATCGAGAAGGGATTCGGTTTCGACTTCCCCGACCTGTTGTCCGCCGGTCCCGCCTGGACGATGAACGGCCTCATCCCGACGCCTGACTTCTCGGTGGGGCTTATCAACGTCCCGGCCATCATCGTCGCCCTGGCCGTCACCGGCCTGCTGATCCTCGGCACGACGGAGTCCGCCCGCGTCAACGCCATCCTGGTGGCCATCAAGGTCGTCGCCCTGACCGTCTTCATCGTCCTGACCTTGCCGGTCATCGAGACGGCCAACCTGTCGCCCTTCACACCCAACGGCATGTTCGGCGCCTATTCGGGCATGGGCGTCGTCGGCGCCGCCGCGTCGATCTTTTTCGCCTATGTCGGGTTCGACGCCGTGTCCACGGCCGCCGAGGAAACCAAGAACCCGCAACGCAACGTGCCCATCGGCCTGATCGGCTCGTTGGCCTTCTGCACCGTCTTCTACCTGCTGGTCGCCCTGGGCGCGGCCGGCGCGATCGGCGCCCAGCCGGTGGTCGGCGCCGACGGTTCCGCGGTCCAGCCTGGCTCGGCCGCCTTCATCGCCGCCTGCGCCCTGGCCGAGAATGCCGATCGACTGGTGTGCTCGAACGAAGCCCTGGCCCACGTCCTGCGCGTCATCGGCCATCCGCAGGTCGGCAACGCCCTGGGCACTGCCGCCCTGCTGGCCCTGCCCTCGGTCATCCTGATGATGATCTTCGGCCAGACCCGCATCTTCTTCGTCATGGCGCGCGACGGCCTGCTGCCGGAAGGCCTGACCAAGATGCACTCCAAGTGGAAGACGCCCTATATCGTCACCCTGTTCACCGGCATTGCGGTGGCCATCGCCGGGGCCCTGTTCCCCGTCGGCCAGCTGGCCGACATCTCGAACTCGGGCACGCTGTTCGCCTTCTTCATGGTATCGATCGCCGTGCTGATGCTGCGCGTCAAGGATCCGAACCGCCACCGTCCGTTCAGGACGCCGGCGGTGTGGGTCATCGCGCCGCTGTCGGCCGTGGGCTGCCTGGCGCTGTTCTGGAACCTGCCGCACGACGCCAAGATGGTGCTGCCGATCTGGGGCGGCTTCGGCCTGCTGATCTATCTGCTGTACGGCTTCCGCAAGAGCCACGTCGGCCGCGGCCTGATCGAGGTCCACGAGACCGACAGCGATGCGCCGCCGCCGCCCGTTCCGCCGATCCAGTAGAATCCGGCGAAGAAGAAAGGCCCCGGATCGCTCCGGGGCCTTTTGCTTTGGTGCGGATGAGAGGACTCGAACCTCCACGCCTCGCGGCGCCAGAACCTAAATCTGGTGCGTCTACCAGTTCCGCCACATCCGCATCGGCAGGGCGCGGTCCTAGGGCCTGGGGCGGCCGAGGGCAAGCCTCAACGGCCCGCGACCAGTTCGTTGCGTACGCTGCGCCCCAGCGGATCGCGCGACGGCCAGTTGTCGCCCACCTCGGCCTCGACCATGCGGGTGCAGAAACGCGGAAGGATCTGGCGGGGACGGATCTGGCTCAGGCATACCCGCTCGCCGTCCTGGGACCATCGGCCGGTCCAATGCCGGCCGTCCGAGAAATCGGCCGAATAGCGTCCGTCCGGCTCGAAATAGTGCTTCACCCACTTCCCGTTCGGATAGCGGGAGACGATGGTGTTGCCGAAAGCGTCGCGCATGTCGGCGCGGACGGGCGAACCGCTCGTCGCCATCAGGATCGCAAGACAGCCCGCCGTCGCGATTCGCATCGCCCAGATCCTCCCCGCCATCCCCGCGCCGACTATCGGCGATGCGCGGGGATTTGCAAGGCGGAGGGCGAATCAGCCGTTGCCGCGGCGCCCGGCCTCGAACAGGAACCAGACGCGCTTTTCCGTCTCGTCCACCCAGTTCTCCAGGAGGCTGGCGGTGGCGATGTCGCCATGCTCGTCGCAGAGGTCGTGGACCTCGCGCATGCGGCTCGTCAGATCGTTGTTGTCGTCGCGCAGTTCAGCCAGCATGTCGAGCGGATCAACATAGTCCGCATCATTGTCCGCGACCCGGGTCTCGCGCGCAGCCTGGCCGAGCGAGCGCAGAGTCATCCCGCCGATCTTGCGGGCGCGCTCGGCGATCGGGTCGGTCATGGCGAACAGTTCGGCCGACTGCTCGTCCAGCAGCAGATGATAGTCTCGGAAGTGCGGCCCCGAGACGTGCCAGTGGAAGTTCTTGGTCTTCAGGTACAACGAGAAGACGTCGGCCAGCAGGCCGGTCAGGGCGGCGGAGATGCCCCGCGTCGCCTCCTCGGACAGGCTGGTCGGCGTCCTCAGCGGCGCCAAGCGCTTTTCGTGGGCGGTGGTCGCCATGGTCGATCTCCTCGGGTTTGAGCCACATAGCCTAGCTAGGATCGCGCGGGCCTGGCGGGAAGGGCCGCAAAGCTCAATTCTGCTTATGGACGGGATCGACCGGATCGATGCCGGCGGTGGCTGGGGAACTAGGACTCGAACCTAGAATGACGGTACCAAAATCTGGGATTTCCGACGACGAAACAGATATTTAGCCTGTAAAACACTCGCCTTTTGCACCTAACAAAATCAATGACTTAGCTTGGCCCCGTAAAACCCAATCGGGACGGAGCATCATCGATAGTGAAGGCGGCGGCACGGCGAATCCCGCCGCCGCCGCCCAGTGGGACGCTAGGCCCAAACCTTATTCAGGACTGCCGCAGCAAGCGCCGCCTTGTCCTGGGGGAGGAACCGTCCGTAGTGCGCCTGGACGGTCGCAGGCGTGTCCTGAATGGCGTAGCTCGCTTGCTCGTAGGACCCCGTCGTTTTCAGGACGTGAGTAGCCAAGACATCCCGGACACTATGTGGGCCGTGGGGCAACAGGCCCGCAATCGCCCCGCGGCCGGTGTACGGATTGAAGATGCCGTACCTCTGGATGATCAACCTCCACGCCTCGTAGAAGGTGTTCTGATTGTAGGCGGCCTCCGTGGAGGTCCGCTTTCGAGTCTTCACGAAGACCGTACCGGGGTCGGATGCCCCGGCAAGCAGGATCGGCCGGTGAACCTCAATGTAGGTTTCCAGCCAGCGATAGAGATCACCGAGATCTGGAAGCACGAGCCGGAATGGCCGCTTTGAAAAGTAGGCCGACCCGGCATTCTTGAACGCTGCGCACGGCACAAAGACCTCCCAGCCCACGTCCCTCTCGCTCCATCGCAGTTCACCGCACTTCAGCCGCTCCAGCTCCCGCTCGGTGCGGGGCGTCTGATCCTTTGGGCAGATGAGCATCTGCCGCAGGTTTTTCTGTCTGAGGCCGAGATGGAGGCCGAGACGGATCATCAGCAACGAACGGACGCTCTCGGCTGCGGCGCGCGGATATCGCCGGGAGTCCGGCATGCGCTGCAGGATTTCATCCGTGATTTTGCGGTACTCCCCCACCGGACTGGCGGCCTCCAGGATCGGAAGTAGGGGTTCAAACGGATCGCGATGGATACGCGCGACGCGGCCGATCTCCCGGGCGCGCTGCAGCGCGTGCTCCTTCATCCGCTCACAGGTGGCGTCCCAGTCGCGCCTGGCGTCATCGACTTCGGTAGGAGCAACCAGATCTTCGATCGGAACGAGCCGCTCCGCTAGATGGGGGCTCTGTCGTAGCCAGCCAGTCTTCTCGCGCGTAAGCGCCGCGGCGAGGAGCAGCATCTCGGCTTCCCAGCCCGTGAAGAAGCCACGCCGTCGTTCACGCCACTGGACGTACCAATCCCAGACGGCCGGGAACACGAGGTGGGCGAACGACAGGTCTTCGATCCGAACCCCAAGCCCCCTCACCTCTCCATCCTCCGACGCCGCCAGCGCCCCGAAGAGAAGGGAGAGGTGCTCACCGCGCTGGGCGGCGGTCTCTTCGCCCCAGACCCCGGATCGTGGATACCCGATCTCGGTCAGGGTGGACGACTTGAAGCGGATCAACGCGGTCATCTCGCGCTGTAGTTCCGGCGGCGCAACAAGCTCGACGCAACCCTTGCGGCCCCGACCCCGCCTCTGCGGCAGAACCTCGTCATCGAAGCGCAATGAGAACCGGTGCTTCGACGCCTCGGAATGATACAGGCTGTAGGCTGTCCCGCCCGACAGGATGTTGGTTCTGACCCACGAAAGGATTTCCGCCCGTTCGCGGGGAGGTCGCCGCTTGAAGTCGTCGGGCAGGTGCCACGCCAGACGACGCGCTTCGGAGGGTTCCAGGCCCCTTGGCGCGAGACCCGCAGTCGCCTTCGGCTGAGCCAGGCGGGACCTCAGATAGCGCGCGGGCAGACGATACCGCGCCTCGATCATGTCGATGACCTTGAGGCTGGCCGGCGTCTGGGGCGTCTTGATGCCACGCCGCCAGTCGAAGATCGTTTTGCGGTCCGTCAGGCCGCCGCGGGCCTTGATCGCCCTGTGAAGCCTGTGAGCAGGCTCACCGTGGCGGCTCATCTGGAGGTCCAACGCGCCGTGGAAATCCAGAGGATGGTGTTCGATCTCCCATAGCGGTTCGGGATGATCGACGATCGGAATGGGCGGACGCCCTGGGCGACGCTTTACAGAAACGGCAACGCTACTCGTGACAGGCATGGTCTCTCCTTGGATCGCCGCGGATCGCGGCATGGAGAGACGAACGAGAAGCCGGAGGTCCCTAAATCAGGTCCCTGCATTCACACCAGCGTGTTGGCGAAGCGCCAGGAGCGGTCATTGACCCATGGCCGATAGCTGACGTTCCATCTACCTCCATTGACCTCGGGCAATGGACGGAGAATGGTCCAAGGGTGCCTGGTAGTTTGGCGCGGCCTTCAGCACGGCCGACTGCGAGACCTCGAACGCCGGCCTAAGCCGCCGCATCCCGCTGGTTCACATCGGCATCGACGGTACCCCGTTCGGACTGAATGACGGGAAAACCTGAATACGGTCAGGTTAGCAGCACAGGGCTACCCCACGAGAGGATATTGGAAATCCGTTCGGCTGCCCGGTCGCTCCTCAGGCGGTCAAGCGCGGGTGCATGTGGGTGGAGACGTTCAAGATCATGAAGAAGCGTCGCGGGGGTTTGCATGCGGTCGACTGCGGATTTCAGAGCGTCTGCTGGACCTAGGCTGCCGAGGTCCAGAGCGAACGAGCAGCCGAAAGCGAGGGCGGCGAAATAGTCGATTGGCCAGAGATGCCCGACGACCGTCTGAGCAGCTGTCGTCAGGTCATGTCCGAAGCCAATCCGCGCCAAGCCGCCGCGATTCTGCGTGGCAGTCGCGCTACAGATATTCAGAACCAGCAGACGCCGCCCGTCGTTCGGTTGGGCGAAGCCGGAAATCTGTGCGGAGGTCAGCACTTCACCCCCCGCGAGAATGAGGCCGCTCTCGTTCTGACGGAACGGGGATTGGGCACCGTGACCTATGACCCACAGAAGATCGGCTTCAACGTCCTCATAGAAGGTCTGGAAGGCCGCCGCATCGAGAGGGCCTGCCACGACTTTGACGGTCCAACCGAATTGCTGCGCGACCGCAGCCAAGAAGGACACTTCAGCTTCGGTGGTGTGGGTCTCGCCTGGCCAGACAGAAAGACGGCGGATTTCACGTCGATCTTGCCCGGCTGTCACGCTCGCCTCCAGCGGTGCGAGCCACCCGAGGCGCTCCGCCAGCAGCGCCTGCAGAGGATCTCGATGCGCCGGAAGCACAATGATTGAGCGCGGCCTCCAGCCCTGCGGCAGTGCGGCCTCAAGTGCATCCAGCCGATAATGGCCCGACATGGCCCGGACGAGGTCATCCGCCATATCGAAAGCCGGAGCGCCGATCATCCGATCGTCCAGCGGCCGGCCCCGATCCCCATCCGGTCCTCGGAAATATTCGTTCAGGGCGGCGGACAAGGCGTCGAGCAGAAGTTGAAGTGTCGCCACCGGCTGCTCTTCACCAACGTGAAGGCGCCCGCCCGGCCACAGATAGGCCACGCCGTGGCGATGGGCGGATCCGACGAACAAGACGTTCGCGTCGGGCCGGTCGTGATCGTCGTTGCCATACCAAGCCCAAAGCACGTCAACGATATCGTCGACGGTGCCATATTCCGCGAGGCTGAAGATCAGCGGATGGATGATCGACACTCGGGCTTCAAGCGCGAGCGGGGCTTGGTCCGCCGCCTCGCCGGCCCGGTACTGGGCCACGAGGGTGCGGATTTCGGCGAGGACCTCGGTGCGAGCGGCGACCCAGTGGTCCAGCGTGTCGAGTGTCACTGAGAGGAACTGTAGGGCTTCGTGCTCGACAAGCACCGGACGAAGCTCGTCGAGAGCCAGTCGGGCCCACTCCTGGTGCGTCCGCCCGGTCCAGCGACTCGCGCTGGTCGTGAACAGCATGGCCACCGTCGCTCTGGCACGAGGTGCGAGTCGATCGAACATTGCGGCGAGAGATCGGACAAGGGGTTCAGCATGTGGATCATCCCGATCCGTCGCCCAATTTGCGATGGTGACGATGGCGGTCACTCGGTCATCCTCCGGCAGACCCGCGACAATTTCATCAACGACATGTCCGATGCAGAAATCTGCGATATCTGCACACCACTGGTCCATTCCACCGAGTTTTCTCGCGATCATGAACGCCGCGCTGATCCAGTCGGTTAGATGAGCTCTGCAAAATTGGTTGGCGCGGGCAGACGCGCCGTCGAACGGAGGCAGCCGGTACTGACCCCTGTTCGTGCGGGCGTCAAAAACATGCGTTCGGCAGGCCGACCAGTGAAGCCATGAGTAGCAATCGCCGTTCTGCCCCAAGGCGATGGTGGTCGCGATCGCAGGACTGGAAACTAGGAATCGAACTGCATCGATCTGAGCGGCGCCGTCACCATCTGCGACCCGCGTCGTCTCGTCGGTCAGGTCGAGCCTCACCAGCTTCGCAAACTCGAGCAGAGCGCCCCGCCCCTGCATCTGAAGTTCGACCATCTTCTCAATCAGGAGCTGAGCGATGGCCGCGGGGGAGTCCCCGGCCCATGCGAAGTGCGCATCCCACCGAAGCAGGTCAGGCCAAGCGGCGGCGGTACGGGGGAAGGTTTCGCCGAGCGTCACGGTCTCACTATATGGGATGGAGGTGCTGCGAAGTATCTGGCGCTTAACTTTAACCGCCCCCTCAGATTGAGACCAGTTTGCGCCGATACTGTTGAAAAAGTCCGCGAGCGCGGCTCAGTCCTTCTTCTTGGCTCGATTTGAAGCCAGGTCGAAGTTTTAAATGGTTGATTTTCTTGAATATGGATTTCAAGGGAGGGACAGAATCGCATTCGTTCAGGCCACCCACAACCTTGACGGTTTTGAAGAACGCAGACATCCGCTAGGGCTTGAGCGATTTCCGGCGCTTGCGCCCGACGATTCTGGAGGCGCACGTGACGCACAACCGGCACTCCCTCTGTCCGAGGACAGCACCATGAAGGTCTCGCTACACAGTCACTGCGCCGGTTCCGAACGCGTTCCGCCACACATCCTCGAAGAGGTTCTCGCGGCCGCAGACGCAGTCGATATCCGCATCGAACGCGGCGCGGCGCCGCGCATTCGCGACCAGTTTGTCGCTGCCCTGCGCCTGAAGGGTTGGTCCAGCGAAGTAACGGTCGCCCGCGGATCCGACATGAGCATTACTTCCATGCGCGAAGACATCGGCCTGTGTCTTCAGACAGGCAATATGGCGCGCATGTACGCCGACCTGATGAAGCTCCAGACGCTCTATCTCAACAACGCCATCCAGGCCGCCGTATTCGTCTTGCCATCCCAGCCGGTCGCGTTGGCGATCGGCGACAACATCGCCCAAGCCACGCGTCTGGAACGTGAGCTCGAGATATTCCGCAAGGCCTTCTACGTCCCCACCCTGATCGTCGCGCTGGAGTAAACATGCCGGATATCGATCTTCCCGATACGCCCAAGGGCTCACGGTTCGGTTGGCCTCGACCTGCCCGGCTTGAGGAGTTCAAGACGCGACTGGAGGCCAAAGGCCTCGCGACGGACCGGGTGGTATTTCAGGGTTTGAACCAAGACCTGCCGATCATCCGTATTCCGATCGATCTTCCCAAATATCGTCTGGTCAACGGACGAACGGCCTCTCTCCAAGTCGAACACCTTGCCCTCAACGCCGATCTCCGCCCGGACCTCTTCACCGGCGATCCGGAGATGTGGGACGCCCAAGAGGTCCAGCATGAGCTCCTGCTGAAGCTGGGCCGACTTTCCGACTTGGACGGTTACTTTGAAGAGCCTGCCCACAAGCAGGTGAATCCGCTGCTGCTCGACGAGGAGGGCTTCGTCGTCAACGGCAACCGCCGCTTGTCGATGTGGCGCCAACTCCTGCACGACGACCCGCAAAAATACGGCCACTTCGAGCACATCGAGGTCGTGGTGCTCCCTCATGCGACGGAGAAGGACATCAACCGGCTGGAGGCGCAGCTCCAGATCGAGAAGGACATCAGGGCGGACTACAGCTGGGACGCCCAGGCCAACATGATGATCGCAAAGATGGAGCGTGACGACATCAAGGCCGAGGAGCTCTGCAAGCTCTACAAGATGAAGGACAGCGACTTCGCTCAGTTGCTCGATATGCGCGCGTACGCCGATGAGTATCTGCGATCCCGCGACAAGGCCAACAGATGGTCGGAGGTGTCTGGCCAGGAGCACACCTTCCAGCGCCTCGTCCAGAGCCGCTCCAAGCTCTCTGGCGTGGGCCGCAAGGAGATTTTCAAGGAGGCCGCCTTCGCCCTGATCGACGATCCCGCTGCGGTTGGCCGTCTTTACATCGCCATCCCGGAACTGGCGGCCAACCTGGACAAGGTCGTTGAACGACTTGCCAGTGAACTGGACCTGGAGACGACCGACCCGGATGACGGCCTGGGCGATCTGTTTGGAGGAAGTCAGGACGACGATAGCGACGCCCAGCAAACAGGACTGATCCAGGCGCTGAAGGACCCGGCCCAACGCGCCCAGGCCCGCGAAGCGATTGGCGAGGTTCTTGAGACCGAGCGGCAGGTCAAAAAGGACGTGAAGAAGGCCGGCTATCTGCTGGATCAGTGCGCCAAGGCTAACAGCTTCCTGACAGCCGCGGCGAAGGATGGTCTTCGGCCAGAGTCCAAGCTCACAGGCGTAGCCAAGCAACTCGACGAGATCGAGACGCGCGTCGCCGCCATTCGCGCCTACTTGGCCGAACATGCTTAGTCTGGCCTACCGGGCCAGGGACGGCCGGGCCGTTTTCAGCTGGCAGGCCGGGGACGCCGCAAACGTTTGGTCGGCGATGCTCACCCGCGTCGCTTATGATGCGAGCCCGGACACCACACTTGAAGGCGTGGCGGGATTTTCGCTGCCGTGGTGGGCGTTCGTCGGCGCCCGCGACCAATTCTTGCAGGTCTTCCGCGCCAATGGGCTGAAGCTCGGCTCGGGCCTTTCCATTACCCCCGAAGCCACGGCCCTTCTGCAATCGTCCCAACGCGCCGCCGCGAGCTATTGGGCCGCCTCAGAAGCCTCGCCTCTGCCCTTGGACGAGTTGAAGGCCTCGCTTCAGGCCTCAGGGTTCGGCCGGAGTCTCTCCGAACATCAGGCTCCTAATGTAGCGCGCCTCGCGGCCCTGCCCGCAGCGGCGACGTTTTCGGTCCCGGGCGCAGGCAAGACGACCGAAGCCCTAGCCTTTTTCACGCTGCGAGCCGAGCCCGGCGATCGCCTTCTGGTGATCGCACCAAAGAACGCCTTCGCCGCCTGGGACGAACAGATTCTGGAGTGTTTGCCCAACACTCCTTACAGCTTCGTGCGGCTCCGCGGCGGCCGCGATCGCATTCGCGCCGCCTTGGAGACGGACCCGCCGCTAATGCTGATGACCTATCAGCAGCTGCCGAGGGTCCAAGACCTGATCACCCAACACCTCGCCCAACATCGGACCTTCGTCTTTCTGGACGAAAGCCATCGCATCAAATCGGGTGTGAACGGAGCCAGCGGGCGCTCGGTGATCGAGTTGTCGCACTTGCCGATCGGCAAACTGGTCATGAGCGGAACGCCCATGCCCCAGTCGGTCGAAGATCTCATCCCACAGTTTCAGTTCCTCTATCCTGAGGTTCGCGTCGAGGAGGAAACGGTCGTCGATCTCGTGCGACCGATTCATGTCCGCACCAATAAGAAGCAACTCGATCTTCCCGAGGTCACTCGCCATCTGGTGCCCTTGACGATGGCCCCGGTTCAGCGAGAGCTTTACGAACTGATGCGCTTGGAGGTCGCTCGCGACGCCTCGGCCGTGCTGGACGCCCGGGGCCGGCAGACCTTCCGCGCCCTCGGGCGCTCCGTCTCTCGCCTTCTCCAGTTCGTCTCCAACCCATCGCTCCTCGCCGCCCAGATCGGCTTTGCCCATCACGACCTGCTGGCTGCCGTCCTCGCCGAGGGCGAAGGCCCCAAGCTGGAGTACGTCCTCAAGCGGGCGCGCCAGCTCTCGCGCCAAGGGCACAAGGTGCTGATCTGGTCGTCCTTTGTCCGCAATGTGGAATATATGGCCTCCCGGCTGGCTGACTTGGGCGCGGTATATATTCATGGCGGGGTGGACGCTGGCGACGAGGATGACGCCGACACCCGGGAAGGAAAGATCAAGGCCTTCCACGACGACGAGAACGTCCGGGTGATGGTGGCCAACCCTGCGGCCGCCAGCGAGGGCATCAGTCTGCACCGTGTCTGCCACCATGCGATCTATCTGGACCGCACCTTCAACGCCGCCCACTACCTTCAATCGGAAGACCGGATTCACCGCTTCGGCCTGCCGAAGGATCAGGAGACGATCATCGAGATCGTGGAGTGTGTCGACACGGTCGATGAGACGGTCCGCAACCGGCTTGGCTTCAAGATCGGCGAGATGGCCAAGGCGTTGGCGGACTCATCCCTGGCGCCGGACCCCATCCCCATCGACCCTGTTCAGGTCGGAACTGCGGATGTCGAGGACTATATCACCGGGCTGCAACTGGATGACATCCGGGAGATCGCCGCTGATCTGGGTCGGTCGGAGTGACGCTCCTGCTGTCCCCCGGCCTGGCTCAAGCGGGCATCGCCCTGCTCGAACTGCTCCAGAGACGCCCCCTGTCGGCGCCGGACCTGATCTCCGGTTTGCCCAAGGTCGGCGGAATGTCATCAAGCGCCGCCTTGGCTTTGGCCGAAGCCTTGGCCTGGCTGGATATCGACGAGGCCGGTGAGCTGCAGGTTTCGGCTGCGGGTATGAAGGTGCACACCGCCGACGGATATGAAGCGGCCCTTCGATGCATCCTGCTGCACTATGTCGAGACCCAGAGTCCCGACTGGCTCCAGAACGCTGTATACGGACGCTCCCGGGTTTTGAACTTCTGTCCGGTCGGGGTTCGCCAGGTCTTCGTCGAAGCGGGTCTGGCCGATACGCCCGACGAAGCGGTGGTGGACTTCTGGGACTGGCTCGCCGGCATCGCCCGAGGACTCAAAGAAGATCATCTTCTCGCCATTGGACGCGAAGGCGAGCGGCTGACGTTGGCCCACGAAGAAGCGCGGACCGGGATTCCGCCCCGCTGGGTGGCGATCGAAAGCAACCAGGACGGCTATGACGTCCTTTCGATCAAGGCCGCAGATAACCGCGCCTTTCTCTCGATCGAGGTCAAGGCCAGTCGGGGCGGAATGAGCGGCGCGCTGCACCTCACCCGGCACGAATGGGAGATCGCGCTCGACCGCCCCTTCCACGTGTTCCATCTCTGGGACCTATCATGCGCTCCACCCACGCTGGCCACCGTTGGAATGGATGAAATGGCGATCCATATTCCGACCGACGCCGGCGCAGGTGGCTGGGAAGGCGTTGAGGTTCCCTTCAAGGCCTTCGAGCCGCTCTTTGGTCCAGCCCTGCCCTGATCAGGCCACTGACTTTTGCAGACGATGCCAGGGCAGCGTGTTGAACCAGGCACCCACCAAAAGCCCGCTCAGAATAGGCAAGGCATTAGTGGTCAGCTTTTTGGATCCGGGGATGCTGTCGCCTTCCTCGCCCTCGGCTGCCGCCTCCATCACATAACCGATTACCGCGTGCTGCTCGTCGGCCGCGGCGGACAGCAGCCTCTGGTGAACCTTGCTAGCCAGCTCGCCCAAGAGGTCCGCGACCTGATAGGGGCGAAGACCGTCAGCGCGGTGTGACCACGCGGCTTGAAGATTCTCTGGAGTGCTCGCCTCCAGCACCTGGGCGGCGTTGGCGAACTCGACGCCCAGAGCCATCATCAGCTTCCGGATCAGCAGCGACTTACGAAGCTCGTCGAGCAGGTCGTCATCAAGAATGATCTCGCGAATATCGATCGAGGGACCGAAGAAAAACCGGACCTGCCAGTCTTGCTCCCGCCCCCGTCCATTGGCGAGCTCGAACCTCATCCCGCTCTTGAAGCGCAACCCCGGCAAGGCGGCTCGAAAGCTGCGGCCGACCGGATATGTGCGGCCCTCTGTTGTCGGCGGCGTGACCGGCGCGGACGCCTCAGGTTGGCGCAGGCTCAAACCGGCTTGCGCGTAGGGAACCAGGTCCTCAGCCGAGACGTCCTGGGCCGCCCGAGCGACCAGATAGGTGAAGGTCGGCGGAATGGCATTGCCGACCATCTTCGCCTTCTCCGGGAAGGAGCGCGCATAGAACTGATACGTGATCGGGAAACCTTGTAGGCAGGCGCGCTCCCGGATGCTCAGTCGACGGAAGCCGGCGTCGTCATCGCCAATGACGATGCTCTCGCGCGAGACGCGCGTGCATGTGGCCGTGACGGTGCGGGCCGGCAAATCCATCACGTCCGGGAAGGCCATATTGTTATAGACCGGATGATAGGTCTTGGCCTCCCGGTTCATGCGGAGCTCCTCCGCGTTGAGGGCACCTTCAGTCTCCCGCTCCGTCACTATCTCCGCAGGCAGGACGCAGCCCCAGACGGGATCGACGACATCGCCACCGGCGCCGATCGCCCCAACGACATCGCCTAGAGTCCGCCTAGGCAGACGCGGCCGGTAGGCCTTAATCAGATCGAACGGAATGTTGCCCGCGATGCAGCGACGACGCGACTGAGGCGTACCGTAGTCCGAGAAGTCGATTATCTCGATCTGCATGCCGAGGTCACGGAATCGATAGAGCGGATGCTTGGTGTCCGCCATTCCAAGCTCAAGCACCTGCGCCACCCGCGGCACGTTTTCGAGCGCCCAGAATTTTGGCTTCAGATACTCCACGACCTCGAGGAAGCGGACGAGGTCCTTGAGCCCCTCGTCGAGGTCGCCTCCCCCGCCCCGGTTTGAGTAGGAGAACTCCGTACAGGGCGGACTGCCTACGACCAGATCGATGTTCGACGGCAGGTCTTCCAGTCGCAACTGCCGGACATCAGTCGGCTTCAGCGCACCGCCGTGGTTGCCGTTGTGAGTATCGACAGCAGGTTGCCACCATTCATAAGAGGCCACCACATCGACGCCGGCCAGACGCAGCCCGAGGCTCCATCCGCCGATACCGGCATAAAGGTCGATTGCACGCACCAAGTATCGCTCCAGCGCGACTCACGCGCAAGCTCACAACAATTTCGGTCACTTTAGCAAACTGCAGACAAGTCGCAAGATCCGGCTCCGATCCGATTTTAGAGTATCAGCGCTTGGCCACAGAGTTGGGCCGACGCTGACGCTCACAACAGCAGCTAAGAGTCTTCTGACGGTCGCGGGTTCACGTCCCCTACGCTCCGCCAATGGCGCGCTCGGCGGCGGTCGGCCCCGCAAATCTGCACCAGCGAACGGGCACTGAGGCGTTGCCTCGCGGTACTCGAAGATCGAGCCAAGGGCACCGGCAGGCATCGTTAGTAAGGGCTTCGGACCATTGCTGATCTGGCGCAGGTCTGCCGGTTTCCTGTAGGATTTCCCTCGGCGGGCTCCGGCTCCATAGTCTCAAGCCTTGAGCCGGGGGACGCATCTGCGTCGGCGGCGGCCTGGGTGCGAAAGACCGGGCTTCCACACAGAAGTTCCAAGCCCGCCCCCTCCCCTCCTATTCTGGATCAATGAGCCCCGACCGCACGGCCACGGCGACCGCCTCGATTCGCGTGCGCACCCGCAGTTTGGCGCAGACCTTCTCCAGATAGCTGTCGACGGTACGCGGCGAGAGACCGACGATCATACCGATGTCGGAGGAACTTTTGCCCCGACTCACCCAGAGCATGCATTCGGTCTCGCGCGGACTCAGGCGGGGCGCCGGCGCCCGCTCTGACTTGGGTGAACCGTTCATCTCCACAACCTCCACATGAACAACGTTCACGGTGCGGAGGAATCACCGGTCCCGCAACGACAGTGAATTGCGGGCCGCCCGCGACTTTCTTGCGGAGGAGACCTGCACCGCCTCGGTTGTGTTGGCGAGGCGTCGCTGAGCGCCTAAACATGCGGGGTCGGGCGCCGCGATATAGGGCGGTCGCGGGAGCCAGGGCCGTCCCTCTTCGGGGCGGGGCGGCGCCGCCGCCTGAAGCAGCGGGCCTCGCTGTCGCAGAGGATTCCAACGCCCGACCCCTCCCGCTTGCACACGGATTCGGTTTGATTCATGCTCGCTCTGCTGGCGCCCGCGCCGGTAGGGGCCTGGAATCCCCTGTGCGACTTCATCTTCAGCTGCTCCGTCTTCGGCGGAGAGTGATAGCCGCCGTCCGGAGGCGCGTGCGAGGCTGCGCGCGTGTCCGGCATGCGACGCCGCGCGCCTGGGATTCCGGACCTCTCGTCGAGTGGCCGGAGAGGCGTGGTGAGCGAAGCGAAACAAATATCGGCGGATGCGGGAGGCGGGCTGGATCGTCTGTACAGACGATATGCCGTCTGGCTGCATCGCCGGCTGCGCTCGAGCGTCGGCCCAGAGGCCGCGGCCGATGTCGTCCAGGACACCTACATCCGCATCGCGCCCTACGCCGACCGGGGAATCCGGCACCCCAAGGCCTTTCTGCTGAAAGTCGCCATGAACCTGGTGCGGGACAATCATCGCACCGAAGCCCGCAAGGATCGCCGGATCGCCGAACTCGCCCCTCCGGATACGGAGGCGCCGCCCCAGTTCACCCAAGTCCTTCTCGGCCAGGTCGTCCGCGACATGCCGCAACTTTACCGCGATGTATTCGTGCTAAGCCGGTTTGGCGGTATGACTTATCCGGACATCGCCCGGACCCTCGATGTGAGCGTCAAAACTGTGGAATGGAGGATGGCCCGGGCGATGGAGTACTGCGCGTCCCGGCTGGACCTGTAGGCAAGGACTGATGACGATCGAGGCCGACGCCGACATCCGACGCAAGGAAGCCGCCGACTGGTTCGCGCGGCTCAACCAGCGCAAGGTGTCAACCACTGACGTAAGGGCGTTCAGCGCCTGGCGTGCGGACCCCGCGAACGCGGCCGCGTTCGAGCGCCTGGAGGCGATGTGGGACGCAGCGGAGACGCTTGGCCACACACAGGAGATCGCCGCCTTCACCGAAGAGGCGCGGACGCGCGGTAGCGGCGCGTCGTCCCCGCCCCGCCAGCGGCTGGTCGGCGTGCTCAAGCCCGCCATCGCCGTCGGCGCCGTCGTCCTGGCGTTGGGAGCCGGGGCGATCGTCTGGCGGGCCCAGCAGCCTACCGTCTATTCGACAGATGTCGGCGAGCAACGGACAGTGCAGCTCGCGGATGGATCGCGAGTGATCCTCGACACGGACTCGCGGGTTTCGGTCCGCTTCACCAAGGGGCGGCGGGCAGTGACGCTTGAAAGCGGCCAGGCCATGTTCTCCGTTCAGGGTGACGCCGACAGGCCCTTCCAGGTCCGTGCGGGTGAAACGGAAGTGGTCGCCCTCGGCACGCGGTTCGACGTGCGCCGGCTGGGCGATGGCGCTCGAGTGCTGCTTGTCGAGGGTCGTGTCGCGGTTCGCGACGCCGCTGCCCCGGATCGGCGCTGGTCCCTGGCGCCCGGCCAGCAGGTCGTAACGGCCGCGCCTTCCCCCAGGGTCGCCGCAGTCGACCTCCCGGCCGCCACCAGCTGGACCACGGGGCGGCTTACCTTTGAAGGGACGCCGATCGCCGTCGCCGTCGCCGAGGTCAACCGGTACACCCGCCAGCCGATCGAGCTACGCGACGAACGGGTCTCGTCGATCAGGGTCAGCGGCGCGTTCGATGCCGGGGACATCGATGGGTTCGTGGCCGCGCTTCAGGATCTTTACCCCCTTGAGGCACGGCGGGCACCGGACGGTCACTTGATCCTCACTGCGCCCGGTTGAAAATATTCTTTGCCCGGACTTAGGGGACGCCCCGCGACCCAACGTCTCCTCCCCGTCCCGCACGACCGCGGGTAGAAAACGGGGGAAACCATGAGATCGGGATTCACTTCAACCGCACTGGCCGCCTTGCTGGCGGTTTCGGCTACGCCCGTCATGGCGCAGGCGGCCGATGAGGCGCGGCAGTTCAGCATCGAGGCGGGACCGCTCGCCCGCAGCCTGCCCCTCTTCGCCCAACAGAGCGGTCAGCAGATCCTCTATCCCACCGATCTCGTGCAAGGGCGCAGCGCCCAGGCCCTGTCGGGGGCCTATTCGGTCGAGGAGGCCCTCAGTCGGCTTCTGCAAGATACCGGGCTGACCTACCGGCGCAGCCGCCCGAACGTCTTCGTTCTCGTCGATCCGAATGCGCGCGCCGAAGCGGACAGCCTGGAGGCGACCCTGCTCGACGAGGTCGTGGTGACCGGCACCTATCTGCGTGGCGCCGACAGCCCCTCCCCGGTAACGGTCCTAACCCAGGACGACATCGCCCGGCAGGGCCGCGCGACGGTGGCGGACACCCTCGCCGCCCTGCCGCAGAACTTCACAGGCGCCGCTTACGAAGGTTCGGCAGGGACAGGCGCGGATCGGACGAGCCGCAACTCCGCCTACGCCACGGGCGTGAACCTGCGCGGCCTCGGCGCCGACGCCACCCTGGTCCTGGTGAACGGCCGCCGGATCGCCGGGACCGGATCGGCCGGCGATTTCTCGGATGTATCAAACCTCCCCAGCAGCGCCATTGCGCGCGCCGACGTGCTGCTCGATGGCGCTTCGGCCCTCTATGGCGCCGACGCTGTGGGCGGCGTGGTCAACATCATACTGAAGTCCCGCTTCGAAGGAGCGGAAAGCCGCCTGCGCGTCGGCGGAACGAGCGACGGGGGTGCAAGCGAAGTCCTGGTCTCGCACAGCGGGGGGTTCAACTGGTCGAGCGGCGGCGTGCTCGCAGCCTATGAACACCACGATCGGGGCGAGCTGCGCGCCGCAGATCGCCGGGCGACCGCCAACGCCGACCTCCGCCCGCTGGGCGGAACCGACTGGCGGACCTTCTACGCCTCCCCGGGCAATATCATGGAGTTCGACCCCGTCAGCGGCTCGTTCGACCCCACCTACGCCATCCCGACAAACCAGAACGGCGTCGGCCTGACGGCCGGCGACTTCAGGGCGGGCGAGGTCAACCGCACAAACCACATGGAAGGCATGTGGACCCTGCCGCACCAGCGTCGCGACAGCCTGTTTCTCGCCGCCCGCCAGGACCTGCCCGGGGGCTTCAGTCTCGACGGCGATTTCCGGTTCACAGACCGAAAGTTCGAGCAGGACTCCGTCGCGGACATCGGCATCCTGCCGGTTACCGCCGACAACCCCTTTTTCGTCTCGATCAACGGCGAGGGCTACCAGGAGATCGCTTATTCCTTTCTCAACGATCTGGGGAACGGGCGCGACGAAGGCTTCTCGCGCAGCTGGGGCGGAGCACTCGGCCTGCAGGGCGAACTGGCCGGCTGGAACCTCGCGGCCTATGTCAGCGGTGGGCGTGAGACAACAGGACTGACGGCCTCGCACCGCGTTCACACCGACCGCCTCTACGAAGCGCTCGGCTTGTTTCCGGACGATCCCGCGACGACTTACAACCCGGCGGTCGACGGATACTTCAATCCTTACGGAGCGCCGGCCGGCCACAGCCGAGCCCTTCTGGATTTCATCGGCGCCGGGTTCATGCGCTCGGAGAACACCAGCTCCGTGGCGTCGGTGAACATCAAGGCCGACGGGGTTCTGATGGTCCTCCCCGGGGGCGATCTGCGCATCGCCGTCGGCCTGGACTTTCGGCAGGAGCGGTTTGAAACCGGCGGCGAGAGCTTCATCTCCGGAACGGCGCCGCGGATCGCCGACGCGGAAAGCTTTAGCCGCGACGTGTCCGCCGCCTTCTTCGAACTCCGCGCGCCCCTCGTGGGACCGGAAAATGCGAGGCCGGGCATCGAACGCCTCGAACTGTCGCTCGCGGGGCGGATCGAAGACCACCAGGGCATCGGCCAGACCAGCAACCCCAAGGTCGGCCTGCTCTACAGTCCCACGGCCGACCTCCTGCTGCGCGCCAGCTTCGGCACCTCCTTCCGGGCGCCGTCGTTGCAGGAACTGAACAGCGCCTATCGACTCGGCCCTGTCTTCTTGGATCGAGGCGGCGCCAATGTCGTCAGCATCGTCCAGTACGGCGGCAACCCCGACCTTGAGCCTGAAACCGCTGAATCATGGACCGCCGGCTTCGTGTGGGCGCCCGCTGCGATCGACGGCCTCAGGATCGAGGCGGGATGGTTTCGGACCCGCTTCGAGGACCGCATCTCCACCCCCGTCGCAGAGAACCTGATCAATGCGCTGAACGACCCGACCCTGGCGCCGTTCATCCGATATGTCTCGCCCGGCTCGAACCCTGACGACCAGGCTTACGTCCAGGCTCTTCTGGACCATCCCGGCAACTACAATCCGAACGTCTTCCCGGCGACAGCCTATGGGGCGGTCATCGACAACCGGTTCGTCAATGCAGCGATCGTCGAGGTCTCCGGGCTGGACCTCGCGACCCGCTACCGGTTCGACTGGGCGGGGGGCGCGGCTTCGCTCGATGCGTCGGTCACCCATCTTCTCACGAATGACCGCGTCAACACGCCGACCTCCCCGACCGAGGACCTGCTCGGCGTTCCGAACTTCCCGGCGTCATGGCGGGGCCGCGTCGGCGGCCAGTGGGTGCGAGGCCCCCTCACGCTCGGCGGGGCGATCAATCACGTCAGCGGCGGCGAGGATTCCAATAGCGGGCGCGGCATCGACGACTGGATCACGATCGACGGCCAGGTTCGATATGATTTCCCGGCCGGATGGGGAGAGGGCCTATCGGTCACCCTGAACGTCCTCAACCTGACAAACGAGGAGCCGCCCTTCTACGATGCGCCGGCCGGGATCGGCTATGACGCGGCTAACACCAACGTCCTGGGTCGTCAGCTCTCGCTCCAACTCGTGAAGCGCTGGTGACCTGCTGTGAAATCACAACATATCGCCGCCGTCGCCGCGATCGCGCTCGGCTGCCCGTCGCTCTCGCTCGCCGACCCGCTCACGCTCGACGTCATGCTCGGCCTCGAACGGTATGGGCGGATCGCCATCGACCCTTCGGGATCCGTCGGGGTTTTCGAAGAGAAGTTCGCCCTGTCCGACATGCCCCGGCATGACGTCGAGGCGTACGGCGCCGACCGATACGCCCACCTCTACCGGGTAGAGATGACGGCGCCGTACCGGGTGTCGCCCCTTCTCGCCGAAGAGACCGGCGCTGGATACACGGCGGGCGCCTTCTCACCGGATGGAACCCGGCTGGCCGTTTTCCGCCTGAAGGACGACCTCTGGCGTCTCGGGATCGTCGAGATGGCGACCGGCGCCGTCAGCTGGACCGAGGTCGCCCCGGAGCTAGGCCTCTGGGGCCGCGCTCTGGAGTGGGTCTCGGACGACGTCCTGCTGGTGCTCGGAACAACGGACGGCGCCATGCCATCCCGCCTGACCGGACCACGCGCCGATCAGGCGCGACTGTTGGCGTTGCGCGCAGCCGCGACCATGGGCGCGCCGGCAGCCGTCTCGACAGGCACGGACCGACCTGCGCCGGCGCCCGACGGCCGTCGGCTATGGCGGGTCGAAGCCGCCAGCGGTCATGCGGCGGCCGTCGCAGACGGGCCCATCCTCGATTTCGAATCTTCCCCGGACGGCCGACATGTCGCGCTCCTGCTCGAGGGTCCGCTGCTGCCCCCGGCCTCCCAGGACACGGCGTCCGAAGTCCGGCGGGCGCTATCGCTGCAGATCGCCCCGGTGGCCGGAGGCTCCGCCGTCTCCCCACCCGGCGCCAGGGCCATTTCGCCCATCCTCCTGTCCTGGTCGCCGGATTCCCGCGCCCTTCTTGTCGCGGCCGTCGGCTCCGAACGGGGCCGCCTGCTCGCGATCAGTCCATCGGGCGAGACCCGGGATGTGACGCCATTGGGCATCGCTGCGGCTCTGCCGGTCGACTTTATGGGGATGGAGTCGGCGCAGGCCGGCTGGATCGGCGACGCGATCGTCATGCGGGGGCGCATGGGATCGACGGAGGCCTGGTACAGGATCAACAACGGTGACGCTGTCGCGATCCAGGGGCTCCAGCCCGATGCGCGTCTCGTCGCGCAGGGCGGCTCGGCCGTCCTCTTCAACGACAACGGCGAGATTCTTCGTCTGAGAGCGACCGATGGTCCGACCCGTCTGGGAGCCGCGAGCCTCGCCGCATCGGCCTATGGACCGTTCGGCAACCGGGGACAGGCCGGCCCGATGAAGGCCGATGCGGCGTTCGTGACCGATGACCATGGTCGGCTGTGTCGGGTTCCTGCCGAGGTCCGCCCCGCGCAATGCGTAGTCGCGACGCGAGGGGCGGCCGTAAGCTGGAGCCGCGGCCTGAGCCTTCAGCGCGGCGCCGACGATGAAACGGGACGCCTCATGCTGGTGCAGGGCGCCCACCGGACGCCCGTGTGGCGACTGAACCCCGAGCTCGACGGTGTTACGGTTTCCGAACCGCGTCTGATCAAGGGCCCGGGCGACGTTCGTGGATGGCTCTATCTGCCCGCCGGTCACACTGGCCCGCCACCGGTCGTTGTCGTGCCCTACCAGGGCGAGACCTATGCCACGCCCCCTCACTGGATGCGTCGCGACGCCACCGACCTGTCGCTCGCCCCACAACTGCTTGTCGCGCAGGGATACGCCGTTCTCTTCCCGGACCTTCCCCCGACGCCAGAGCCAGCGGACGGCCTCGCCCACCGGATTCTCGCCGTCGTGGATGTCGCCGCCGATCAGGGTCTGGTGGATCCTGACCGGGTCGGCCTCTGGGGCTGGAGCTTCGGGGCGTGGTCGTCGGCGATGAGCGCGGCCCAGTCTCCAAGGTTCAGGGCAGTGGTCGGCTTGAACGGCCCCATGAACTTCCCGAGCATCATCGGAGAACTGGGGACCGCCGCACGGCTTGAGGGGGGAAACAACCTCTCGGCGGCCTCCGTCGCGCGGTGGCTGGAGTCCGGTCAGGCGGCGATGCGCAGCGCCTACTGGTCCGCCCCGGACCGATACCGGCGAAACAGCCCATTCGAACAGGCGGATCGCATCACGACGCCCGTCCTGCTTGTGATCGGAGAGTACGACGGCATGGTCGCCCAGTCCGAACAGCTCTACGGCGCACTGCACCGACTGAATCGCCCCGTGGCGCTGACCCTGCTGTTCGGCGAGGCTCATGGCATTCAAAGCCCGGGTAATATCCGCCTCTATTACGATCAGGTGGTGACCTGGTTCGATCGCTATCTCAAGGGTGACGGCCCGCCAGCCGCGCCTTCCAGTGACGGACCCAGGCCTCGATGAGCGCCAGGGTCAGCAGTTCGGAATGACCGCCTCTCCACACCATGGCGTCCCGGCTCAGTTGGTCGTCGAGGTCGGGCCTGATCAAGCCGGCTTCCTCGAGCGCGCCGCCGAGAAGATAGTCGCGAAGAAAGTCCAGACGACCGGCGACCGCTTCGCCATAGTAGGCGCTGAGCTCGCCCTTTGACCGGCGGTCGAAGATCAGATGGGGGATTGCGTCACGGAACGCTGCGCGCGCGGCGGACCGGTCACGACCGCCCCAGGTCAGGTCGACGGTGGAAATCGCCAGTCCGGCCTCCATCACCGGCTGGCTGAGCAGTGGATTGATGCAAGGGCCAAGCCGGCTTCTCACCGCCTCGGCCTGGAAGGACTGACAAAAAGCCAGCACCGAGATCTGCAGCGCCTTGGCCGGCGGCGTGCCCTTCAGATCGTCCAGCCAGGGATGATCCCAGCTTTTCCGGTCTTGCAGATGTGCGTACCAGGACTGGCCCAGCACCATCGGCCAGGCCGGCTTTCTGAGCCATCGCGCCAGCCGGTGGATTACGGCCGCACGCGCCCGGAGCCCGCCCTCGCAAAGTTCATCGACGCCGACGAGAATCGTCGGCATCTGGAAGAAGACTGCATCTCCGCCCTGCCCCGTCAGCGAGCCCCACGCGCCCGTCGCCTCGATCCGGTTTGCGATGTCGTCGTTGTAGTCCGGATCGATGTCATTGATCGCCGGACGGAAGCCGTTCGCGGACTGCGCCAGACGCCGGCCGTCGAGCCTGAGCCCGTCGCGGCGGACTTCTGTCAGCACGCCGCCGAAGGGCGCGACCACCGCGCGCGCATACGGTCGCTCGTCGCCCTCGGGTTGATCGACATAGTGGTTGACCCAGGCGGCGACCCTTTCGCGCTGATCGGCGCTCAGGCTGGCGGCGACGATGGCGGAGTCGAGGCCGCCGCTCACCTCGACGACCCAGGCCCGGTCTCCGGCGAGGCTACGCACGGTCTGTTCGACAACAGCGCGAAGATCCGGCGCCGGCCGCCTACGTCCGCGCCGGTAGACTTCGGCCGGAGACCAAATCTGTTCGCCATGGTTGGTGTCGACGCCGATCGTGCGGAGCTCTCCCGCCGCGACGGTCTGCAGCCCCGTGAGAGGCAGGGTGTGGCGGTGCTCGCCCGGCCGCCGAACCATAGCCTCCACCTCGTCCCAGTCGATGGCCAGGTCTTCGGGGAGCCAGGGATCGATGACGTCTGCGCAGCCCGTGGCAATGAGCGTGACCCCGCCCTTGCGCCAGACCACGCACTCCAGCGCCCCCGAGGGGTCGCGAAGGATGGCGACGTCGCCGTCGGCGCGACGGACCAGCAGATACCGGCCCCAGTAGTCGGCGCAAACCGCCCGCGCGCGGTCCGGATCCAGCCGGCGGCACCCCAAGACGCCGCGCTCCCTAGCTGCGACGGCACGCCCCCCGCTGGCGTAGATGTCCCCGATCAGAACCCCGTGTCCGTCCAGGGCCGGCGTCACCTCGATGCGGGCGGCGGTGGGGGAATACACCCTGACGAACGGGTCCGCTGAGCGTCGCGACCATCCGGCGCGGGCCAGCCTTCGGCTGAACGGCGCCACAAGCGCATCCAGAGCCGCCGGATTGTCGCCCACGAGGATGAGAACCGTGTCCGCCGCCATGGTCAGATCGCCAGAATGGGCCGGTAGACAGTCAGGGTCTCCGGAGCCTCGCTCACGCAGCGCTCGTCGATCTGAAGCCAGCAGTGCGCCAGGAAGGGAAAGGTCCTGACGCCGAAGACCCAGTCCGCATCCAGTCCGCCTGCGTTCAGGAACCGCAGCAGGAGTTCCGCCTGAAGCAGACAAGCGCCCGTCCGCGGCGCCATCGGCAGAAGCTGTCGGAAAACCTCGACGCGCGCGGCGATCGCCGCGAGATCGTCCCGTCGCCCCACCCGTCCGCCGTAGCGCCGCTGGAGACGCTGAAGCGTCGGGCGACGCCGCGACGCGTCGAGCCAGATGCCGGCGAAGATCGCGATGTCGCCAAAGGTCGGCTTAAGGACCGGCGTCGGGTCCAGCCTCAAGGTCGGCAGCGCCGGCGGTGCGGGCCGATCATTGGCGCAGCGCGTCGGCCGCACAAGTTCCTCCGCCGCAAGACGCAGGATCTGTTCGACAGTTCCGCGCACGTCTCGGCCCGTGACCTCCAGTGGACCGCATCCGGGCAGACAGAGGTAGTCATCGGCGGGAAGGTCCAGGAGGACCAGATCGTCGCCCACCCGAACGGCGTGGATTCCATCCGCCAGGGAGCCGACTTCAGGGCCCGCGTCATGGGCTGACGGCCAGATCTCTGGGGCTGTCATTCCGGCGGCATGTCGAAATGGCGGGTAGGGTTCAGCTCGTGATACTGGCCAAACCCACCCTGGGTGCATCGGCGCGCCGATCCGAACCTCAATATCGTCTCATATCGCTTCATTGGTCGTTCCCCTGAATGGGCGGCGCTGCGCAATCCGCCAGCCCTACAATCCGACGCCGTGCGGGCCGCTCCTGGCGGAGCGGCCCTCGGCCTCACTCGGGCGGCGTGTGCCAGAACCGGGTCGGGCTCAGCTCGGTGAACGGCCCGATCGAGACGGCGCGGGTCAGCTGACGCGCGGGTCCGAACCGCAAAACGCTGGCTTTCGGCTGGATCTGCATGGATCCCTCTCCTGTGTGGAACGGCCTCTGATCGAGACGCCCGGGCGAGGCCCTGATCCGGGCGCCGGGCCGCCGAAGCGGTCCGTGCGATCACTCGCTCGGCGGGATCGTGTACTTGAGCATCGGATTGAGCTCGTCGTACCGGCCGACCGACACCGCGCGGGTCAGCTTGCGAGCGGCGCCGAGGCGAACCAGGCGCGAGGCGGGTTGGGTCTTCATCGTCGTCTCCTTTTCTGAAGGTCGACAAAAGGTCGACGACGCACCATCAGCGCCCGTTCCGAAATCGATTCAAACTATATTCGTCGTATATTCCGGCGCCGTGGGATCCAGCCGCCGAACACGCGCCGCGAGTGGCGCGGAGGCTCTGCGCCATCGGTCGTAGTAGTCGCCGATGGGATCATTCCCGGAGGTCTCGCCGTCGATGCGGACCGGCTCGAGACGCCGCAGGGGCGCGAGCCGCCGATGAATGCGCTCGAAACTCTCGACGAGCGGCTGGTTGCCACAGTCGCGCATAAGCGTGACCATCCATTGCTCGACGGCCTTGTCGCTCGCATCGGGAGGGGCCGCCTGCCCCGCCGCACGCGCCGCCAGTCGGACATGGACTTCCTCCAGATCGAGCAGACCGAGAATGTCCTCGACCGGCGCAGCGCGGGTGAAGTAGCCGAGGCCGCGCCGGTCCTCGATCAAGCCCTCTCCGCACAGGCGCGACAACGCCTCGCGCACGGGGCTCGTACTCAGATGCAGCGCCGTGGCGACGTCGCCGACCGGAAGATGCTGTCCGGGTGCGAGACCCTGGCTCAGAGCGGTCCTCAGACTGTGAAGCGCCATGCCGAAGGGATCACGCGTCCTCATGGCAGTCGACCGCGCGGATCGGCGCCACCCCGTAGTGCGGCCACCCGCAAGACGACGGACCCGCGCTCGGACAAAGTGTGTCTATACTCATTCCCGCAAGTTGTTTGCGTCATGTCCGCAACTTTTATGCTGTTGATCTTGATGGCCTTTTATTTGAAACAAGACCGACACACATTTCAACCACGAGAGGTGCTGCCACTTGCAGCTTAGCGTCTCGCGGGTTTAGGCAAGGTACCCAGATATGCCCGCCGACAAGCCCGACACTCCGAACGCTGTTCTGTCCGCCGCCCTGCGGTTGATCAGGGCCGACCGGCGTATGCGCACCGCGGACGTCGCGAGGGACATGAACATGGCGCTGAGGTCCTACGAGCATTTCGAGTCCGGCGCCGGTCGCATCAATCTCGAGCGCATCCATCGCTTCGCCGAGGTCACCGACAGCGACCCTCACGCCATCCTCGCCGCGCTGGCCTTGGGCTCGCCGGAGTTCGCCTTGCGGTGCGTCGACAACAAATTGGCCACCATCCTGGTGGTGGTCCTGCAGGAGTTCGACGAGGAGATCGGCGACGGCATCGCCGAACTGGACGCGCGGACCATCATCAACACCTTCACCAAAGCGATGCGCGATCTGGCGTCGCAGTCCGTTCGTCGGGACAGCCTCGCAGAGGCCTGGCTCGCTGAGCGACGGCACCGGTTGGTGACCCCGGCCCGCGAGGACACGAGCAACCGGGAGGATGGATAAATCCACACCCCTTGATTGAAATATGCGGCATGCTACTCACCCCGGATGAACAGTGAAGCTTGCCTGAGACTGGACGCCCTCCTCCGTACCGAGGCCGCACGCCTGGGCGCACCGCAACTCGGTGACGAGAGCATCCTCGAAGATGAGCGTAGGGAGGATGGAACGCGTCGCCCCCTCCCACCGCGTCAGCGCCTGATCGAGCGGATTGACGCGCTTGAGCGGCACATCCTCCTGCTCGACCGCAGGGTCTACGAAGACGCCATGACGAAAATCCGGGGCCTGCTCCAGCGCGATAGGGTTCCTGCGGAGGCCCCCGGCTTCATCCCCGAAGACGCTGTGGTGATGATCCCATCGCCGACCGAAGAAGGCGAAGCGGCCTTTCCGCTCTCCGGCCTGCCTGATCTCAGCGCTCCGCTCGCGCGTCTGCGTGAACTCCGCAATCGGGTTCTGGAGGACAATGATGCCGGCGCTTGATTTCGACGAATGCGCAGATGCGCTGATGGAAATCTTCAACGACGTCACCACGCTGACGCGCCGATGGAGGTTATGCACGCCATCCCGCACACCCGCGGGAAGGTCTACGAGCTCTACTGCGTGGCCCGCCTCCTGGCTGAGCTTTCGGCCAAGGGCGTGACGGCTTCCTTCTCTTCGCCCGGTCCCCTCGTCTTCCGGAAGAGCGGAGGGCATGCCGATCCCGCGTTCCCCCATTTCGATCTTTGCGACGCGACGGGCGTGTTCGGGTGCCTTTACACCGACATCGAGGTTCGGACGCTTGGAGCCGCGATCGGTCACGTCGGCGATCTGAGCGCCTATCACGAGATTGATGTGGTGGTTCTGATCGACGGCCACCAACGGAGTCCGCTGCACAGCGACCTCCTGATCGGTCTGGAATGCAAGGCCGTGGCGGATTTCGACAAGGCCTTCGTCCGGGAGGCGCTCGGGCGGCGCCGCGAGCTCAGCTTCTACGGCCCCGGCAAGGATCCGTTCGAGGATCCGATCATGGCCGACCCTGGCTGCTGGTATCGGCTCTGTTACATCGACGGTCGTGGCGATCGCTACAAGCAAAGCCCCGCCATGTTCGGCGTCGAACTCCATCACTGGCTCCCCAGCGCGCCCTGACCGTCTGCAAGGTTCTCACCCGACGGACACGGTCGTGAACCAACGGGCTCGCCGAAAACCCCGGTTTCGCGGTTGGATTCGCGGATGAACCCGTTCGACCTCCATCGGCCGCATGCCGGCCTCCGCCTCGATCGTCTGTCCCAAAGACAGGACGAATGCCTCCGCCTGGCGGCCGACGGCCTGACCTCCGCCGAGATCGGCGCGCAGTTGGGGCTGTCGCCACGAACCGTCGACGAGCATCTGCTCGGCGCCTGCAAGGCGCTGGGGGTTCGCACGCGCATCCAGGCGGTCGCCCTGTTGGCGCTGTCCGAGCGCCCGAGCCCCGAAGTCCGCACCTTCCAACCGTAGATTTCCCACGGCGGAGCGGCGGGTCGCGGACGGCCGCCTGATCGGATCAGCTTCAGGGGTCACCCGGAGCCGCCCATGCTGGATCTCGCCGCCGTCCTTCTCCTGTCCCAGACCTGCGCGCCAGGCGTCGCGCCCGGGACCCTTGCCGCGATCGCCCATGTCGAGAGTCGCTTCGATCCTCTCGCGATCGGCGTCAATCGCGGGCGCCGGCCTTCCCGGCAGGCGCGAAACGCCCAAGAGGCCGCCGCGGTCGCCCGCGACCTTATCGCCCGCGGCGCCAACGTCGATCTCGGCCTGGCTCAGATCAACAGCGCCAACCTGGGCTGGCTGCGGCTGAGCGTCGAGGACGCCTTTGACCCCTGCCGGAATCTGGAAGCGGCCGGGATCGTCCTGCGTGACGGCTACCGGCCTCGCGGCCAGGCCGCCGGGGACCGTCAGCATGCGCTTCGGGTCGCCCTGTCGCGCTACAACACCGGGGACGCCAGCCGCGGCTTCCGCAACGGCTACGTCGGAAAAGTCGAGACGGCGGCCATCCGGCTGAACCTCGCCCTGCATCCCCCGGCGCACCCGGACGCGCCCGCGCCTTCGCCCGAACTGACTTCGCTGCCCCCGCCCCCTAGCTGGGACGTCTTCGCGCACGCGCGGGCCGTCCTGGTGTTTTCGCCCGCCCTTTCCCGGAGCCCGACATGATCGTCCGCCCCCTATCCCGTCTCGCTGTGAGGCAGATCGGCGCCGGCGCCTGCATCGCCCTGGTGACGATCGGCCTCTCCGCCCAGCCCGCGTTCGCCTCAGCCAATATCGAGGGGCTGCTGCAGAACGTCGTCGACCTGTTCACCGGAAACACGGCGCGGCTGCTCGCCATCCTGGCTGTCGTGCTTGTCGGCGTCCTCTGGATGTTCGGCCTCTTCGACCTCCGGCGCGCCGCTATCGTCGTTCTTGGGATCGTCGTGGTCTTCGGTGCGGCCGAGATCGTCAATCTAATCACCGGCGGCAGCTGATGACCGTCCTGCTTCTCAGCTGGGCCGGCCTCGCAGCCCTGATCGGCGTCCTGCTGGTGCTGACCCGGCGGGGTCTGCTGTCGCCCCGGCAGTTCGGACTGATCATCGCCGCCCTGGCGGTGGGGGCGAGCGTGTCCGGCCTCTACGCGGGAGGCTGCCGTGGTTGAGGAACGCCTCATGGACGAACCTCTGTTTCTCGCCTGCACGCGACCGGCCATGGTCCTGGGCGTGCCGATGGAGGCGATGGGCGTGAACGTCATCATCTCCGGCGTGATCTTCCTCGTCGGCGGAAGCCTCCTCTACCTCCTCGCCGCGCCCGCGCTGCACCTGGTGTTTCGCGCCATCTGCAAGGCGGACCACAACGCCTTCCGGCTCCTGTTCGTCTACGTCGACACCAAGGGCCGGGCCCGCAACGGGGCCCTGTGGGGTGGAAGCTCGACCTCGCCCCTCCCGGTCGCCAGACGTTTCGTCGCCAGGGAGCTGTCTCGTGGCTGATGACAGATCATTCGCACGTCGCCGACGCGAACCCGTCGCCCGGGCCCAACTCCCCTATGCCCGTCACGTCAGCGACGCCGTCATCGCCCTGGACAGCGGTGCGCTGATGATGACCTTCCAACTGGACGGGGCGGCGTTTGAAACCGCCGACGTGCGCGACCTCAACGACTGGCACGTCAAGCTGAACCAGGCCTGGCGCAACCTCGCCGACGACCGGCTGGCGGTCTGGCACCACCTGGTGCGGCACACGGTCGAACCGCCGCGCAGCGAAGGCTACGCCTCCGCCTTCGCTGCGGAGCTCGGCGCGGCCTACGACGCGCGGATCGCGTCGCGCCGGCTCTGGACCAACACCCTCTATGTCACCCTTGTCCTGCATCCCGGCCGCGACGCGCAGGATCGGGCCGCCGCGGTCATGGCGCGCCTCAAGTCCGCCCGCCGCAAGTCGGTGGAGCTCGCGGCCGGGGCTCTGGACCGGCTCGAGGAGGCCGGACGGGATCTGGAGCAGTATCTGCACCGCTACCGTCCCCGCCAGCTCGGCATCTATGAGCGGGATGGACTGTGGTTCTCGGAGACGATGGAGGCCCTGCGGCTGGTCCTGACCGGTCGGCCGGGGCCGATCCCTCTCGTGTTCGGCCACCTCGGCGAGGCCCTCTATACGGTGCGCGCAATCTTCGGGCGCGAGACGATCGAGCTGCGCGACGTCGCCGATACGCGCTACGCCGGCGTGCTCGCGATCAAGGAATATCCCGCGACGACCCGTCCGGGCCTGTGGGACGCCCTCCTGACCGCGCCTTTCGGGTTCGTGGCCAGCCAGTCGTTCGCCTTCCTGTCCAAGGCGGCGGCGCGGGCGGTCCTGGAGCGCAAACAGAACCAGATGGTTTCCGCCCGCGACCGCGCCGCCTCCCAGGTCGACGGGCTGGATGCGGCGCTGGACGATCTGGTTTCGAACCGCTTCGTCATGGGCGAGCACCAGGCTTCGGTTCTCGTCCTCGGGGACACGCCGACGGCTCTTGCGGATCACCTGTCCAAGGCGCGGGCGATCCTTGCCGATTCCGGGCTGGTCGTCGCACGGGAGGACCTGGGCCTCGAGGCCGCGTTCTGGGCCCAGTTCCCCGGCAATTTCGCCCGTCGCACGCGACCGGCGGCCATCACCTCGCGCAATTTCGCGGCGCTTGCGCCTTTCCATGCCCATCCGGTCGGCCGGGCTCGCGGCAACCATTGGGGCGAGGCCGTCGCCCTTTTGCGCACGACGGCCGGCTCGCCCTTCTGGTTCAACTTCCATGTCGGCGACCTGGGCCACACCTTCATCTGCGGGCCGTCCGGATCGGGCAAGACCGTCGTTCAGAACTTCATGCTCGCCCAGCTCGAGCGGTTTGGGGCCCAGCAGCTTTTCATCGACAAGGACCGCGGCGCGGAGATCTTCGTACGCGCCTCCGGCGGGGTCTATCTGTCGCTGCGGAATGGGGAACCGACCGGCTTTGCTCCCTTCAAGGCCCTGCCGCCTTCGCCCGGCAACCGCGCCTTTCTGGTCCGTCTGGTCCGGGCCCTTGTCCAGCCGGACAACGGCGCCCTCTCTGCGCCCGAAGCCCGGGCCATAGATCAGGGTGTCGCGGCTCTGGAGGCGCTGCCGCGCGAGAAGCGGTCTATCGCCGCCCTGCGCAGCCTTCTGGGGCAGAGCGACGCCGCGGGTATCGGCGCCCGGCTGGAACGCTGGTCCCATACCGGTCCCTCGGGCTGGGTGCTGGACAATGACGAGGACGTCCTCAGCCTGGAGACGCGCTTCGCCGGCTTCGACATCACCCAGCTGCTCGACAACGCCGAGGTGCGCACGCCGGCGATGCTCTATCTCTTCCACCGGATCGCCGAGCGGACAGACGGTCGGCGCCTGGTGCTGGATATCGACGAGTTCTGGAAGGTCCTCGATGATCCGGCCTTCACCGACCTGGCGCGCGACGGGCTGAAGACCTGGCGCAAGCAGAACGCCCTGATGGTCTTCGGCACCCAGTCGCCCGCGGACGCCCTGCGCTCCCCGATCGCGCACGCCATCCTCGAGCAATGCGCCACCAAGATCTTCCTGCCCAATCCCCATGGGCAGAAGGCGGACTATGTCGACGGCTTCGGCCTGACCCATGAGGAGTTCCGGCTGATCCGGGAGGTTCTGACCCCGGAGTCCCGCCGCTTCCTGGTCAAGCAGGGCCATGACAGCGTCATCGTCGAACTCGACCTCGGCGGCCTCGACGACCTTCTCGCCGTCCTGTCGGGACGCAGCGAGACCGTGAACCTCCTCGATCGGCTGCGCGCCCAGGTCGGGGATGACTACGCCCGGTGGCGCGCCCCCTTCCATACCCAGAGGACTCCATCATGACCCGTCGTCTTCACAGGGCGGCGCTCGCCGCCGCCGTCGCCCTTGCCGGTTTCGCCGCCGCCCCCGCCGCCCAGGCGCAATGGGTCGTCCACGACCCGACTGCCTTCGCGCAGATGATCCAGGACGCCCGCAACACCCTGGAACAGCTGCGGGCCCTACAGACCCAGGTCGAACAGGGCGAGGCCCTGCTCGACAGCCTCAACAGCGCATCGGGCGCCAACGCCCTGGCCCGCGAACTGGGTTTGCCGGAGGTCCGCTCTCCCCTGCCCGACCTCGACGCGCTCCGCGCTGCGGCGAACGGCGACCTCTCCGCGCTCGGCACCCTAGCCGATCGCGCCGAGGCCATCCGAAGCGAGACCCGCCTGCACACGCCGTCGGGCGCGCCGGGCGCGGACGCCTTCTATCTCGAGGCGCTGGAGCGCTCCGGAAGCCGGACCGCCCGCGATCTCGCACTCGGCGAAGCAATCGGCCGGTCGTCGGATCGTCGCCGGGACGGGCTGGAGGCGCTGCGATCGGCGTTGGATGCGGCGCCGAATGCCCGCGCCGTCCTCGACCTTGAGGCTCGCCTGGCCGCGGAACAGGCCCTGATCCAGAACGAGCAGGTCCGGCTTCAGGGCCTGGCGTTGACGCAGGCGGCCGAGGCCTGACTGGACGAGCAGCAAGCGCGCGAGCAGGCCGAGGCCCGCCGCGTCGCGCGCCAGCAGACATATGAGCGGGCGTTCCAATGACCGGCGGCCGGCTCGCCCCCGTCCTGGTTCTGATCGCCGCCCTCGCGGGGTGCGGCCGACCCGAGCGGTCGGCCGAGGACTTCGCCGAGGCCCCAGACGTGGCGCGGGCGGTCCTCGCCCGCTGCGGCGCAGATCACAGCCCCCGTTGCGACGCCGCCCGGGCCGGGCTGGCGGAGGCCGAGCGGCGCAACCGCCTGGCCCGATACGAAGCCGCGTTCTGAGAGCCCGGCCATGACCTTCCGCGTCTTCGAGCCCAGCTACGATTTCATCGACGAGCGGCTGAACGTCTTTCTCGGCGACCGGCTGTCGTCGGTGATCGCGCAGGTCGAAGGCCCTCTCCGGATCGCCCTGGTTCTCTATGTTGTGCTCTACGGGGTCGCGATCCTACGAGGCTCCATCACCGAACCGGTGCGGGACTTCGCAGTCCGTTCGCTCAAGCTGGCCCTCATCTATATGCTGGCCACGACCCCGGCCTATTCCAGCTTCGTGACGGAGCCGCTCTTCAGCGGCCTGCCCAACGCGCTCACCCAGGCGATCAGCGGCCAGGGCGTCCCCAGCGTGGGCGCCGCCTTCGACCAGTTCTTCGCCTATGCCGCCTGGCTGGGCGAGGACATTTCGCGCGACGCCTCCGCCTTCAATCCGGGCCCCTATGTGGTCTCGGCCGCCGTCTTCATCATCGGCGCCCTGGCCGCCGCGCTCGGCTTCGGTGTCGTCCTGGTCGCCAAGCTGGCGCTGGCGCTTCTGGTCACCCTCGGCCCGATCTTCATCGCCTGCGCCCTGTTCGACGCCACGCGCCGCTTCTTCTTCGGCTGGCTCAGCCAGGCGGTGAACTACCTCGTCCTGTTCGCCCTGATCATCGTCATCTTCCAGCTCGTGCTGTCTCTCGTCCGCGATCAGTGGGGGACCATCCAGGGCAACGACCCGATGATCGGCGGGCTGATCTTCATCGCCCTGTGCCTGCTCGGCGCGATCTTCTTCCTCCAGACCCCGGCCATCGCCGCCGGCATCGCGGGCGGCGCCAGCGCCGGCCTCGCCGATTTCGCAAACGCCGCAACGCTCGGATCCAGCGGATCTGGCCGTGCCCGCGGCCCCCTCGAAGCCAGCCGTCAGCCGCCTCGCGGCGGCGGCTCCATACGCCCCGGAGGCGCCTGACATGATCCGTCCCATCCTGCTGCTCTCGGTCGTCCTGCTGTCGAGCTGCGCCCACCGCGGGCCGTCGCTGCCCACCTGCAGCGGAGAGACCCGCCGGCCGGCCAATCCTTATGGATCGGTGCTCTCGGCTCCGGTCACGACGCCGCCCGCACCGCCGACCGTGGCCGAACCGCCGCAAGCGGGAGGCTGCGCATGACCGGCGTCCCTGCGTCAGAACTTAAACGCTATTTCGACGAGGCGCGGCGCTGGGATCAGGATCGGCTGGCGTCCGCCCTGCGCTCGCGCCGTCTGGCCTGGACCGCCGCAGGCGCTGCGGCCCTGCTGGCGACGGCGGCGACAGCCGCGGTCGCCCTCCTGGCGCCCCTGAAGACGGTCGAGCCCTTCGTCATCCGCGTGGACAGGTCCACCGGCGCCGTCGACGTCATGCGCGGGCTCTCGTCGGAGGACGGACCGGCCCGCTACGACGAGGCCGTCAGCAAATACTTCCTCGCCCAGTATGTCCGGTCGCGGGAGGGCTACCTGGATCCGGCGGCCGAGGACGCCTTCCGGCTCGTGTCGATCCTGTCGGCACCGGGCGAGCAGCGACGATGGACGGACGCCTACCGGGGCTCCAACCCGGACAGCCCGCAGAACCTCTACGGACCCGACGGCGAAGCCGTCATCTCGATCCGGGCGATCGGCTTCATCGGCGATGACGTCGCCAACGTCCGCTTCCGACGCACTGTCCGCCAGGCCCAGCAGACGGTGGAGAGCGACTGGATCGCGACCATCGCCTTTTCCTACACCCGCGCACCGATGAGCGAGGCCGACCGCCTGAGGAACCCGCTGGGTTTCCAGGTCGCCTCCTATCGCGCCGATCCGGAGGTCGTCCGATGAAATTTCTCGCCTTTGTCTCACTCGCCGCCGCCCTGCTCTGCGCCTCGCCGATGGCCGCCCGGGCCGACGCCGCTGCGGACCCGCGCATGCGCGAGGTCGTCTATACGCCGGGCGAGGTCTACCGGGTCGCCGGCGCCTTCCGCACGGCGACGCAGATCATCTTCTCGCCGGAAGAGACCATCCGTCACGCCGCCGTCGGCGACAGCGTGGCGTGGGAGGTGGCGGCGGAGGGCGCCGTTCTGTTCCTCAAGCCGCGTGAACGGCATGCCGCCACCAATCTTCTGGTGGTCACCGAGCGTGGCGGCGAGAGCCGTCACTACGCCTTCGAGCTGACCGCACGCGATGCGGCCGACCGCGCGGCGCCGACCTACCAGATCCGGTTTCGCTACCCCGGTGACGAACAGGCCGCCGCCGCAGCGGCCATCACCCGTCAGGCCGACGCCGTGGAGGCGAGGCTCGTCGGACTTGAACTTCAGCGCGGCGCTCTCGAAGGGCCCCGAAATCTGGCCTGGTCTGCGGCCGGGTCGACCGCCCTGCAGCCGAGCGAAGTGACCGACAACGGCCGGTTCACGGTGATGCGCTTCCCCGGCGCCCAGACCATACCGGCCATATTCGAGGTCGGAGAGGACGGCTCCGAGCGACTGGTCCCCTACGACGTGCGGGGCGAGTTCGTCGTCATCCACGGCGCGCCGCGCATGCTGCGCGTGCGCGAGGGACGTCTCGTGGTGTGCCTGTTCAACGACGCCTGGACCCCGCACGGCGCCTCCACCGGCACTGCCACCGCCTCGCCCGCCGTCGATCGCACCCGCACTGGAGACGCCACATGACCCGCCCGCCCTCTCCGGACCCGGAACTGGACCTCGAACGGCCCGCCGCTGAGCCTGCGCCGACGGATCGCGGCGTCTCACCAATCGCGGGCCCGATGGGAGGGCGGCGGGGCAAAGCCATCATCCTGGCCGCCGTCGCGGCGGGATGCGGCGTCTTCCTCGCCGCCACCTGGGATCGCGGGTCGGGGGCCGAACGCGCCTCGACCACGCCGGACACGCCGCCACGGCAACTGTCGCCCTTCGAGCCCGCCCGTCGCGATCCGCCGCGCCTTGAGGACGCGGCCGTGGATCCGAATGCGCCGCCCCTCTCGGAGGGCGAGACCGTCCCGCCCCTGGAGGTCTCAGGAGATTCACCGCCGGCCCGTGAACCCACCGAGGTGGACGCGCGCCGGGCTCTGGCGGAAAGCGCGCGGCGCGCGCCTGTGATGGCCTACAGCCGCTCGGGCTCCACCGCCGGGCCTGGCCTGCGCACCGCCTTGGCCGCGGACGTCGGCGTGACCGCCTCCCCTACGACGCTCGATGCGCTGCGCAAGGTCAGCCCGATCGGCCGCGCCGCCGCCGGGTCGATCGGAGATCGCAATCTTCTGATCACGGCCGGGTCGATCCTGCCCTGCGTCCTTCAGACGGCGCTGGACAGCACGACACCCGGCTATGTCAGCTGCGTCATCCCGCGCGACATCTACTCGGAGAACGGCGCAGTCGTTCTGCTGGAGCGGGGCACGCGGGTTCTCGGCGAATACCGGGGCGGCCTTCAGCAGGGACGGCGTCGGCTGTTTGTACTCTGGACGCGCGCCGTATCGCCGACCGGCGTCGCGGTCGGACTGGCGTCACCGGCCTCCGACGCCCTCGGTCGCGCCGGCTTCGACGGTCAGGTGGACGGGCATTTCTGGGACCGGTTCGGCGGCGCCCTGCTGCTGTCGCTGGTGGACGACGCCGCCTACGCCGGGTTCGGCGACGGCGACAGCCTGAGATCGACCGCCCGGGTCCCCTCAGATGCGGCCGCCTCCGCGCTCCAGGCCAGCGTCGATATCCCCGCGACCCTGCGCAAGGCGCAAGGATCGGAGGTCTCGATCTTCGTCGCCCAGGACCTGGATTTCAGCGGCGTCTACCGGCTCCGCGCGCGCTGATGACCGACACCTCCGTCCTCGATGTCTATCTGCAGCCGCTCATGGCCCTTCTGGAGCCGTCCGGAGTCACCGAACTCGTCATCAATCGGCCGGGCGAAGTCGGCGTCGAGACCGACGGTCGCTGGCGCTGGCACGACGCTCCCGATCTCACCGAGGACTGGCTGAGGACGCTGGCGGTCGCCGGCGCCGCCTATACGCGTCAGGATGTCGGGCTGGACCGGCCCATCTGTTCGACGCATCTGCCGGGCGACATTCGCTGCCAGATCGTCCTTCCCCCGGTCGCGCCCGACGGCACCGTGTCGCTGACGATGCGCAAACCGTCTGACCGTCGGCTGACCCTGGACGACTTCGCCGCCTCCGGTCTGTTCGAGGCCGTTGCGGACGCCGGCCCGGATGCGCCGGACACCGTCGACGCCGAACTGATCGCACAGCGCGCCGCCGGAGACTGGCCGGGGTTCTTCAGAACCGCCGTTCGTGGCCGACGCAACATACTGGTGTCCGGCGCCACGGGGTCGGGAAAGACCACCTTCGCAAAGGGGCTTGTCGAGCTGATTCCGTTGGAGGAACGCCTGCTGACGATCGAGGACACCCGCGAGTTCGTGGTCCCGCACCGCAATGTCGTCCATCTGGTCTATGCTAAGGACGGACAGGGCGTGTCCCGGGTCGGCCCAAAGCAGTTGCTGGAAAGCGCCCTGCGCATGCGGCCCGACCGGATCCTGCTTCAGGAACTCCGCGACGGAAGCGCATTCTTCTTCCTGCGCAACGTCAACTCCGGACACCCCGGCTCGATCACCACGGTGCACGCCGACAGCGCAGCCCTGGCGTTCGAACAGCTGACCCTGCTGGTCCGTGAGTCCGAGGGCGGCCGGGACCTCCCCCGCGAGGACATCCGGGCCCTGCTGCATCTGTTGGTCGATGTTGTGGTGCAGATGCGCAAGGTCGACGGGCGTTTCCGGGTGACGGAGGTCTGGCATGACCCGCTTCGCAAACGCCGACCCTCGGCATAGGGCGGCGGCGCTGGCCGTCGGCGCGGTGGCTCTCGTTGTCCTGGCGACGGTGCTGACCATCACCATAGCCCTGGCCGGGGTCGGCCGTCTGGACGCCGATCTCGACCCCGCGCGCGTCCCCGCATGGCTCTGGTACTATCGGGGCGATCCCGAACTACGCCTCTGGCTGGGGATCGGGGCGAGCGCATCGGGCCTGCTTCTCCTGATCCTGATCGTCGCCGCAGCCGTTTCCCGGCGGCGTTCCTTGCATGGACAGGCCCGGTGGGCGTCCTCGGGCGAGCAGCGCGCGGCGGGTCTGCGCGCGACATCCGGCATCCTTCTCGGACGACAGGGCGGCGACCTGCTGATCGACGGCGGCGCGGGACATGTGATGCTCTACGCCCCGACCCGGACCGGCAAGGGCGTCGGGGTGGTCATCCCCAACCTTCTGACTTGGCCGGGTTCGGTCGTGGTGCTGGACATCAAGCGCGAGAACTGGCTGGCGACAGCAGGCTTCCGGCGGGAGGCGGGTCAGGCGGTTCACCTGTTCGACCCGCTCGACCGGGAAGGCCGGACCGCCCGGTTCAACCCGCTGGGCCATGTCGACCGGAGCGATCCCGTCGCGGTGCTGGACGAGCTTCAGCGGATCGCGCTCATGCTGTTCCCGGTGCAGCCGCAGACCGACCCCTTCTGGGCCGAGGCCGCGCGAACCGGCTTCATCGGCGTGGGCGCCTATGTCGCGGCCACCCCGGCGCACCCATTTACGCTCGGCGAGATCTTCCGCCAGCTCACCCAGGGCGATCCTCGCCAGCGGTTTCCCAAACTGCTTGAAGCCCGTCGGCGCGGCGCCTCACCCCTGCCGCTCGCCTGTGTCGTGGCGCTCACGGACTTCTGCGCCTCCAGCGAAAACACCTTCGCCTCGATCCGGCAGTCGATCACCACGCGGATGGGCTTGTGGCTCAACCCGCTCGCCGACGCCGCCACCGCCCAAAGCGACTTCGACCTGCGCGATCTGCGGGCGGGACGCACCTCCCTCTATCTGGGGGCGTCTCCCGACAATATGGCGCGGGTGGCGCCGCTTTACAGCCTGCTGTTCCAGCAACTGGTGGATTTGAGTGCGCGCCGGTTGCCAGAGGAGGCGGACCAGCCGGTGCTCGTGCTGCTGGACGAGTTCGCCCGGCTTGGCCTGGCGCCGGTTCTGGCCCACGCCTTCTCCTGGGTCGCCGGCTACGGCCTGAGACTGTTGCCCGTCATCCAGAGCCCTTCGCAACTGCGCGCGCTCTACGGCCCCGATGTCACCGAGGAGATCCTGACCAACTGCGGCGTCGAACTCGTCTTCGCGCCGAAGGAGCTGAAGGTGGCCCAGGATCTGAGCGAACGCCTCGGCTACTACACCTACAGCGGCCGCAGCCTGAGCCGGCCCCGCGCGCTTGGGCGGGGCGCCCGGCGCATCTCGACCTCCGACCAACGCCGGGCCCTGATGCTGCCCCAGGAACTGATGCTGCTTCCGCCCACGGCTCTGATCGTGCTGAAGGCCGGCCTGGCGCCGGTCCGGGCGCGCAAGATCGTCTACCATCGCGAACGGGCCTTCCGCCGCCGGCTGCGGCCCGAGCCGCGGATTCCCGATCGGGTCGTCGTGGCGTCCTCCACTGCCGTCATGACGGAAGGCCCGGCTACGCCAGCGGGCGATACGCCGTTCGACACGTTGGCGCGCGCCTTTGCCGCCGAAGGCCTGCCGCCCCCTGCTCCAGGCGCACCGGAAGCGGAAGTCGCCGACTGGCTCGATCGGGTGTTGGCCGATGGCAGCGCCCCGCCGGTCATGGAGGTGGATCATGACTCTCCCTGAAACCGGGAGCACGCCCCCGGGCGGCGACGCCATCGGGCCGGGTCGCAAGCGCCCCGCCGATCCGCCGCAGTCGATCAGGAAAGGCGACGTGCCCCCGGCCCTGCTGGATCGCTACCTGATCGAGCGCGATCTTCGGGGCCGTCCGGAGCGGTTTTACAGGGATCATCGCGCGCCTCAGCCTGCGTTCAGGGATCGCGGCCGCAAGCTCGAAACCGGCGGCGCCTATCCGGACACCATCGCCGACATGCTGAAGGTCGCGGAGCACAGGGGCTGGAGCCGGATCCGGGTCGAAGGCGCCGACAGCTTCCGCCGTGATGTCTGGATACAGGCTCGCGCGCGGGGGCTCGAGGTCGAGGGCTATCGACCGCGCGACCGGGATCGCCAGGCTGCGGGAGAACCTCCGAAAGCGCCGCCTCTGGACGCCGAGCTGCGCCGTCGCCTTGACCAGGCCAGCGTCATCGTGCGGCACATCGTTGCGGATCCCAGGGTCGCCCAACGCCTGATCGCCGAGGCGATCGAACGCGCGCGTGAACGGGCGGACCGCGATGCGCCCCGTCGCGATCGTTCCCGGACCCGTTAGGGCGTCGCGTCCTGACGCGCCGGACCGCCCATTTCGGCGATGAACGCATCAGCATCCCGGGCCCGGGACGCCCGCGACGCGGCGGCCTCACGCACGGCCTTGATCACGCCGTCCCGTTCCTCGTCGGACACCGGAGCCACGGCCACGGAGATCGCCAGTCGGCGCGTGTCGTCGTCGATCCGGAAGGCCCGGGTTCCCAGGGAGATCATGAACGGCTCGCCGGGCTTCACATACTGGACGCCGGCCCTGTTGGAGCGACCGAGCCAACCCTGTTCCGCCAGCGCACGGGTCAGGGACGGCAGCGGCTTCGTCTGATCCTCATGACAGGAATAGGGATTGGACGGCTGATAGGCGCAGTCCTCCCGCCAGTCGCTCGGCTCCTGCAGGAATTGATATTCGATGGAGTCGTAGCGGGTGTCCTCCGGCCGGCGCGGCGCGTCATAGGCAAGGTCCGACGGATAAGTCAGCCGCACGACCGCGCGCAGCGGCTTCACGCCGAGCAGGGTCGCTTCGGGCGCGGCGCAGGCGAAGCCGTAGTAGCCCGCGCCGTCCGCGGTGCAGTCGGTGAAGCCGGACGCGCGGGCGTCGGCGGGCGTGCCGGAAGCCAGTCGCCCCTCGAAACGCGGCGTCGGCGGCGCCGCCTTCGCCGCCTCATCGGTCCCCTCGGGCATGGGGCCGCACGCTGCAACGGCCAGCCAGCCGAGGCACACAATGAACTTCAAACGACGCATGACATCCCCCTGCCCCAGCTTACGAAGCCGCCAGCCCGGGCGCCAGCGGCATCCTTCAGCCGCCCTCGCAGGTGATGGACCGTCGTGCGGAAACCAGCATCGTTCGGCTGTCGATGAACATGGCCTCCGTGTTCGAGGGGTGGTTGCAGCCGCGGCAGAAGGGGACGATCCAGGAGCCTCGCCCACGCCGCCGGTCGACGAACTTCACATGGGCGCCGACCTCCGCCCGGCCGCCGCAGCCCATCCGGGCGCAGGTGGTCCGGCGACCGCCGCCCTGGCTCCGGTGATGCTCGATCCAGGTGCCGCAGGCGCATCGCCGCCGCCGCGACGTGCCGTTCTCGTTTCTCACCAGACAATGGGTATTGCCGTTCATGTCGTGTCTCCATGGACGGAGGCACGCGCCACCATCCGCTGTTAAGCGTGACGGTGGCCTGCCGTTGACCGGCAGTGTCGGCTCAGACCGGATGTCTCCCGGCCCGGCGCCTTATGGGAACCGCTCTCGAAAGAGCAGTTCGGCCCGGAGATGAAGCTTAGCCGAGTCCAGTCTGATCGACCAGCGATTTCCCGGTGCGCCCAGGCTCATCTGGAGCGCCCCCGCCCGCCGTCGGGGTCGGTTCGCTGCCGCTGCCCAAGACGCTTGGCCAGGGCGTCCTGACGCAGCTCCATCGCATCGAACCG
>JAEWDF010000074.1 GCA_023390245.1 Pseudomonadota bacterium
CGCCCTTGGCGTCCTTGACGGCCTGGGCGACGTTCGGGGTCACGGTGCCGACCTTCGGGTTCGGCATCAGGCCGCGCGGGCCCAGCACCTTACCCAGACGGCCGACCAGGGCCATCATGTCCGGCGAGGCGATCACGCGGTCGAACTCCATGAAGCCGCCGTTGATCTTCTCGTACAGGTCTTCGGCGCCGACGTGCTCGGCCCCGGCCGCCTTGGCTTCCTCGGCCTTGGCGTCCTTGGCGAAGACGGCGACGCGGACGTCGCGGCCCGTGCCCGACGGCAGGTTGACCACGCCGCGAACCTGCTGGTCGGCGTGACGCGGGTCGACGCCCAGGTTGACGGCGATCTCGATCGACTCGTCGAACTTGGCCTTGGCGTTGTCCTTCACCAGCTTGATGGCGTCGCCATAAGCCAGCAGGTCTTCGGTGAGGCCGGTGCGGGCCTGGTGAGCCTTGGTTTGCTTGGCCATGTTGTTAGCCCTCCACCACTTGAAGGCCCATCGCGCGGGCCGAGCCTTCGATGATCTTGGCCGCGGCGTCGATGTCGTTGGCGTTCAGATCCTTCATCTTCTTTTCGGCGATCTCGCGCAGTTGCGCCTGCGTGATCTTGCCGGCGGTCTCGCGGCCCGTGGCCTTCGAGCCCGACTTCAGGCCGGCGGCCTGCTTCAGGTAGAAGGTCGCCGGCGGCGTCTTGGTGACGAAGGTGAACGACTTGTCCTGATAGACGGTGATGACGGTCGGAAGCGGGGTGCCCTTGGCTTCCTTCTCGGTGCGCGCGTTGAACTCCTTGCAGAAGCCCATGATGTTGACGCCGCGCTGGCCGAGGGCGGGGCCGATCGGCGGCGACGGCGTCGCGGAGCCGGCGGGCACCTGCAGCTTGATGTAGCCGAGAATCTTCTTGGCCATTGGTCTCTCCTGTGAAGCCGGAAACGGGTCCCGGCGGATGAGCCGTGGTGCGGCATGGCGGCCTCCCACGGATTTCGCCTTCTTGCGAAGGAGGCGCGCCTTTATCAGAGCCCGCCCGCCGCCGCAACCTAGCGCAGACCGCCGAGACGACCTCGAGCGACGAGGTCAGGCGGCCTTCTTCCGGCTCGCCGGCTTCTTGGCGGCGGTCTTCCTGGCGGTCGTGGAGGCCTTCGTCCCCGACGGCTTCGAGGCCGCCTTCTTCGCCCCGCCGGCGGAGCCCTTCAGGCTGGCCCGCAGCGCGTCCATCAGGTCGATGACGTTGGTGTCCTCGGGCTCCGGCGCCTCGACCACGCCCTGGCCCTTCTGCTTTGCCTTGACCATGTCGCGCAGGGCCTCGTCGTAGCGGTCGCGGAACTGGGTCGGATCGAACTCCGCCGCCTTCTGGGCGATGATGCGGGCGGCGATGTCGACCATGTCCTTGTCGGCCTTCACCGCCGGGATGTCGTCGAAATAGTCGTCGGCGTCGCGCACCTCATCGTGCGGCCTCAGGCTGTAGGCCACCAGCCCCTTGCCGTGCACCTCCAGCGCCAGCTGCCGCTCGCGCCCGCGCAGCACCAGGCAGCCGATCGCGATCTTGCCCGCCTTCTTCATCGCCTCGCGGATCACGGCGAAGGCCTCGGCGCCCACGCCCTTCTCCGGCACGATGTAGAAGGGGTCGTCCCAGTACAGGCGGTCGATCGACGTCTCGTCGACGAACTCGTCGATGGAGATGGTCTTGGTGCTCTCCAGCCGGACCTTGTCGAAGTCGGCGTCGTCGAACAGGACGTATTCGTCCTTGGACACCTCATAGCCCTTGACCAGGTCCGACCGCTCCACCGGCCCGGTGTCGGGATCGGTCGGGATCATGCGGATGCGGTTGTTGGTGTCCGGATTGATTAGGTGGAAGCTGACGTGGCTCGACGAGGCGGTCGCCGTGTACATGGCGACCGGACAGGTCACCAGCGACAGTTTCAGATGCCCTTGCCAGGTGGGACGCGCGGCCATGACGGAGTCTCCTTCACTCCGTCAACGTCGCTCGGCGCGGCCGGGTTGCCTCAGTGGAAGTCGCGCGATCCCGGCAGGATGCGGACATTCCGGGGATGGCGCCCGGTGGGCGAGCGCGCTTCGTCGCCCAGGTCGTAGTCCTCCGACAGCCGCCCCAGTTCGGCCGTGCGGTCGATCACCCGGCGCGCCATGACGTGCATCACGCCCTCGATGCTCTTCTCGACCGTGCCCTCCACCTGCATCAGCCGCGCGGCCATCACCTCGCGCCGGAAGGTCTCGAACAGACGCGCCCACAAGAGGACGTTCACGATCCCCGTCTCGTCCTCCAGCGTCACGAAGATGGCATTGCCCGTCCCCGGCCGCTGGCGCACCAGCACCACCCCGGCGGTGCGGACCAGCCGTCCATGCTTCTGGGCCTGCACCGCCTCGGCGCTCAGCACCCGCTCGGCGGCGAACACCGGCCGCAGGATCTGCATCGGATGGCCCTTCAGCGACAGGCGCGTGGTCTGGTAGTCGGTGGCGATATGCTCCTTCAGCGGCATGAGCGGCAGGTTCGCCGCCGCCTCGACGCCCAGTTCCCTGGCCCCATTCCTGACGGAACTGGCCGCCTGGAACAGCGGCAGGGGGTCGTCGTCCGGCAGCCGCCGCACCGCCCATAGGGCCTCGCGCCGGTCCAGCCCGATGGAGCGGAAGGCGTCGGCGTCGGCCAGCTTGCGCATGGCCGAAGCGCCCAGGCCCGTGCGCCGCGCCATCTCCTCGACGTCGAGGAAGCCGACCCCGCGCGCCTCGGCGAGGTCCGTCGCCCAGTCTTCCTTGAACCCGTCGATCTGGCGCAGGCCCAGCCGCAACGCCAGGCCGCGCTCGCCGTCCTCCAGGGTGTTGTCCCAGACGCTGTGGTTCACGTCGATGGGCCGGACCTCGACCCGTTGCGGGCTCTCCTGCGCGTCCCGCACGATCTGCGCCGGCGCATAGAATCCCATTGGCTGGCTGTTCAGCAGGGCGCAGGCGAACACCGCCGGGTGACGGCATTTGATCCACGACGAGATGTACACCAGTCTGGCGAACGACACCGCGTGGCTCTCCGGAAAGCCGTAGGAGCCGAACCCCTTGATCTGGTCGAAACAGTTTCGCGCGAACTCGGGCTCGTAGCCGCGCTCGATCATGCGGCCGACCATGCGCGCTTCGTACCGCCACAGAGTCCCATCACCCCGAAACGTCCCCATGGCCTTGCGAAGGCCGTTGGCTTCCGCCGAGGTGAACTCGGCCGCCACCATGGCGACCCTCATCGCCTGCTCCTGGAACAGCGGCACGCCGAGTGTCTTCTCCAGCACGGCCCTGAGTTCATCGGGGTCGTGAGGCGGTTTCGGCCCGGCGTAATCCGGATCTTCCGCGCCGCCGCGCCGCCGCAGATAGGGATGCACCATGTTTCCCTGGATCGGCCCTGGCCGGACGATCGCCACCTGGATCGCCAGGTCATAGAAATTCTCCGGCTTCAGCCTCGGCAGCATGTTGATCTGCGCCCGGCTCTCCACCTGGAAGACGCCGATGGACCGGCCCTCCTGGAGCATCCGATAGACCTCCGGATCATCGTCCGGGACCGTGTCCAGCTTCAGGTCCTCCAACCCATGCGCCCGCATCAGGTCGAACGCCTTTCTGATGCAGGTCAGCATGCCCAGCGCCAGCACGTCGACCTTCATCAGCCGCAGGGCGTCGATATCGTCCTTGTCCCATTCGATGAAGGTGCGGTCGGGCATGGCCGCATTGCCGATGGGGACCAGTTCGTCCAGCCGATCCTGGGTCAGGACGAAGCCGCCGACGTGCTGGGACAAATGGCGCGGGAACCCCAGCAGCCGCTTGGTCATGGCGATCGCCCGCGTCACGGTCGGATTGCCGATCTCCAGCCCCGCCTGGACCACGTGGTTGTCGGGGATGTCGTGGCCGTAGCCGCCCCACTGGCTGCCGGCCAGGCGCGCGGTCACGTCCTCGGTCAGGCCCATGGCCTTGCCGACCTCGCGGATGGCGCTTCTCGGGCGATAGCGGATCACGGTGGCGGCGATGCCGGCCCGGTGACGGCCATAGCGTCCGTAGATGTGCTGGATCACCTCCTCGCGCCGCTCGTGCTCGAAGTCGACGTCGATGTCGGGCGGCTCGTTGCGGTCGGTCGACAGGAAGCGCTCGAACAGCAGGTCGTGCTTGCCCGGATCGACCGAGGTGATCCCCAGCACATAGCAGACGGCCGAATTCGCCGCCGATCCCCGCCCCTGGCATAGGATGCCCCGGTCCTCGGCATGGCGGACGATGTCGTGGATGGTCAGGAAGTAGGCAGCCAGCTTACCCTCGGCGATGAAGGCCAGTTCCTTGTCCAGCACCTCCCGCACCTTGGCGGGCGCACCCTCCGGATACTTCCGCGCCTCATAGGTCTTCACCAGGTCGACCAGCCGGTCCTGCGCCGTCATGCCTGGCGGCACCGGCTCCTCCGGATAGTTGTATTTCAGGTCCCCCAGGTCGAACGCCACCCGCGCCAGCACGTCCTGCGTCTCCGCCACCGCCTCCGGCGCGTCGGCGAACAGCCGCGCCATCTCGGCGGGCGGCTTCAGATGGCGTTCGGCGTTCTCCTCCAGCCGGCGTCCCGCCGTCTCCAGCGTCGCGCCCTCGCGGATGCAGGTCAGCACGTCCTGAAGGTCCCGCTGCTCGGCGTCGTGATACAGGACGTCGTTGACCGCCAGCAGCGGCGTTCCCGTCCGCGCGCCCAAGGCCTTCAGCCGCGCCAGCCGTCGCCGGTCGTCGCCCGCGCGCGGCATGGCCGCCGCCAACCACACCGCGCCCGGCGCCGCGTCGTTCACCCGCGCCAGCACCGCCTCCAGCCCCTCCAGCCGGCGCGGCGGCATGACGATCAGCAGCAACCCCTCGGGCGCGGCGCACAGGTCGCGCAGGCCGATCTCGCACCGGCCCTTCTTCGCCCGGCGGTTGCCCAGCGTCAGCAGGCGGCACAGCCGGCCCCATCCCTGCCGGTCCTCCGGATAGGCCAGGATGTCCGGCGTCCCGTCGTTGAACCGCAGCCGCGCGCCCAGGATCAGCTTGAAGGCCCTGGCCCGCGCCTTGACCTCTTCCCGGTCGATATGGGCGAAGGCCGGGTCCTCGACCCATGTGTGTTCGCCCGGGCCGCCGCCTTCCCTCTTCTTCTCCGGCGCCCAGCCCTCCTCGCGGAAGTCCCTCAGCGCGCTCCAGGCCCGCACCACCCCGGCCAGGGTGTTGCGGTCGGCCAGGCCCAGGCCCGTATGGCCGCGCAACAGGGCCGTCAGCACCAGTTCCTTCGGATGCGACGCCCCCTCCAGGAAGGAGAAGTTGCTGCGCGCCGCCAGCTCGGCGTAGTCGCTCATGCGAAGACCCCGTGCACGAACCAGCGCGGCGCCGGGTCCTGGCCGTAGAGGCCGGCGCGGAACACCCAGAACCGCCGTCCGTCCTGATCCTCGACGCGGTAGTAGTCGCGGGTCGCCTCCGGCCTGCGCCACCATTCGGCGGCGATCCGCTCCGGCCCCTCGGCGCGGACCACGCGATGGTCCACCCGCCGCCAGCGGAAACGCGCGGGCGGCCCGTCTGGCAGGACGGCCAGGGTCTCCACCGGCTGGGGCGGATCGAACATCTGCAAGGGCCGCAGCGGCGGATCGGCCGGGTCGGGTTCGGGCCAGGCGGTCCCGGTCCCCGAATGAGGGGCCGGCGCGGCCGCGGGAACCAGGCGCACGGCGCGCTCCGGCCGGTGCGACTCCACCGGTTCGAACCGGCTGACCGCCTCCGGCCCCAGCCGCGCGGTCAGCCGGTCCACCAGCCGCCCCAGGTCCTCCGCCCCCGGCGGGGTCCGCTCGAAGCCGCGCTGGCGCGGGGCCAGGCGGTCGGCGGCCGGCACGGACAGGCGCATCTGGTCGAAGCCGAAGCCGGGGTCCAGCGG
>JAEWDF010000022.1 GCA_023390245.1 Pseudomonadota bacterium
CCGGCGTCTGGAAGCGGCGGCCGACCCCGGAAATGGTGTCGCCCGGCTGGATCGTATAGCTGGCCCCCGGCGCGGCCAGGGCCGAGGCTGGCGGCGCGGGCATGGTCGGGGCCGGATTGGCCGGCGCCATCGTCACGCCGGCGGGCGGCAGGGCCCCGCCGCTGACCTCGCCCACCGGCGCGGTCGCGGGCGGCGGCGCCTCATAGGTCGGCTGGGTCGGATAGGCCGCGCCCGTGTTTCCTTGCGGATAGGCCGGCTGGCCGCCGGCGCCCGGCACGGGCACGGGCCGGGTCGAATAGCGCGGCTCGCTGGGATAACTCATGCAGGCGGTCAGCGTCATCGCCGCCCCCGCCACGACCGCCGCCCGCATCCAGCCCGACATCGTCATCGACGGCGTCTCCTTCTTAACCCTGTTCGCGCCGTCCGGTTTGCCCCGTCCGGCGCGCCAAGCCAACCCCGCAAACCGAACCAAAGTTGGGCGCGAAGGTTAACACGCGCTCAGTTCGCGCCTTCCGCCCGCAGGAAATCGCGCACCGTCGCGGCATCCGCGCCCTTGGCGACAAAGGCCTGGCCGATCCCGCGCGCCAGCACCAAGGTCAGGGCTCCGCCCTCGGCCTTCTTGTCGCCCATCATCAGCGCCAGCAGCCGGTCGGCCGAGAACGCGCCCGCCTGGGCCAGCCGCGTCGGCAGGCCGGCGGCGGCGACCGCCGTTTCCACCCGCTCGGCGTCGGCGGACGGGCACAGCCCCTCGCGCGCCGAATAGCGGAAGGCCAGGCAGCAGCCCAGGGCCACTGCCTCGCCGTGCGCCAGCGCCGCCTCCTCGAACCCCAGTTCCGCCTCGATGGCGTGGCCGAAGGTGTGGCCCAGGTTCAGCAGAGCGCGGCGCCCCGCCTCCTTTTCATCCTCGCCCACCACCGCGCTCTTGATCTCGACCGAGCGCACCACGGCCCGCTCCAGCGCCGCCGGATCGCCCCGCGCGCCGTCCGCCCCCTCGCCCGCCAGCCAGTCGAAGAAGGCGGCGTCGCAGATCAGGCCGTGCTTCAGCACCTCGGCCCAGCCGGAGCGGAGCTGCCGCTCCGGCAGGGTCGCCAGGGCGTCGATGTCGGCCAGCACAAGGCGCGGCTGGTGAAAGGCGCCGACCAGGTTCTTGCCGCGCGGCGTGTCGATGGCGGTCTTGCCGCCCACCGAGGAATCCACCTGGGCCAGCAGGGTGGTCGGGACCTGCACGAAGTCGATCCCGCGCATGTAGAGCGCCGCCGCCAGGCCGGCCAGGTCGCCGACGACCCCGCCGCCCAGGGCCACGACCACGTCCCTGCGGTCCAGGCCGATCTCCAGCAGGCGGTCCAGCACCCGCTCCAGCTGGACGAAGGACTTCGACGCCTCTCCGGCCGGGACGCTGACAATCTCGGTCGCCACGCCGGCGGCCTCCAGCGAGGCCCTGACCGTATCGGCGTGGATCGCCGCCACTGTCTCGTCGGTCACGATCGCCGTGCGCCCGCGCGCCAGCGGGGCGATCCGCGCCCCGGCCTCGCCCAGCAGCCCGCGCCCGACCGCCACCTCATAGGGCCGGAAGCCTCCGCCGCTGACCGGGATCGCCCTCATGCCTTCGCCTCCATGTCGCGCCGTCTCCAGTAGCGCCGCAACTGCCTGTGGATGCCGTCGACGGCCTGGCCGTGCGAGCCGGAGCCCACATCGACCGTCAGGTCCGCCTCGGCGTAGATCGGGTAGCGCGCCTCCGCCAGGGTCGTCAGCACCGCCAGCGGGTCGCGGTCGCGCAGCAGCGGCCGGGTGTCGCGCCGCGCCACCCGGTCGGCGATGACCTTCAGGTCGGCGCGCAGCCAGATGGTGTCGGCGTGACGCCGCATCAGGGCGCGGGTGTCGGGGTTCATCATCGCCCCGCCGCCGGTCGCCAGGACGAGGGGCGGCCCCTCCAGCAGGCGGCGCATGACCCGCGCCTCCCCGGCCCGGAACTCCGCTTCGCCGAAGGCGGCGAAGATTTCGCTGACCGACATGCCGGCTGCGGATTCGATCTCCGCGTCGGCGTCGGAGAAAGGCAGGCCCAGCCGGTTGGCCAGTCGCCGGCCGACGGTCGATTTGCCGACCCCCATCAGCCCGACCAGCGCTATGGTGCGCGCCGGCGCCGGATTCGCGCGCGGCCTCATCGCCGCGCTCCGGGCGATGAGGAAGGGACGACGGCTGTGACGACGCGGACGGGCATGATCGGTTCCCCCTCTACACCAAGGCCCGGCCCGCGCCATCCGCCATGCCCCGCTATCGTCGGCCCGACCCTCGCATGACGCCGCAGATCGAGGCCTTCCTGGAGATGATGGCGGTCGAGCGCGACGCCTCGCCCCACACCCTGGCCGCCTACGCCCGCGACCTGGCGGACGCCGAGACGGCGCTTTCCGAATCAGGCGGATTGATGCGGGCGGACGCCGAGGCGGTGGAGGCCTGGTTCGCCGGCCTGTCGCGCCGGGGCCTGTCGGCGGCCACCGCCGCGCGCCGCCGCTCGGCCGCGCGCCAGTTCTACCGCTTCGCCCTGGCCGAGGGCTGGCGCGCCGACGACCCCTCGCGCCGGCTCGATGCGCCGAAGCAGGGCCGCCCCCTGCCCAAGGTGCTGACCCGCGACGAGATCGAGCGGCTGCTGGCGGCCGCCGCCGCGCGCGACGCCGCCGCCGGCCTGCGCCTGGTCGCCCTGGTCGAACTGGCCTACGCCTCGGGCCTGCGGGTGTCGGAACTGCTAGCGCTGAAGGTCGAGGCCGTGCGCCGCGACCCGGCCTATCTGATCGTGCGCGGCAAGGGCGGCAAGGAGCGGCTGGCGCCGTTGAACGCCTCGGCGCGCGAGGCGGTGAAGGCCTGGCTGGCCGCGCGCGACGCCCGGCGCAGGCCCGAGGCGCCAGACAGCCCGTGGCTGTTCCCCTCCTCAGGCCGTTCGGGCCGCCTGACCCCGCGCCGCTTCGCCCAGCTGCTGGACGAGACGGCCCTGGCCGCCGGCGTCGATCCCGCCCGCGTCAGCCCCCACGTCCTGCGCCACGCCTTCGCCACCCACCTGCTGGAAGGCGGCGCGGACCTGCGCGTGGTCCAGACCCTGCTGGGCCATTCCGATATCGCCACCACCCAGATCTACACCCACGTCGCCACCGACCGCCTGGCCGAGGTGGTCCATCGCAACCATCCCCTGGCGCGGGACGACTGAACCGCCGCTTGCCCGGCGGCGTTGACCTCTCTAGGTTCCGCCGCCTTCACAGGGGCGCCGACGGGCGCGCCGCAATCCTCGGACGCCTGATGGCCACGCACTACCTCGACTTCGAAAAGCCGATCGCCGATCTGGAAGCCAAGATCGAGGAACTGTCCGCCCTGTCCCACAGCGCGGGCTCCTTCGACTCCGAGATCGCCGGCCTGAAGAAGAAGGTCGAGCAGCTTCGCCGGAAGACCTACGCCGGCCTCGACCCGTGGATGAAGACCCAGGTGGCGCGCCATCCGCAGCGCCCGCACCTGATCGACTACATCGAGGCGCTGTTCACCGACTGGAACGAACTGCACGGCGACCGTCAGTTCGGCGACGACCAGGCCATCCTGGGCGGCCTGGCGCGCTTTCGCGGCCGTCCGGTCGTCGTCATGGGCCATGAGAAGGGCCACGACACCGCCACCCGCCTGACCCACAACTTCGGCATGGCGCGGCCCGAGGGCTATCGCAAGGCGGTGCGCCTGATGGACATGGCCGACCAGTTCGGCCTGCCGGTGCTGACCTTCGTCGACACCGCCGGCGCCTATCCGGGCCTGGGCGCCGAGGAGCGCGGCCAGGCCGAGGCCATCGCCCGTTCGACCGAGCGCGGCCTGACCCTGGGCGTGCCGTCGATCGCCACCATCACCGGCGAAGGCGGCTCCGGCGGGGCCATCGCCATCGCCGCGGCCAGCCGCGTGCTGATGCTGGAGCACTCCATCTATTCGGTCATCTCGCCCGAGGGCGCGGCGGGCATCCTGTGGCGCGACGGGGCGCGGGCCAAGGACGCGGCCATGGCCATGAAGATCACCGGCCCGGACCTGATCCAGCTCAAGATCGTCGACCGCCTGATCGACGAGCCCGTCGGCGGCGCCCACGCCGACCGCGACGCCGCCATCGCCACGGTGGGCGACGTCCTGGCCGAGGAGCTGAAGGGCTTCGACGGCATGAGCCCAGCCCAGATCCGCAAGGCCCGCGCCGACCGCTTCTACGCCATCGGGGCGATGGGCTGACCGAGGCGGCGGCGTTAACCGCCCGGAGAGATTCGACCGCCACAGTCGCAGCTTCAGTATTCCAGTCCGGCGCCCCCATGAACACCCTCGGCGATGCGCTGCGCGAGAGCGCGGTGTTCAACTTCGGCGGCGCGGTGACCATGCTCGTCGACGACTCGCCCTTCTCCGCCAGCCTGACCGCGACGGCCCTGGCCGGCTTCGGCATCCGCCCGACGCACACCTGCGCCAGCGGGACGGAGGCGCGGCGCGTCCTGCAGGACCGGACGATCGACCTGCTGATCGTCGACAGCGACATGCCCGACATCGACGGCTTCGCCCTGGTCCACTGGCTGCGCCGGTCCGGGCTGGAGCCCAACGCCTTCGTCCCGGTCATCATGACCGCCGACCACATCCGCCGCGAGCGCGTGGCCGAGGCGCGCGACTGCGGGGCCAACTTCGTCGTCACCAAGCCCTTTTCGGCCGCCGTGCTGCTGGAGCGCATCCTGTGGGTGGCGCGCGACACCCGGCCGTTCCTGGAGGTCGGCGACTATTTCGGCCCCGACCGGCGTTTCCGCGAAGACCCGATCGAATTCCCCGACCGCCGCGCCGGGCGCACGGCGTCGCCGGAGGCCGCCGCGTGACCGTCATCACCCATGTCCAGCGCCGCTCCCGCCTGTCCCAGCTGATCGACCGGCCGGGCGGCCTGACGGTCGGCGTCGCCCTGGCCCAGGCCGAGGCCAATCTGGCCGCCCTGGCGGACGAGGCGCGCCGGCGCGTCCTCGACGCCCTATCGGTCCTGGAGGCCGCCGAAACGGTCCCGGACGAGGACCGGCCGACGCCGGCCCAGGCCTACGCTCTGTGCGGCGAGGTCATCGCGGCGGCCAGCCCGTTCGGCCTGGACGCGGTCTGCGCGGCGGCGTCAGGCCTGTGCGACCTGCTGGCCGCCGCGCACGAGCGGCCCTTCGACTGGCGCATCGCCGCCGTCCACGCCCGGGCCATGCGCCTTCTCATGGACCTGCCCGCCGAATCCGAGGCGGAGCGCCAGGCGGTGCTTCACGGCCTGAACGACATCGTGCGCCGCAAGCTGGGAGCGGATCAGGCCGGCTGAGCCGCCTTCCCCGCCCGCGTCTGCTTCTTCCACAGCGCGGCGTATTCGCCGCCCTGACGCGCCACCAGCTCGTGATGCGCGCCGCGTTCCACGATCCGGCCGGCCTTCAGCACCAGGATCTGGTCCGCGTCCGCCACCGTCGACAGCCGGTGCGCCACCACCAGGGTCGTGCGCCCCGCCCTGGCCCGGCGCAGCGTCTTCTGGATCGCCGCCTCGGTGCGGCTGTCCAGGGCGCTGGTCGCCTCGTCCAGGATCAGGATGCAGGGGTCGGCCAGCAGGGCGCGGGCGATGCCGACCCTCTGGCGCTCGCCGCCCGACAGCTTCAGCCCCCGCTCGCCGACCAGGGTGTCCATGCCCTGCGGCAGGTTGCGGATGAAATCGGCCAGCTCCGCCGCCTCCGCCGCCGCCCAGATCGCCGCCTCGTCCGCGCCGGGCCGGGCGAAGGCGATGTTGGCCGCCAGGGTGTCGTTGAACAGAGCCACGTCCTGCGGCACCAGGGCCACCGCCGCGCGCAGCGACGCCTGCGTCACCGCCCGCGCGTCATGGCCGTCGATCAGCACCCGGCCTTCCTGCGGGTCCAGCAGGCGCAGGGCCAGTTTGACGATGGTGGACTTGCCCGCGCCCGACGGCCCGACCAGGGCCGTCGTCGTGCCGGGCGCGGCGAAGAAGCTGACGTCCTCCAGGCCGTTGGCGCGGGCGTCGTGGCGGAAGCCGACATGGTCGAACCGGATCGACGCCCCGCGCGCGTCGGCCGGACGCGGCAGGGCGACGGCGCCCGGCGCATCGGCCACCTGCGGCGTCTGGCGCGTGACCTTCAGCATCTCCTCCATGTCGATGAAGGACTGGCGCACCTCGCGGTAGGCGAAGCCCAGGATGTTCAGCGGCGCGTACAGGGAGATCAGGATCAGCACCGCCGCCGTCACGTCGCCCGGTCCCATCCGCCCGGCCGCCGCCTCGATCCCGGCCATCACCGCCATGACTCCCAGGCCGACGTTCATGATCAGGCCCTGGATGGCGTTCAGCAGGTTCAGCGAATTGTTGGCCTTGACCGCCGCCTCGGCATAGGCGCCCAGCGCGCGGTCGTAGGTCTGGGCCGCTCGCGCCTCGGCCCCGAAGGACTTGACCGTCTCATAGTTCAGCAGGGCGTCGACCGAGACCCCGGCGGCCTCCGAATCCGCCGCGTTCATCACCCGCCGATGCTCCAGTCGCCAGTTCGACAGGGCGAAGGTCGACACCGCATAGACCGTGACCACCGCCACGGCCACGGCGGCGAAGCGCCAGTCGTACTTGCCGCCCAGCACCGCGGCGGCCAGCACCAGCTCCACCCCCGTCGGGATCAGGTTGAAGGCCAGGATGCGCAGCAGGAAGTCGACCGCGCGCGAGCCCCGGTCCAGCGTCCGCGACAGGGCGCCCGACCGCTTGGTCTGGTGGAAATCCAGAGACAGGCTCAGCGCATGGGCGAAGGCCTCGGCCGCCGTGCGCCGCTGGGCCGCCGCTCGCACCGGCGCGAACACCACATCCGAAAGCTGCGGAGCGGCCGACGACAGGAAGCGCACCAGCGCCCAGCCCACGGCGAAGGCGGCGAAGCCCCAGCCGACGGCGACCGCCGCGCCCTGCCCTGCGGCCAGCCGGTTGACCGCCGCGCCCAGCATCAGCGGCGCCAGCACGCCCAGCCCCTTGCCGGCCAGCGTCAGCAGCACCGCGCCGCCCAGCCGCAGCCGCAACCGCGGCGCGCCCGACCGCCCGACCAGCCGCGCCAGGTCGGCCAGCGCCGCCAGCGTCGGCGGTCCTTCGATAATGTCCTGGGACACCCCCGCCTGCTGCGCCTTCGCCAAGGGATCGCGCCGGCGGCCCGCTCGCTCTCCACGCATGGCCATGAGGGCGGATATGGGAGGGCGATGCGGCGGAGAAAAGGCTGGCGCGCGCTTGCTGCACCGCGGCGCTTCGCGCGTCACCCTTCGCTCCTTCCCCTCGCCGTCCTCCCCTCGCCGTCATCCTCGGGCTTGACCCGAGGATCGGGCGTGGAGCGAGACCGGTGTGGGCCGCCGTCGCATGAGACGCCGATCATCCGATCCTCGGGTCAAGCCCGAGGATGACGGAGGGAACCCAACCCCTCGCGAGTCACCCCAACCCGGCCACGGCCTCGACCAGTTCGTCCACCGCCTCCGCCGTCGTCGCCCAGGAGCAGACGAACCGCACCGATCCGTCGTCGAACGGATAGCAGGCCCAGCCCAGGGCGGTCAGCCGCGCGTGGGCCTGGGCCGGCATACGTACGAAGACGGTGTTGGCCTCGACCGGATGGGCCAGGACGAAGCGCGACCGCGTGGCTACGCCCTCGGCCAGCCGCTGGGCCATCAGGTTGGCATGGGCGGCGCCCGCCTCCCAGTCCCCGCTTTCCAGCAGGCCCAGCATCGGCCCGGCCAGAAGCCGCGCCTTGGACGCCGTCTGCCCCGCCTGCTTCAGCCGGTTGTCCAGCCGTCGCGCCAGGCTCTTGTCGAACAGGACGAGGGCCTCGGCGCAATTGGCGCCCGCCTTGGCCCCGCCGAACACCAGCACGTCCACGCCCAGGCGCGGAATGTCCTTCAGGTCGAACCCCGCCGCCGCGGCGTTGGCCAGCCGCGCGCCGTCCATATGGACGCCATGGCCGCGCGCCTTCACCGGCTCGATCAGGTGGCGCAGCTCCTCCTCGGTGTAGACCGCGCCATACTCCGTCGCCTGGGTCAGGCTCAGGGCCGCCGGCGGCTGGCGATGGCCGACCTCGGGCTCCTCAAGCTGGGTCTTCAGCGCCAGCGGGTCGATCTTGCCGGAAAAGCCCGGCAGGCCGATCAGGCCCAGGCCCTGGCCGAAGAAGCCGGGCGCGCCCGTCTCGTCGGTGCAGACGTGGGCCGCGTTGTGGGCCAGCACCGCCTCGAATGGAAAGGCGAGCATCGACAGGGCGATGGCGTTGGCGGCGGTGCCGCTGAAGACGAAGCGCACCTCGGCGTCGGCGTCCAGCCGGCGGCGGATCTCGTCGGCCGCCCGCGTCGTGATCGCGTCCGCCCCATAGGCGGCCGCGAATCCCGCGTTCGCCCGCATCAGGCCGTCCAGCGCGCTCGGCGCCATGCCCGCGGTGTTGTCGGAACCGAAGTCGTAGCGCATCAGGCCTCCCCGTCCCGATGCGCCGGCGCGGCGCCGTCTCGATAGGGCGCGGTCACCTGATGCGGGAAGGGAATCTCTATCCCGGCGGCGTCCAGCGCCTCCTTGCCGCCCTGCATAAGGTCGGCCTTGGTCTGCCACCAGTCGCCCACCTGGACCCAGGCGTGCAGGGTGATCTGCACCGCGCTGTCCAGCAGGCCCGTGACGCCGGTCCAGGGGACGGGATCTTGCAACACCTTCTCATGGCCGGCGGCCACGCCGGCCAGCACGTCCCGCGCCCTGTTCAGGTCGTCGCCATAGCCGACGGTGAAGCTGATCTCGACCCTGCGCGTCTGCTGGCCGGTGATGTTGGTCACCGTATCGCCCAGCACCTTCGAGTTCGGGATGACGATCCGGTAGTTGTTGGAATCCGACAACTGCGTCGTGAACAGGTCCAGCCGCCGCACCGTGCCGGAGACGCCGCCGACATCTATGACGTCCCCGACCTTGTAGGGCCGCAGGATCAGCAGCATCAGGCCCGAGGCCACGTTCGACAGCGTGCCCTGCAACGCCAGGCCGACGGCCAGGGAGGCGGCGCCCAGGACGGCGATGATCGAGGTGGTCTGCACTCCCAGCCGCTGCAGCACGGCGATCAGGCCGATGATGATCACCACCACCCGCACGACCTGTGTGGCGAAGCTCAGGACGGTCGGATCGTGCCGGAAGCCCCGGACCCGCGACAGCGCCCGGCGCGCCGCGCCAGACGCCCAGCGCGACGCGAACAGCGTCAGGACCAGGATCAAGAAGGCGACGCCCAGATTGATGGCGAAGTCCCCCGCTACGTCGATCAGCTTGGCGATCACGGCGGCGTCGACGGCGACGGCCTGGCGTCCGGCGACGACGGCTTCGGCGATGGGCGTGGAGTTGACCATGGGCCGGGTCTAACGCCTCGGCGGCCGATTGGAACCCCGTCGGCGGCAAAATCCTGCGCGCGATCAGAACCCCTCCGTCTCTCCGCTTCGCTCCGAGCCACCTCCCCACAAAGTGGGGAGGAGACAGAAAACACGCCTCCGTGTCTCCTCCCCGCTTCGCGGGGAGGGGGACCGCGAAGCGGTGGAGGGGTT
>JAEWDF010000029.1 GCA_023390245.1 Pseudomonadota bacterium
GACAGCGTCCGCAGGGCGCCCGGCCGGCCGAACCGGTCCGCTATTCCGCGCTGAATCCGCGGCCGGCCCCCGGCGGCGCCCGTCCCGGCGGACCCCGCACCGGTCCCGGCGCCCGTCCCAGCCCCAACCAGCCGCCGGCCGAGCCCACCGTGGCGCGGCCCAGCCGCGCCGCCGGCGCCGGCTTCGGCCGTCCCGCGCGTGAGGACGATCGCGAGCGCCGCTTCAGCGAGAACGCCCCCGGCAAGGCCGTCAGCCGCCAGCGCGGCGAGCCCAAGCGCCGCGAAGGCCGCCTGACCATCCAGTCCCTGGCCGGTGACGGCGACACCGCCGAGCGGATGCGTTCTCTGGCCTCGGTGCGCCGCGCCCGCGAGCGGGAGAAGGAAAAGCGCAAGGGCGGCTCGACCGACGCGCCGAACCGTCCGCGCGAGGTCGTCATCCCCGACGTCATCACCGTGCAGGAGCTGGCCAACCGCATGGCCGTGCGCGGCGTCGACATCATCAAGTTCCTGATGCGTCAGGGCCTGATGATGAAGATCAACGACGTGATCGATTCCGACACCGCCGAACTGGTGGCCGAGGAATACGGCATGGCCGTCAAGCGCGTGTCGGAATCCGACGTCGAGACCGGCTTCCTGGCCGAGGCGGATGACGCCGAGGCGGCCGACCTGCGCGCCCCGGTCGTGGCCGTCATGGGCCACGTCGACCACGGCAAGACCAGCCTGCTGGACGCGCTGCGCACCACCGATGTGGCGGCGGGCGAGGCCGGCGGCATCACCCAGCACATCGGCGCCTATCAGGTGCGGCTGGAGAACGGCCAGCGCGTGACCTTCCTGGACACCCCGGGCCACGCCGCCTTCTCGGCGATGCGGGCGCGCGGCGCCAACGTCACCGATATCGTGGTTCTGGTGGTGGCCGCCGACGACGGCGTCATGCCCCAGACGATCGAGGCCATCCAGCACGCCAAGGCGGCCGGCGCCCCGATCATCGTGGCGGTCAACAAGGTCGACAAGCCCGACGCCAATCCGCAGAAGGTCGTCAACGAACTGCTGCAGTATGAGGTGATCGCGGAATCCCTGGGTGGCGAGACGCAGATCATCGAGGTCTCCGCCAAGGAGCGGACCAACCTGGAAGGCCTGATCGACGCCATCCTGCTGCAGGCCGAGGTCATGGACCTGCGCGCCAACCCCGACCGCTCGGCCGAGGGCGTGGTCATCGAGGCCCAGCTCGACAAGGGCCGCGGCGCGGTGGCGACCGTCCTGGTCAAGCGCGGCACGCTGAGGCGCGGCGACATCGTCGTGGCCGGCTCCGCCTGGGGCAAGGTCCGCGCCCTGCTGAACGAGCGCAACGAGCAGCTGACCGAGGCCGGCCCGTCCGTCCCGGTCGAGATCCTCGGCCTGTCGGAAGCCCCGACGCCCGGCGACGTCTTCGCCGTGGTCGAGAACGAGGCCCGCGCCCGCGAGCTGACGGAATACCGTGAGCGGGTGAAGCGCGAGAAGGCCCAGGTCTCCGGCGGCAGCCTGTCGCTGGCCGACATGATGGCCAAGCTGGGCTCCAAGAAGATCAGCGAGATGCCGGTCGTCATCAAGTCGGACGTCCAGGGCTCGGGCGAGGCGATCGCCGCCTCTCTGGAGAAGATGGGCAACGACGAGGTGCGCGCGCGCATCGTCTATTCGGGCGCCGGCGGCATCACCGAGAGCGACGTCAACCTGGCCAAGTCGGCCGGGGCGCCGATCCTGGGCTTCAACGTCCGCGCGTCCAAGCAGGCGCGCGAGCTGGCCGACCGCGAAGGTGTGGAGATCCGCTACTATGCGATCATCTACGACCTGCTGGACGACATAAAGGGCGTGCTCTCGGGCATGCTGGCGCCGCTCCAGCGCGAGACCTTCCTGGGCAACGCCGACGTCCTCCAGGTCTTCGACATCTCCAAGGTGGGCAAGATCGCGGGCTGCCGCGTCACCGAGGGCGTGGTCCGCAAGGGCGCGCGCGTCCGCATCATCCGCGACGACGTGGTGGTGCTGGAGCTGGGCGTGCTCAACACGCTCAAGCGCTTCAAGGACGAGGTCAACGAGGTTCCGTCGGGCCAGGAATGCGGCATGCAGTTCCAGGGCTTCCAGGACATCAAGGTCGGCGACTACATCGAGTGCTTCACGGTCGAAGAGATCCAGCGCACGCTGGACTGATAAGAAAGGCCCGGATCGAACGATCCGGGCCTTTTTCCTTCGTCGGACGGCGGGACCCTCAGGCCGGGTCGCCGCTGCCGCCGGCCGGGCTCAGCTTCCAGCGGATCTTGCTCTCGCCGTCGGTGCGGGCCGAGCCGCGCACGACGATCTGAAGCGCGCGGCGGGTGAGGCCTTCGTCGATATGGACGCTGGGCTCGATGGCGACGTCGGGCCCGTCGGTGCGGAACCACCAGCCGCGCCCCGAGCCGCCGCGCAGCAGGATCGAGCGCCGATCCCGCGCCAGGGAGGCCTGAACCCCCGGCTCCAGCTGGAAGCGGATGGCGTAGGGCGCCGCGATCTGGCGCACCACCTCCTTGCGTCCCGGCGTCGGGAAAAGCCGTTCCTCGGCGCGCAATTCGTCCAGCCGCTGGTCCAGATAGAGGCGGCGCTGGTGGTTCAGGCCGTAGTATTCGCTCCAGCCGTCGTGCTGCATCTCCAGCCAGACCGCGCCGTCGCCCTGGCGCTCCTCGGCCGTGACATGCACGGCGGGCCCGACCAGCCGGGGGCCGAGCAGTTCGCCCTTCCAGCCGCCCAGGGGCTCGTTCAGCGACCGCTCGCCCAGCGTCAGGGTCGAATGGGCCGGCGTCAGGCGCAGCGCCTGGCGGTCCACGGCGGCCGGCGTCCAGCCGGAGCCGGTGAACAGCCGGTCACGGCCGCAGCAGACCTCGAGGGCCAGCGGCTGGGCGCAGGCGGCCGAGCCCCAGCCGCCGCGCGCCGGCGAGGCGGCGTCGGCCATGACCGTCAGCAGCGGGCTGGCGATGCGCCTCAGGCCGCCGACGGCGCCCTCCGGCGG
>JAEWDF010000102.1 GCA_023390245.1 Pseudomonadota bacterium
CCTCCGCCCCGCGGCCGCGCGGCCGCGGGATTGGGCTTGCCGAAGGCGCGCGAGAAGTTGAAGCCCCATTGCACGTCCTGCTGCTCCCGCTTGGCGAAGTTCAGTGGGCGCGCGTCGATCGACAGCAGCGTGCCGTCCGTGTCGCGGACGAAGCGTTCGGGCAGGGCGGCCTCCAGGTCCGGCGTGATGGCTGGGAAGGAGGCGATCTGGTTGTCGGTCTCGGTGCGGGTGTAGGCCAGGTTCATCCGCAGGTCGCGCTCGCTGAACGGCTGCCAGTTCACGCCCAGCTTCAGGATGCGGCTGTCCTCGGCCTTCAGGTTCGGGTCGCCGCCGGTGATCTGGACGACCTCGACCGTGTTGCCGGTGGCGAAGTCGAAGACCGGCGTGTTCGGCGTGCTGAGCGTGGGGTCGTTCAGCTGCTGGATCGTCGGGGCCTTGCCCTGGTCGGTGTAGTTGGCCGACAGCGACAGCCGCTCGACCGGCGACCAGTTCAGCCCGCCGCCCAGGGTGTGGACGCCGCCGAAGTCCGACAGCTCGTCATAGGCCAGGTTCACATTGGCCGACAGGTCGCCCAGCTTGGGCAGGACGCCGCGCTCGACGTCGGCGATCGGCAGGTCGAAGTTGGCCTGCAGGCTGCCCTGGTCGCGCGACATGGAGCGGTCGCTGGCCACGCCCGAGCGGACGCTCTCGGAATCCAGGCTCTGGTGCTTGCCGCCCACCTTGAAGGTGGAGCGCAGATTGCCGGCTGGCAGCTCCAGCGGCGTGCCGGTGAAGACCAGTTCGCCGTTCAGGACCTGGGCCAGTGACGAGGCGGTGTCGCGCGCCGCGATCCCGACCGCGCCGGACAGGTCGCCGAACGGATCGACGCCCGGGTCGCCGGCCAGCAGCGCGTCCTGCAGGGCCTCGGCGTCGACGCCGCGCCCGGTGGAGGTGTCGGTCTTGGTGCGGCTGTATTCGCCCGTCGCGGTCCAGCGCCAGTCGCCCAGATAGCCGTCGAACACGGCGCCCAGCTCGGCGGCTCGCGTGTCGGTCTCGCGCCGCAAGGCGTCCGGCAGGTCGACATAGCGATAGAGCAGCACGTCGTCGCCGAACGGCGAATAGGGATTGCCGCCCGGAAGCGTCAGCGTCACGCCCGGCAGGCCCAGGTAGCTGAGGCTGTCGGAGTCCTTCAGGCTGCCGCTCAGCGTCATGCCGACGCTGGTGTTCAGGTCGTGCTTGTACGTCCCGGCCAGGGACAGTTCGTCCTGCTTGGGCAGCAGGGTGCGATAGGCGCCGAGGTCGCCCTGGCGCAGCTGCCCGGCGGTTCCCGCGAAGTCGCCCAGCGTCGCGCCGCCGCCGGCGGCCGAGGCGGGGACGCCGGCCTGGGTCACCGTGGACCCGGCCAGGGCGGACAGGGCCGGATCGATCTCGGCGCCGGCGGGGACGCCGGTGATGTTGCCCAGCCGGTCGAACAGGACGCCCGTGCCGCTCCGATCGATGTTGCGCTCGGTCTCGTACAGGGTGTTGCTGGTCGTGCCGTTGATGTCGAAGGACCAGCGGTCCTCGCCGGCGATGCGGACGATGTTGTTCTCGCTCTGATAGGTCGTGCGTCCGCCCTTCTCGGGCCGCGTGACGTTCAGCGACGACGACAGGGAGCGGAAGCTCTCCTTCAGGACGATGTTCACCACCCGCTGGTCGGCGCTGTAGCCATAGGAGAGGGCCGTCTCCTCCGGCAGGATCTCGAACCGTTCGATGGCCTCGGGCGGGATGCCGCGGATCTCGCGGAAGCCGGAAATGCGTCGGCCGTTGACCAGGAAGACGGGCGAGCCGCCGCGCGCGCTGCGGGTCTGGGCCTCAAGCAGGGTGACCAGTTCGCCGATGTTGGTCGCGCCGAAGGCCTGGATCTGGGCGGCGTCATAGGTGACCAACGGCTCCTGCCCGCCCAGGGCCACGCCGCGCTGCTGCGCCGCGACCACGATGTCGGGCAGGAGGGTGACGGTCGGGGTCTGATCGGTCTGCTGGCCTTGCGCGGCCGCCGGTTCGGCGGCGAGGCCGAGCGCGAGGAGCATGGAGAGCGGCGTCATGGGATGATGTCCCTGGGATCTTTGCATATCAACGACGAGAACCCTCTCCCGACGCGACAAAGGTGGCTGGAAAGCGGCGGAATTGATGAAGTTTCCGACAGGGTGGAATTTGATCGTCTGGCGGCTTTCGCGCGCGACGGAAGCCGCCAGACGATACGTTTAACGCCGCCGCGGGCGCGTTCCGTCGGTTGCGTCAGGCGAACGCGGGGCGCGCGTCTTCCCGGGCCGAGGCCATCGCCTCGGCTATGGCGCCGAGCAGGCTGTCCATGGTGATGGGCTTGGACAGATGGCCGTCCGCCCCGGCCCGGCGGCCCGCCTCGACGTGCTCGGCCAGGGCGTTGGCGGTCAGCATGACGATCGGCGTTCGCGCCCGGCCCTGGGCGGCCTCCAGCTCGCGGATCGCCCGCGTCGCGCTCAGCCCGTCCATCACCGGCATCTGCATGTCCATCAGCACCAGGTCGAACCCGCCGACGCGGAAGGCTTCGAGCGCCTGCCGGCCGTCGGCGACGGCGACCAGCTCCGTCGGCAGCGGCCCCAGCATGATCTCCACCACGGTGCGGTTGGCCGGGTGGTCGTCGGCCAGCAGGATGCGCGGGGGAAAGTCGATCGGCTCGGTCGGCTCGACCGGCGCAACCGTTTCCGGCGCCCGATCCGCGCGCGGCAGGGGCAGGTCGACCCAGAAGGCGGCGCCTTCGCCCACCGCGCCGTCGCAGTCGATCTCCCCGCCCATCAGGACCGCCAGGTCGTGGCAGATGGCCAGGCCCAGACCGGTGCCGCCGAACCGGCGGGTGATCGATCCGTCCGCCTGCTGGAAGCGGGCGAACAGGCGCGCCTTCAGCGCCGCGTCGAAGCCGCAGCCGGTGTCGCGGACGGTGAAGCGGACGCGGTCGCCCTCGCCCGGCTCGACGCTGACCGCGACCTCGCCGTCCTCCGTGAACTTCAGGGCGTTGGAGACCAGGTTGGCGAGAATCTGGCGCACGCGCACCACATCACCCGCGACGGCGCCCTCCAGGGCCGGCGCCACCTGGACCCGCAGGGCGACGCCGCGTTCCTCGGCGCGCGGGCGGTAGAGGGCGGCGACGCCCCGGACGGTCTCGCCCAGGTCGAAGGGCGCCGTCTCCACGACCAGCTGGCCAGCCTCGATCTTGGCCGAATCCAGGATGTCGGACAGCAGCCGCTCCAGGGTCACGCCGGAGGCGCGGATGACCTCGACCATCTCGTGCTCCCGCGGTTCCAGCGGACGGCGGGACAGGGCGTCGGCCATGGCCACCACGCCGTTCAGCGGGGTGCGGATCTCATGGCTCATATTGGCCAGGAATTCGGACTTGGAGCGGCTGGCGTCCTCGGCGCGGCGGCGCGCGGCCTTCAGGCGCCGGGATTGCCGCCAGAGCCAGAACAGAGCCCCGAGCGCGAACAGGACGAAGACCCCGCAGAGTCCCACCATCCAGTTCTGGGCCGTGATGACGTCATGCTGAAGGGCGGTGTTGGCGCGGGCGGTCGCCAGCTGCTCGCGCCGCTCGTCCAGCTGCTCCTGCATGTCGCCGGTCACCTGGCGGATGCCGGCGCTGAAACGGCGGGCGTCGGCGATCTGCTCGAGGCGCGTGTATTCGCGCAGGCGGTCGTAGGCCTCGCGGGGGCGGCCTTCGGCGAACAGGATCTCGGCCTCCACCCGGGGCAGTTCGCTGGCGCCTTCCTCGCGAAAGGCGCCGTCGGCGAGGCGCCGCCGGATCTGGCGCAGATCGCGCTGGGCCGCGTCGAGCCGGCCGGTCTGGGCGCGGGCGACGGCGCGCGCGGGCAGCAGGTGGGCGGCCAGGAAGGAGGCGTCGCCCAGGTCTTCTCCGAAGCGATCCAGGCATCGCAGCACGTCCTCGGGCGCGCGGCGCGCCTCCGCGACCATGGCGCACAGATTGGCGTCGTACACTGACAGGCTGTCCAGCCCGGCGCGCGCGGCCAGCCGATGGTGGACGAGATAGAGCTTCTGCGCCTGACCGGCGTCGCCGATCTGGGTCGACAGGCGCGCCAGGTTGTAGACGGCGTCGAAGTCCGGGCGGGGATAGTCCGGATTGGCGAAATCGATCTCGAAACGGCCGAAGGCGGCGGTGGCGCCGTCGATGTCGTTCAGCTTCATCAGGCCGATGCCGGCCATCTCCCACAGGCCGGCGCGCGCGGCGTCGGCGTAGGGCGCGGTCGCCGGAATGAAGGCGTGGGCGTCGGTCAGGAGCTTGAGCCCCTCGCCGATCTTGTCCCGGTCCATCAGCGCCAGGGCCCACAGGCGCGTCGCATGGGCCTTGGCGAACCAGTCGGGCTCCTCGGCGGCGATGCGGCGCATCTCCTCGGCCGCCTCGGTCCGTCCCCGGTCGTATTGCAGGGTCAGCACGTTCAGGCGGGCGATGGTCCGATAGCGCGCGTCGCCCTGGCGCCGCGCGGCCTCGGCCAGGCGGCCGTTCCAGACCTCGGCCTTGTCGAATTCGCCCTGGTTCAACAGGATCCAGGTCACATGATAGAGGCGCTGCAGCCCCTCGCGGTCCCCCCGGCGCATCGCGTCGCCGCCGAAGGCCTCCAGGGCGGCGAAGCTGGTCGAACTGGCGCGCCGTTCGACCGCCTGGGCCAGTTCCAGCGACGTCCGCGACGGCGGCGACGCCCGCGCCGGCGCGACGGACGAGAGCAGCGCCGCGGCGAACACGGCCGGCAGGAGGAGGATACGCGACTTTGACATGCAGCTCTCGATCGGGTCGGGAGTTCTGCCACGGCGTTCGTTGAATAAGGTTTAGCGGCGACGGGCGATTGCGTGGGGCGCTCGCGTTGACCTGCGGACGGCGATCCGCTATAGGCCCGCGCTCTTGAGATTTCCGCGCCGTGGATCGGGTGGTCTGCGGCGTTTTCCGTTCGAAGGTTTCCAGATGGCCAACAACCCCGGCGCCCGCAAGTCGATCCGCAAGATCGCCGCCCGCACCGAAGTGAACAAGGCGCGCCGCTCGCGCGTCCGCACCTATCTGCGCAAGTTCCAGGAAGCGGTCGCCGGCGGCGACGCGGCGGTCGCCAAGACCGCCTTCGTCGAGGCCCAGTCGGAACTGATGCGCGCCGTCTCCAAGGGCGTGGTCCACAAGAACACCGGGGCCCGCAAGGTCAGCCGTCTGGCCGCCCAGCTGAAGAAGCTTTCGGCCGCCTGATCCGCGTTAAGGACTTTCCCTGATACGGAGCGGCTGTCGCTGTTCCGTTGTGGGATTTCGATGCAATTTCAATGGCGAAGGGGTTGATGCTCCTTCGCCGTTTTGCGTTCCGGCGGTAACTCGCGCGGCAGGGAACGCCGGACCCCTGGAAAGGGAAACGGTGAATTTCCCAAGCGGACGTGGCGTTTGCCGGAGTCAACGAATTTAACTTCGAATCGATCAACGAATCAGCGTTGACCCGGCGGGCCCCCGGCGTAAGTTTTGGCCTCTAACGCACTTCCATCCCAACACGGATGAAGACGGCGCGGGACCTCGTTTCGCGTCGGCGGGAGATGTCTGTCCAGGAGTTCGGCCCCGTCCGGAAAGCACAGCTTTTCGGCGCAGGAGAAGTCGTCCCTGAACCGTCCCCCTGAGGTGCCGCGGACAGGTTTGGTTTTGAACAGCGGGTGGCTGAACGATGGTCGGGGGCGCGACGGCGATGTCGAACGGTGCGGGCAGGTCTGAACCTACGGATCTCGATCGCATCTGGACCGAGGCCGCGGGCCGCCTGCGCGCGGAGATCGGCGACGGCCCGTTCAACTCCTATGTCGCCCCGTCCGCCGTGCGCGCCGATTCCAGCGGACAGCTGATCCTGGTCACCCCGACCGCCTATGCGCGCGACTGGGTGCGCAAGAACGCCCTGCGCCGGATGAACGAACTGTGGCTGGGCCTGGACGGCCAGGCCCGCCGGCTGGAGGTCCGTTGCCGCGCCGAGGTGGGCTCCGTCCCGCCGGCCGCCGCGGTGGCCGCCGGCAATGTGGTCGACGCCACGCCGCGCATCGCCGCCCTGGCCGGCGCCGGCCTGGCGACGCCGACCGTCGGCC
>JAEWDF010000093.1 GCA_023390245.1 Pseudomonadota bacterium
GTTCGATCCCCGCGACCCGCCCCTCGACCGCCGCGCCGCCCAGCGCCGCGCGCAGCGCCGCCGCCGCCTGCGCCGGCTCAATCTGGTAATCCTCGTCCGTGACGAGCCGGTCGCCGTCCCGCGTCAGGCCGAAGCCCAACTCTCGCAGCCGCGCCTCGATCCCGTCGACGCCCTCGCCGCGCCACTCCGCCGGCCGTCGCGCCAGGGCGATCCCAGCCGCCTCAGCGAACGCGGGCCACAGGTCGCGTCCCGCGCGCAGCAGCGCCGCCTGCTCGGGCGACGCCTGGTCGATGGCCGACTCCATCGCCGGCGCGATCATGCCCGCCGCGACGCTGGAGGCGTTCGTCCCGCCCGGATCGACCACGGTCACGGCATGACCGCGCCGCTTCAATTCGAAGGCCGTGCAGAGCCCCAGCGCGCCCGCGCCGACGATCAGGATGGAGGGGGAGGTCGTCACCGGCCCCAGATCGACCTGAGGCCGCGCGATTGCAAGCGCTTTGCGCCCGCGGGGCGGCGCCCCGCCCTATTCGGCGGCGAGCACCGCGCCCTCGCCCGCCAGCCGTTCGCTCAGCGCGCGATGCTGCGCCCACAGCGCCCGGGGCAGCCGCTCGCCGAACCGTTCGTAGAAGGCGGGGATCAGCGCCGCTTCCTCGGCCCAGACCTCGGCGTCCACGTCCAGCAGGGTCGACAGCTGCGCCTCGGTCAGGTCCAGTCCCGACAGGTCCAGCGCCTCGCGCGTCGGCACGCGGCCGACCGGCGTGTCGACCGCTTCGGCCTCCCCGTCGATCCGTTCGGCGATCCACTTCAGGACGCGGGCGTTGTCGCCGAAGCCGGGCCAGACGAACCGACCGCCCTCGTCCTTGCGGAACCAGTTGACGAAGAAGAGGCGCGGCAGCTTCGCCGGGTCGCGTCCCTCGCCCATCTTCAGCCAGTGGGCGAAATAGTCGCCCATGTTGTAGCCGCAGAAGGGCAGCATGGCGAACGGGTCGCGGCGCAGTTCGCCGACCTTGTTCTCGGCCGCCGCCGTGCCTTCCGACGCCACGGTCGAGCCCATGAAGACGCCGTGCTCCCAGTCGAAGGCCTCGGTCACCAGAGGCACCGCGCTGGCCCGGCGCCCGCCGAACAGGATGGCGTCGATCGGCACGCCCTTGGGGTCCTCCCATTCCGGCGCGATGGCGGGGCATTGCCCGGCCGGGGCGGCGAAGCGGGCGTTCGGATGCGCCGCCGGCTCTCCCGACGCCGGATCGTGCGGCCGGCCCTTCCAGTCGGTCAGCCCCTCGGGCGTCTCCTTCGTCAGCCCTTCCCACCAGACGTCGCCGTCGGCGGTCAGGGCGGTGTTGGTGAAGATGGTGTTCCTCGCCAGCGTCTCCAGCGCATTGTGGTTGGTGTTGCGGCTGGTGCCGGGCGCCACGCCGAAGAAGCCCGCCTCCGGGTTCACCGCATACAGCCGCCCGTCCTCGCCGAAGCGCATCCAGGCGATGTCGTCGCCGATCGTCTCGGCCTTCCAGCCCGGCAGGCTGGGCTGCAGCATGGCCAGATTGGTCTTGCCGCAGGCCGAAGGGAAGGCGGCGGCCACATACTTGGACATGCCCTTCGGGTCGGTCAGCTTCAGGATCAGCATGTGCTCGGCCAGCCAACCCTCGTCGCGGGCCATGACCGAGGCGATCCGCAGAGCGTAGCACTTCTTGCCCAGCAGGGCGTTGCCGCCGTAGCCCGAGCCGTAGGACCAGATTTCCCGCGTCTCCGGGAAATGCACGATCCACTTCTCGTCGTTGCAGGGCCATGGAACGTCCGCCTGCCCCGCCGCCAGCGGCGCGCCCAGGGTGTGGACGGCCGGCACGAAGGTTCCGTCGGTCCCCAGCTGCTCCAGCGCCGCCCGGCCCATGCGCGTCATGACGCCCATCGACAGGGCCACATAGCCGCTGTCGGTGATCTCGACGCCCAGGGCGCTGATCTCGGACCCCAAGGGTCCCATGCAGAAGGGGACCACATACATCGTCCGCCCGGCCATGCAGCCGTCGAACAGGCCGTCCAGCCGCGCGCGCATCTCGGCCGGATCGGCCCAGTTGTTGGTCGGCCCGGCGTCGGCCTCCTGCTGAGAGCAGATGAAGGTGCGGCTTTCGACGCGCGCCACGTCGCGCGGGTCCGAGGCGGCGTAGAAGCTGCCCGGCCGCTTGACCGGATCGAGCGGCTTCAGCGTGCCTTTCTCGACCAGTTCCGCCGCGATGGCCGCCTTTTCGGCGTCGGAGCCGTCGCACCAATGGACGCGGGCGGGCTTGGCCAGGGCGGCGATGCGCTCGACCCACTCGACCAGGCGGGCGTGGTCGGTCGGCGCGGGTCGGAGTCCGGGAATCGATACGGGGTTCAAGGCAGGCCTCTCCTGAGCAGGACCCGGCGATCTGTCGCCGCCTGGGCCGAAAGCGCGCAACGATCACGCACTGTTACAGGCCGGGGATGCGCCTCGGAGTCCCCTGCGTCAAACCGCGCAAGCGATCCGTCATGTCTACCGGTTACCTCGGCAAAACCGTGCGAACGTTTGGCGCGGTCGCTGGGTCGACCCGACAATCGCCTCCCGCCCCTCAAACGGCTGCGCTAGGGTGGGCGCGTGAATACGCTCGACCCGATCAATGCGCGGCCGGACGGTGCGCTGTCCTCGCCCGCCGCGCGCCGCAACATCGATTCCATCCTGGTCGTTCTGCGCACGCATCTGGGGCCAAGCGCCCGCGTGCTGGAGGTCGCTTCCGGCTCCGGCGAACACGCCGTCGCCTTCGCCGCCGCCCTGCCCGGCGTCGCCTGGACGCCCAGCGATCCCAGCGAGGAGGCGCGCCACAGCATCGACGCCTGGCGCCGGTCGGGCGGCCATTCCAACGTCGCCCCGCCGCTGGCGCTGGACGCCGCCGACCCGCAGACGTGGCCGACCGGCCCGTTCGACGCGATGTTTTGTGCGAACATGACGCACATCAGCCCCTGGTCGGCGACCGAGGGGCTGATGGCTCTGGCCGGGCGCGTCCTGACGCGGCCCGGCGGTCTTCTGGTTCTGTACGGCCCCTATCGGGAAGCGGACCGGCCGCTGGCGGCGTCCAACACCGCCTTCGACGACAGCCTAAAGGCGCGCGATCCGGCCTGGGGCCTGCGCGAGCGGGAGGCCGTTGAGGCCCTGGCGCGCTCGCACCGGCTGTCGCCGACCCTCAGGGTCGACATGCCCGCCAACAATCTGACGCTGCTGTTCCGCGCCGTCTGATCAGCCGATGCCGGCGACGGCGGCCGGCAGGTCGGCGGCCGCGTTCAGCGGCGTGACCTTGCCGTCCGCGAACACCGCGCCCGGCGCATCGGTCGCGAGGCCGAACGTCTCCGCCGCCAGGCTGACGGCGTCGGCGAAGGCCAGCACAGGCACGCCCTTGCCTTTGGCGGTTTCCAGCAGCGCGCGGACGTTGGCCAGACCCGCCTCATCGGCCGCGCCGCCGGGCACGACCAGGCCCTTTAGCGATCCGTCGGCCACATTGGCGGCCGTGGCGGTCGGCAGGACCGTGACGCCGCCGACCGACAGGCTGGCGTCCCCCGTCGAGATCGGCGCCAGTCCGACGCCTTCCGCCCGAAGCGCGTGCTCCATGTCGCCCAATTGTCCGAAGTCCATGCCCCGTCGCATCACCAGGCCCATACGGACGCGGGTCGGGGTGGGACGAAAACCGTTGCGGTTACGCGGGGCGGCAGAAGATTTGCGTTGAGCGTACAAGACGTCTCCTTCGAGGGTTTCAATAAATCGATCGGCCTGACGCGATATCGGGTCAGACACGAAAATCCACGGCTCAGAAAACGAACAATCGACGCCCGACATCGGGCGCGCAACGATCTGAGACGTTCGGGGATTGCGGCTTACATATAGAAGGGCGCGGGTCGAGGTCAACCGGAACCGATTTCACAATCATTCGACCCGATCGGCCTGCCGCCGTCGGAATTGCTGAAGCCCCACGCAGCCCATGTCCTCCTTCTCCAGGCCTCATGCCTGACCTATAAGCCGTCACGCTCGGGCCGACCCCAGGGCCTTACGGTTCGGATGCGGTCGCGGCCCGTGACGAACGTTTGAGATCGACGGAGCCCCGATGGCCTTCACCCGCACCTATGACGGCGCAGAGCCCGTCCGCGTGAACAAGTGGCTGGGCCAGACCGGCGTGTGCTCGCGGCGCGAGGCGGAAGGGCTGATCGCCGACGGCCTCGTCTCCATCGACGGAGAGGTCGTGACCGACGCGGGCCGCAAGATCCTGCCGGGCCAGACGCTGACGCTGAACGACGACGCCCAGGCGGAGCTGGCGGCCGGCATGACCCTCGTGCTGCACAAGCCGGTCGGCTATGTCTCCGGCCAGCCCGAACCGGGCAAGGTTCCGGCCGTGCGCCTGCTGACCGCCGCCAACCGCCTGGGCGCCGGGCAGACGCCCGCCCGCGACGCCTCCCTGCCCCCCATCGGCCGCCTGGACGAAGACTCGCGCGGCCTGCTGCTGCTGTCCTCGGACGGCGTGGTGGCCAAGGCGGTGATCGGGCCGCAGTCGGACCTGGACAAGGAGTATCTGGTCGTCGTCTCCGGCGCGGTCACCGAGACCCGGCTGACCCGCCTGCGTCACGGGCTGGAACTGGACGGCCGCGCCCTGAAGCCCGCCCGCGTCACCCAGGTCGAGCCCCAGCGCCTGCGCTTCGTGCTGAGGGAAGGCCGCAACCGCCAGATCCGCCGCATGTGCGAGCTCGTGGGTCTGGAGGTCGTCGACCTGCTGCGCATCCGCATCGGCCCCCTGTCCCTCAGGGACCTGCCCGAAGGCCGCTGGCGTCACCTGACGCCGGACGAGCGCGCGGCCCTGCTGGGCTAGAGCGTCAGCGCCGCCAGCCGATTCAGCTCCGCCACGTGCGCCGCGAACGCCTTTCGGCCCGCCGCCGTCAGCGACAGCCAGGTCCGCTGGCGCCCGCCCAACGGCGCCTTGCGCACCGCCACATATCCCGCTTCCTCCAGCATCTTCACATGCTTGGACAGGACGGAGTCGGACACGCCGATGGCGTCGCGCACCGTGGCGAAATCGGCCTCCGCCGCCGACAGCAGGGCGCAGATCTGCAGCCGTCCCGGCGCGTGAATGACCGCGTCGAACACCGGGGCGCTCACGGCAGCTCCTTCGTCTCGGCCAGATAGACCCGCGTCCAGATTCGCGAGGCGATCACCGCCAGCACGCCCGCGACCACGCCGATGGCCGCCGGTCCCCAGGCCGGACCGCCCAGCCGCCCGCAGGCGACGGCGCCGATCATCAGCCCCACCATCACCGCCGCCAGGCCGAACGCGACCCACCGCGCCCGCTTCGGCTGATAGCCGTTGATCCAGACGCCCGTGCGGTCGGTCCACTTGCGCACGATCACGGCGATGACCGCCAGGCCGACCGCCGTGGAGATCGGCCCGAACGGCATTGGCGCGCCCTGTCCGCCGACCATCACCGCCAACGCGCCGCCGAAGCCCAGGTCGTACCACCATGGCGAATGCGACATGCGCCGGCGCACGTCCTCGCGCGTCCGACGGATGGCCTCCAGCGCCTCCTGCGGCGATTGATGATCGGACATGGCGAACCCTCACTTTCCATATCGGAAAATGACCATCTCTTTCCATATCGTCAAGTGAAAACTTTCCAAATTGGAAAGTCAGGTCAGGGCCGCGAACCACTGCTCCAGCAGCCGGGCCTCGGCGCGGCGCGCGGCGACGCGTCCGGCCGCCTCCGCGTCCACGCCCCACTGTTCCTCCTGGAAGGCCTCGTCCAGCCGCGACAGGTCGAACGCCGCGTCGGCGGCCAGCGCGGCCCGCTCCAGCGCCAGGCCCAGCACGGCCGAGCCCAGCAGCGGAACCGCCGTCGCCAGCCCCGTCAGGCGGAAGTCGTCAAGCCCCAGCGCATGGTCCCGAACCCACGCGACCGACGCCTCCGGCTGCGCCCGGTGCATGATGCCCTCGACCGGCTCCAGCGCCACGCCCAGTTCCCGCGCGGCCCAGTCGCGCCATGGCCCCCACTCGCGCGCCTGCCGTTCGACCAGGGCGCGGGGATGTTCGGCCAGATAGCACAGGGCGTCCGAGCTGGCGTAGGCGGCGATCTCGTCGGCCACCGCCTCGCGCGCCTGGCCGATGCGGTCGATGGCGGTGGAGGCCAGGCGCGTCGCCGGCATGGCCGCCGGGTCCAGGAACTCGCCCTGCGCCGCCCACTCCTCGGCGACCAGCCGCGCGGCGGCCTCGGTCGGCAGGACCAGCGGCGCCTTGGCCGGCGTCTTCGGCGTGCGCCCGTCCAGCGTCACGGCCCAGCCGCCTTCGGAGGGCGCCACGTCGACGGCGGTCCAGAACCGCTTGATGCGCTCTTCGGATTCACGAAAGCCCTTGCGGGCGGCGACCATCGGATCCAGCGGCGGGATATGGCTCATCGCTGTCGCCTCACGCCGGCGAATACATCCTCGTCGGCCTCGTCTTCCGAAAAGCCGAAGTGGTTGAAACCCGCCTTCATCTCCGGGCTCAGCGGCGCTTCGACGATCAGCTTGCCGCCGCCGGGATGGTCCAGCTCGATGCGCCGCGCGTGCAGCTGCAGCTTCAGCGGCCCGCTCAGTTCCGCCGATTGCTCGTTGCCGTATTTCGGATCGCCCAGGATCGGATGGCCGATCGCCGCCATGTGCGCGCGCAACTGATGCGTCCGCCCGGTGAAGGGCCTCAGCGCCATCCACGCCGCCCGGTGCGCCGCGCGGCTGATGGTGGCGTAGGCGGTCTCGGCCGGTTCGGCCCCGTACTCCTTCGGGTCGGCGGGCCGCATCATCTCGAAGTCGTTGATGCCGGTCTTCCTCAGCGGCAGGTCGATCTGGCCGTTGGCGGGCTTGGGATTGCCGATCACCAGCGCCCAGTAGGTCTTCTTGGCCTGGCGCCGCGCGAAGGCGCCCGCCAGCCGCTTGGCCGCCTCGGGCCCCTTGCCCAGAAGCAGGACGCCGGAGGTGTCGCGGTCCAGCCGGTGGACCAGCCGCGGCCGCTCCAGCCCCTCGCCCCAGGCCGACAGCAGCCGGTCAACATGCTTGGTCGTCTTGGTCCCGCCCTGCACCGCCAGCCCGTGCGGCTTGTTCAGCGCGATGACCAGCTCGTCCTCGTACAGCACCAGGGACTTGGCGTAGGCCGCGTCCCGCTCGCTGATCTTGGGCTTGTCGCCCGGCGCGCGCTCGACCGGATCGGGGATCGGCGGCACCCGCACCGCCGCCCCGGCCGTCAGCCGGCCCTCGGGCTTGATGCGCGCGCCGTCGACGCGGATCTGGCCGCTGCGGGCCATCTTCTGCACCTGCACGTGCGACAGGTGCGGCCAGCGCCGCTTGAACCAGCGGTCCAGGCGGATGCCGTCCTCGGCCTCGGCGACATAGAGGGTCTGGACCTCCCGGCTCATGCGAAGGCCCGGCGCGAGATCATCAGCCCCACGAACAGCGCCGCGATCGCCAGCACCACCGAGCCGATCACATAGGCGGCCGCCAGCCCATAGTCGCGCCGTTCGATCATCAGCGCCGCCTCCAGCGAATAGGAGGAGAAGGTGGTGAAGCCGCCCAGGACGCCCACCGCCGCGAACAGGCGGATCGCCTCCTGGTGCGCCCCGGCCTTCAGCGCCATCCAGCCGACCAGCAGCCCCATGCACAGGCCGCCGAGGAGGTTGGCCCCGAAGGTGCCCCACGGCCAAGCCGCGTTCGGGGCCAGCCGCCCGGCGACGACGCCCAGGCCGTACCGCGCCATCGCCCCCAGGGCCCCGCCGGCCGCAACGAGAAGAAATCGTGTCATGATGGCCGCCTATATACGCGCGAACGCCCGAATGCGAAGGAAAGCCGATGCTCGACCTGACCCTGGCCGTCCTGCACCACCTGCTGGTCTTCGGACTGGTGATGATGCTGGCCATGGAGCTGGCGCTGCTGCGGACATCCCTGCCGGACGTCCGCCGGCTGGCGGGCCTGGACGCCGGCTATGGCGCGACCGCCCTGCTGGTCATCGTCGTCGGCGTCTGCCGCGTCGTCTGGGGCGGCAAGGGCTGGGCCTTCTACCAGGCCAATCCCTTCTTCTGGGCCAAGATCGGGACCTTCGCCCTGATCGGCCTGATCTCCGTCGTCCCGACGCTGCGCATCCTGCGCTGGCGCCGCGCCGGCGTCGCCGATCCCGCCCGGCTGGAGTCGACACGCGCCCTGGTCCGGCTGGAGCTTCTGCTGGTCCTGCCGCTGGTCGCCTTCGCCGCCGCCATGGCCCGCTGGCCGTTCTGACCGAAACTTCACTTGCGGCCGAACAGGGTTAACGGCGATATCCGACTTGGCGCGGCTTCGCGCCTCGGGAGAACGTCGTCGGCCCGGCGGCGTCTTCAGGCATAGTGCCGGGCCAGGTTCAGCACGGGGTTCGCAAGCCGCGCCATGTCGCACGAAGACGCCGCCCATACGCCGCCCCCGCCCGTCCCGCCGACGGAGCCGCAGCCGCACGCGCTGGAATCCCTGGCCCAGACCCAGGCAGAACGAACCCCGCCGCCCAATCCGACGCCGACCGAGACGCCCGCCGTCTCCGACGAAGGCGTGCTGCGCCCGATCCAGGAAAGCGACTATTTCACCCTGGACGAGGCGGCGATCGCGCGCATCTCCGCCAACATCGACCAGTATTTCAACCAGCCGCTCGACATCTTCCCCTTCTGGGAGAACGAGCGGAAGCCCGACCGCTTCCACGTCCTGTTCGCCCGCCAGATCGAGGAGCGGTTCGCCGCCGACCGCGACATCCGCGGTCGCGTCCACGCCTACGGCCGCCGGGTCTTCCGCGCCCTGTGCGTCCATGTCGGGATCAAGCGCCTGACCCAGGCGCTGGCGCTGCTGGCCTTCTCCATCCTGGCCGAGATGGGGCCGACACTGTTCGCCGGCTGGACCGGCGGGCAACCCGCCGGACTGGGGCTGAGCGTCCTGGCCATGCTGATCGTGGTCGGCCTCTTCTTCGGCGTCTCGACCATCCTGTTCATCCAGTACCGCTTCCGGCTGGAGAACGATTCCTACGAGCTGTCGCGCGAGATCGTGCAGCGGACGCGCGAGCTGCAGAACCTGTTCACCAACGCCCGCGCCCTGTCCGACCAGGCTGAGACCACCTACCAGATGGACGGCAAGGCCTGGGGCCAGCGCGCCCTCTATCTGACGCGCCTGGTCATGTGGATCGGCGCGCGCATGGAATATCTGGAGAAGTTCATCCAGATGGAGCTGTGGCGCGTTCGGCGCGAGCGCTACTGGATGCGCTGGTTCGGCCGTTTCAGCACGCCGCTGGTCCTGCTGGTCTGGCTGGGCGTCTTCGCCCTGTGGCCCGCGCCGGGCGACGGGGTCGGCTTCCGCCTGCTGCAGGTCGTCGCGGTCGTCCTGGCCGTGACCGTATCCTGGCTGTCCTACTTCCGCTGGCAGACGCCGACCACCGCCATTCAGGACAAGCTCGGCGCCGAAAGCTGGGTCCGCTACGCCTCGCTGGACATGGACAACACCGTCGGCGACCAGGTCCGCCGAGACAAGGAACGGCTGGTCGAGTATCGCAACCTGACCCGGAGCCGCTGACTCTTCCCCGTCATCCTCGCGCTTGACCCGAGGATGACGGAAGACGGGCGAACCGCCCCTACCGCGGAATCGATCCCTGCACCGACCGCGCGTCATAGGCGTTGGGTCGGTCCGGCTTGGCGCCGCGCCCCAGGATCACCTCCAGCGTCGTCGAGGTCGGCTGCGGCCCGCTGAAATTCAGCCCGACGCCCACGCCGACGCCTGAGGCCGAATAGCCGCCGTAGCGGCTGGTCCCACCGCCGATCGAGACGCTGGGCCGCACCCCGCCGGCGCCGCCCGGCCGGCCGTCGATCCAGCTCTGGGTCACTTCGAACCAGTCATAGCCTTCCTGCGTCGTCAGGTCCGCCGCCCGCAACAGGGCGTAGTCCGCCACCCGGCCGGCCGCGCCCACGCCGTTGTAGGTCACGCGATAGCGGTTGGATTCGATCCGCTGCTCGGAATACCCCTGCCCGCCCGGCCCGCGCTGCGGACCGTAGGGCGCCAGGCTGGCGCAGGCGGTCAGCGCCAGGGCGGAGGCGGCGAGGCTAAAAACGGCGAGGCGCTTCATGGCGTTGTCTCCTTTGCGAGGATAGCGTTGCTGCGCGCGGAGCGTTCCGTCCAGAGGATGTTTGCACGTCAATCCTCGATGACCTCCACGCCCCTGCGCCTCAACTCGACCACAAGGTCTCTCATCGCCTCCAGCCGTTCCGCCGGATGCCCCTGCCAGTCGGCCACCTCTCCGACCACCCTGAGCGGCTCGCGCGTGCGATACGACTGGGTCGGATTGCCGGGGACCTTCTTGTCCGTCACGTTCGGATCGTCCTCGAACGGACCGACCGGCTCGACGATGTAGATTCGCCCCGGCCCGTCGCCCGAGGCCAGTTCCGCGCCCCAGACGGCCGTGTCCAGCTTGGCGGTCAGATAGACATAAGCCGCTATCCGCCGTGGATCGAAGTTGGAGGCGAAACCCGCCTTGAGCAGGTCTCCCGCCGCCAGGTCCGCCTTCGTACCGTGATAGAAGGGCCCTATGTTCTGGAATTCCTTGATGGTCATCGGTCGCCCCGGCTGTGTGTGAGGGCGTGACAAACTGCGCATAAATCGCCGCCTGCCAATTCTTGATCTGAACTTTTTCGCCCCCAGATCCCTCTCAGGCGGGGCCGGTCCGTCATTCGACGATCGAGCGAATGATCCGCGCCGGATTGCCTCCGACCAGGGTGTTTGGCGGCACGTCCCGGGTGACGACGGAACCCGCCGCGACGACCGAGTTCTCGCCGATCGTCACGCCGCCGATGACGGTCGCCCCCGCCGCTATCCAAACATTCCTCTCGATCACGATGGGCTTGGCGACGACCCCGGATCGCCGCTGCGACGGCTGGATCGGATGGCCGGAAGTGATGAGGCTGACGTTGGGCCCGATCATCACCTCGTCGCCGATGTCGATCCCGCCCAGATCGTAGAAGGTGCAGTTCTGGTTGATGAAGACATTCCGCCCCACGCGGGTGTCGACGCCGCCGGTCGCATGGAAGGGCGGTATCAGCACGAAGCCGGGATCGACGGCGCGGCCGATCAGGTCGCTGAACAGGTCGCGGACCTGGTCCTCGTCGTCATAGGCCAGACGGTTCAGCGACGCGGTGATCGCCATCGCCCGTCTGACCTCCGCCGACATGGCCGCCGATTCCGGCGTCCTTCGGGGAATGATCCGAACGTGGTCGTCATTCGCCATGCGCCTCACCGGCCTGAAGCCCCAGCGCCGCCCTCAGCCGCGCGAAATCCTCCGGCGCCGGCGCCTCGACCGTCCGCGTCCCGCCTTCCGGGTGGGGGAAGGTCAGCCTGGCGGCGTGCAGCATCAGCCGCGGCGCGGCGCCCGCCGCCGTGGTCAGGGCGCCGCCGTATCGCGCGTCTCCGACCAGCGGCCGGTTCAGGTGCGCCATATGCACCCGCAACTGGTGCATCCGGCCCGTCATCGGCTCCAGTTCGACCACCGCCCCGGCCTCGTTCGCCGCCAGGGTGCGATAGCGGCTCTGCGAGGCCTGGGCGCCCGGCGCGTCGGCCGCGACCACCCGCATGTAGCTTTCGCGCCCGATCTCCTCGCGGCGCAGCGGCGCGTCGACCACCCCCGCGCGCGGTTCGGGCGCCGCCGACAGCAGGGCCAGGTAGGTCTTGCGGAATCTCTTGGCCTGCAACGCCTTGCCCAGGAACCCCGCCGCCGGCTTGGTCTTGGCCGCCAGGATCACGCCCGAGGTGTCGCGGTCCAGCCGGTGCACCAGTTCCGGCCGTTTTCCGTTCGAGCGGGCGAAGGCCCACAGCAGGTCGTCCAGCGTGTGCGCCCTGATCCGCCCGCCCTGGCTGGACAGGCCCGGCGGCTTGGACAGGGCCAGCACATGGGCGTCCTCATGGATCACCCACGAGCGGACGGCGGCGATCTCTTCCCCGGACAGGGCGATGGGCGGTCTGGAAGTCATCGCGGCTCATCGCCCAGCGCCGCCATGACGGTCAAGGCGTCCGGCAGGGCGCAGCCCTCGGCGGTGTTGTCAAAGACGCACCAGGTCGGCGCGGCCTCCCGCGCGATCCGTTCGGCGGTCGCGGCCAGGACCTCCGGCGCATAGGCCGAATAGTAGATGCGCGGCGATCCGTGCAGCCGGAGATAGGTCAGGCCGCGCCAGCCGCCCGGCTCGCCCGCGCCGGGCGCTGGCGCGGGGTCGGCGGCGACCCGCGCGATGCGTCGATGCGCCATCCACGCATCGACGTCGGGCGTGAACCAGCTCGCGTGCCGGGGTTCGCAGACGACCGCGACCGGCAGGCGTTCGGCCAGGGCGTCGAAGAAGCGGGCGGCGACCGCCTCGTCGAACGCCAGCGACGGCGGAAGCTGGACCAGCAGCACGCCCAGCCGGTCGCCCAATCCCGCGACCTCGTCCGCGAACCGCTCCAGCGTCTCCGCCGGATCGCGCAGCCGCCGCTCGTGCGTCAGCACGCGCGGCGCCTTCACCGCGAACCGGAAATCCTCCGGCGTCGACGCCGCCCACCGCTCATAGGTCGACCGCCGATGCGGACGATAAAAGCTGCTGTTGATCTCGACCGCGTTCATCACCCGGGCGTACCGCTCCAGGTGCGTCCCCGGTCCGGGGAACCGGTCGGCCAGGACGCCCGGCACGCTCCATCCGGCCGTGCCCAGGCGCGCCGCGCCGCTCATTCGCCGCCGTCCGCCCGGCGCCCCGCCGCGCGCCGCGGCCGGATCAGCGCAGCACGCCGCGCGTCTTCGACCGCCAGGCG
>JAEWDF010000112.1 GCA_023390245.1 Pseudomonadota bacterium
GGCCTGGCGACGCCGACCGTCGGCCCGGTCGCCGACGGCGCCCGCGCCGTGCGCGCCGCCGGCCTGCAGGAGCGGCTGACCTTCGACAGCTTCGTGGAAGGACAGGGCAACGCCTTCGCCCTGGCCATCGCCCGCCAGGTCGCCAGCTGGGCCGACGGCCATTTCAACCCCGTCTTCTTCTGCGGTCCCTACGGCTACGGCAAGACGCACCTGCTGAACGCCATCGCCTGGGAGGCCCAGCGCCTGCGGCCCGAGGCCAAGGTGGTCTATCTGACCGCCGAGCGGTTCCTGTCGACCTTCGTCAAGGCGATGCAGGACCGGTCGACCGCCGCCTTCAAGGAGTCGTTGCGCTCGGCCGACATGCTGCTGCTGGACGACGTCCAGTTCGTCGGCGGCAAGACGAGCACCCAGGAGGAGCTGCTGTCGACGCTGACCGCCCTGATCGAGGACGGCAAGCGCATCGTCCTGTCGGCCGACCGCGCGCCGATGGCCCTGACCGAGGTCGAGCCGCGCCTGCGCAGCCACCTGGCCGCCGGCCTGACCTGCCCGGTCGAGGCGGGCGACCGCGAACTGAAGATCGCCGTGGCCCGCAACCGCCTGGCCGCCCTGGGCGCCCTGGGCGTCGTCAAGGGCGAGGCCGCGCCCGAGGTCCTGGCGCACCTGGTCGACCGCACGCCGGGCTCGATGCGCGAACTGGAGGGGGCGGTGAACACCCTGGCCGCCGCCGCCGGGGCGCGCCTGTCGGCGGTCACGGTGGACGAGGCGGCGATGCTGCTGGGCGCTGCGCTGCGCGGCGGCCCCGAGCGCCGCATCACCGTCGACGAGATCCAGAAGACGGTCGCCGACCATTTCAGCCTGAAGCAGGCCGACCTGCTGAGCGAGCGCCGCACGCGCTCGGTGGCCCGCCCGCGCCAGATCGCCATGTATCTGTGCAAGCAGCACACGACGCGCTCCTATCCCGACATCGGCCGCCGCTTCGGCGGGCGCGATCACACCACGGTCCTGCACGGGGTGCGCAAGATCGAGGAACTGATGCCCAAGGACGACCAGATCGCCCGGGACGTGGAGGCGCTGACGCGCAAGCTGCGGGGGTAGCCCGCGACGTTCTCCCTCTCCGTTCCGGGGAGGGTCGTCGCCGCAGCGACGGGGTGGGGGCCGCCAGGCAGGGCCGCACCGACGCCGGATGCGGCTTGGGTCCGTGGGATTTCGCCTTGCCCGCCCCACCCGGCTTCGCTGCGCTCAGCCACCCTCCCCCGCGAGGGAGGGTGAAGCAGAATTCTGTGAACGGCTTTGCCGGCCTTCCTTGCCCTCGTCGTTCGATCCGCTAGTGTCCGAAGCCATTTATTTCGCGGCCGTCGAGTCGGCCGCGCCGGGCGAGACGACATGCAGCTGACCATCGAACGTTCCGCGCTCCTTCGGGCCCTGGGCCACGTCCAGAGCGTGGTCGAACGTCGGAACACCATTCCGATCCTGTCCAACGTCCTGCTGAGCGCGGGCCGCGACCGGCTGACCTTCGCCGCCACCGACCTGGACATGGAGATGGTCGACGACGCCGAGGCCCAGGTCCAGGTCGAGGGCCAGATCACCGCGCCCGCCCACACCCTGTACGAGATCGTGCGCAAGCTGCCGGAAGGCGCCGAGGTGGCCCTGACCTATTCCGGCGACGACCCCCGGCTGGTCGTTTCGGCCGGCCGGTCGCGCTTCAATCTGCCTGTGCTGCCGGCGGGCGACTTCCCGGTCATGTCGAACGAGGGCGCGGGCGCGTCCTATGTCGTGGCCAAGGACGACCTGGCCCGGCTGATCGACAAGACCCGTTTCGCCGTCTCGACCGAGGAGACGCGCTACTATCTGAACGGCCTCTATCTGCACGTCGTCGCCGAGCAGGGCGTGCCGCTGCTGCGGGCCGTGGCCACCGACGGCCATCGCCTGGCCCTGGCGGAAATGCCGGCGCCGGACGGCGCGGCGGGCGCGCCGGGCGTCATCGTGCCGAGGAAGACGGTCGACCAGGTCCGCCGCCTGCTGGACGACGGGAACGGCCCGGTCGAGGTCCAGGTCTCGGCCCAGAAGATCCGCTTCCAGCTGGGCGAGGCCAGCCTGACCTCCAAGGTCATCGACGGCGCCTTCCCCGACTATCTGCGCGTCATCCCCAAGGGCAACGACAAGCAGGCCGACATCGACAACGGCCTGTTCGCCAAGGCCGTGGATCGCGTGGCCACCATCTCGGCCGAGAAGAGCCGGTCGGTAAAGCTGGCCTTCGACAACGACCGGGTCAAGCTGACGGTGCGCAACATGGAGGCGGGCCAGGCCGAGGAGGAGGTCGAGATCGGCTATTCCGACGAGCCGTTCGAAATCGGCTTCAACGCCCGCTACCTGCTGGACGTCGCCGGCCAGATCACCGGCGAGAACGCCGCCTTCAAGTTCGCCGACAGCGCCAGCCCGACCCTGGTGCTCGATCCCGGCGATCCGGGCGTCCAGTACGTGCTGATGCCGCTGCGGGTCTGATCCGGCCGTCCGCGCGGACGGCGAAACGCGGTCTTAATGATTAACGCCCATGCTCGGCGCCTCTCGCGTCGGGATTTCGCGTTTCATGTTTCAGATCATCGGCATCGTGTTGCTGTTCGGCCTCGTGTTCGGCAGCTACGCCATCTCGGGCGGCAAGTTCGAGGTGATCATGCACGCCGCGCCTCACGAGCTGATGGCCATCGGCGGCGCCGGCGTGGCGGCCTTCCTGATCTCCAACTCCATGCCGGTGATCAAGGCGGTCCTGGGCGGCTTCGGCAAGATCTTCGCCGGGCCGAAGTGGAAGAAGCAGGACTACAAGGACCTGCTGAGCCTGCTGTTCCAGCTGACCAAGACGATGAAGTCCAAGGGCGTGGTGGCCCTGGAAAGCCACATCGAGAAGCCCAAGGAATCGACCATCTTCCAGAAGTACCCCAAGGTGCTGAAGGACCATTTCGCCGTCGACTTCATCTGCGACACCCTGCGGATGATGACCATGAACCTGGAGGACCCCCACCAGGTCGAGGACGCGATGGAGAAGCAGCTCGAGAAGCATCACCACGAGCACCTCGAAGCCGCCCACGCCCTGCAGAACATGGCCGACGCCCTGCCGGCCCTGGGCATCGTCGCGGCGGTGCTGGGGGTCATCAAGACCATGGGCTCGATCACCGAGCCGCCGGAGATCCTGGGCGGCATGATCGGCGGCGCCCTGGTCGGCACCTTCATGGGCGTGTTCCTGGCCTATGGCCTGGTGGGGCCGTTCGCCGCCCGCCTGAAGGCGGTGATCGACGAGGAATCCGCCTATTACAAGATCATCCAGTCGGTCCTGGTCGCGCATCTGCACGGCAACGCGGCGCAGATTTCGGTCGAGATCGGGCGCGGCGACATTCCGTCCCCGGCCCAGCCGTCCTTCCTCGAGATGGAAGAGACCCTGAACAACCTCAGCGACTGAGGCGGGCCGGACGGGCCGCCTCGGGGACTCCGGCCGCGACATCGAGCCGTCGATCACGGCTTGCCCCGTGTTTCACGGCCGCGTTATCGTCGCCGCGAGGCTTCGAGACCTCGTTCATCATCGGAGGAATCCCATGCGCATCCCCGCCCTGATCGCCGCTTCGGCCGCCGTCCTGGTCCTGGCCGCCTGCCAGAAGGCGCCCGAAAACAAGGCCGAGGACGCTGCGGCCGATGCGGCCGCCGCCGCCGACACCGCCGCCGATGCGGCCGTGACCGCCGACCAGGCCGCGAC
>JAEWDF010000116.1 GCA_023390245.1 Pseudomonadota bacterium
CCTTTTCGCCGAAGATGGCGCGCAGCAGCTTCTCTTCCGGGGTCATCGGGCTTTCGCCCTTCGGCGTCACCTTGCCGACCAGGATGTCGCCCGGCTGGACCTCGGCGCCGATGGCCACGATGCCCGCTTCGTCGAGGTTGCGCAGGGCTTCCTCGCCGACGTTCGGGATGTCGCGGGTGATTTCCTCCGGCCCCAGCTTGGTGTCGCGGGCCGCCACTTCGAACTCTTCCAGGTGGATCGAGGTGAAGACGTCGTCGCGCACGATGCGCTCGGAGATCAGGATGGAGTCCTCGAAGTTGTAGCCGTTCCAGGGCATGAAGGCGACCAGGGCGTTGCGGCCCAGGGCCAGTTCGCCCAGGTCCGTCGACGGGCCGTCGGCGATCACGTCGCCGGCCTTGACCGCGTCGCCCACGCGCACGATCGGGCGCTGGTTGATGCAGGTCGACTGGTTGGAGCGCTGGAACTTCGACAGACGATAGATGTCGACGCCCGAGCGGGCGGCGTCCACGTCGCCGGTGGCGCGCACGACGATCCGGGTGCCGTCGATCTGCTCGACGACGCCGTCACGACGGGCGACCACGACGGCGCCGGAGTCCACGGCCACGACCGCTTCCATGCCGGTGCCGACCAGCGGCGCGTCCGACTGCACCAGCGGCACGGCCTGACGTTGCATGTTGGCGCCCATCAGCGCGCGGTTGGCGTCGTCGTTCTCCAGGAACGGGATCAGGGCGGCGGCGACCGAAACGACCTGCTTCGGCGACACGTCCATCATGTCCACGGCGTCCTTGTTCAGGAGCTGGGATTCCCCGTTGATCCGGCCGGGGACCAGGTCCTCGACGATCTGGCCGTTCTTCAGTTCGATGTTGGCCTGGGCGATCGTGTACTTCGACTCCTCCATGGCCGAGATGTAGATCACCTCGCCCTGGGCCTGGCCGTCCTTCACGCGACGGTACGGGCTCTCGATGAAGCCGTACTTGTTCACGCGGGCGTGGGTGGCCAGCGAGTTGATCAGGCCGATGTTCGGGCCTTCCGGCGTCTCGATCGGGCAGATCCGGCCATAGTGGGTCGGGTGCACGTCGCGGACCTCGAAGCCCGCGCGCTCGCGCGTCAGACCGCCCGGGCCAAGCGCCGAGAGACGACGCTTGTGGGTGATTTCCGACAGCGGGTTCGTCTGGTCCATGAACTGCGACAGCTGCGACGAACCGAAGAACTCGCGCACGGCCGCAGCGGCCGGCTTGGCGTTGATCAGGTCGTGCGGCATGACCGTGTCGATATCGACCGAGCTCATGCGCTCCTTGATGGCGCGCTCCATCCGCAGCAGGCCGACGCGGTACTGGTTCTCCAGCAGTTCGCCGACCGAGCGGACCCGGCGGTTGCCCAGGTTGTCGATGTCGTCGATCTCGCCCTTGCCGTCCTTCAGGCCGACCAGGATCTGCAGGACCTTCAGCACGTCTTCCTTGCGCAGCACGCGGATCTCGTCGGAGACCTCCGGGCTTTCCAGGCGCATGTTCATCTTGACCCGGCCCACAGCCGACAGGTCGTAGCGCTCGCTGTCGAAGAACAGCGAGTTGAACATGGCCTCGGCGGCTTCCGGCGTCGGCGGCTCGCCCGGACGCATCACGCGATAGACGTCGAACAGCGCGTCCTCGCGGTTGTCGTTCTTGTCGACCCGCAGGGTGTTGCGCACATAGGCGCCGACCGTGACATGGTCGATGTCCAGCGTCTCGATGGTGGTGAAGCCGTTCTCTTCCAGCAGGGCGATGACGGCCTGGTCCAGCTCGTCGCCGGCCTCGGCATAGATCTCGCCGGTTTCCAGGTTGACCGCGTCGGTCGCCAGATAGCGGCCCAGCAGGGCGTCCGGCGCCAGCGACAGGGCCTTGACCGTCTCGCCCAGCTTCTTGGCGGCGCGGGCGCTGACCTTCTGGCCGGCCGGGGCGACGACTTCGCCGGTGTCGGCGTCGACCAGGTCGAACTCCGGCTTCACGCCGCGCCAGCGCTCGGCGTTGTACGGCGTGACCCAGCCCTCGCCGCGCTTCTCATAGGGAACGGTCTCGTAGAAGGTCCGCAGGATCTCCTCGCCGTCCATGCCCAGACCCATCAGGAAGGTCGTGGCCGGCAGCTTGCGGCGGCGGTCGATGCGGACATAGACGATGTCCTTGGCGTCGAACTCGAAGTCCAGCCACGAGCCGCGATACGGGATCACCCGCGCGGCGAACAGCAGCTTGCCCGAAGAGTGCGTCTTGCCCTTGTCGTGGTCGAAGAAGACGCCCGGCGAACGGTGCATCTGGGACACGATCACCCGCTCGGTCCCGTTGACGATGAAGGTGCCCTTGTCCGTCATGAGCGGGATGTCGCCCATGTAGACGTCCTGCTCCTTGATGTCCTTGACCGAGCGCGCCTGCGTCTCTTCGTCGGTCTCGAACACGATCAGGCGCAGCTTCACCTTCAGCGGCGCGGCGTAGGTGATGTCGCGCTGGATGCACTCTTCGACGTCGTACTTCGGCTCCTCGAACTCGTAGGAGACGTATTCCAGGATCGCGCGCTCGTTGAAGTCCTTGATCGGGAAGACCGACTTGAACACGGCCTCGATGCCGTCCTCGCGACGGTCGGCCGGGCGGGTCTCGCGTTGCAGGAACTGCTCGTAGGAGGCGCGCTGAACCTCGATCAGGTTCGGCATCTGGATCGCTTCGGGGATGCGGCCGAAGGACTTGCGGATGCGCTTCTTGCCGGTGAACGAAGTAGCGGTGGCGACCTGACCGTTGATGGCGAGATCGTGGGCGACGTCAGTCATTCAGTGTTTCCCATGGCGCGCGACCCGGGGAAGCCGTGCGCGAAATGCAGCGGCCACGGCGCGCGTTTCCGCGTCCGCAGCCAGGGTTTCGGCGTCCACCCTCGGCCCACTGCGGGGCCAGGACGCCTGAAATGTACCGGCTCCCTGGGGAAGGAGCCGCGCCTTCGCTCCGGTCGGAGGGCGACGGACCGGGCCTCGGCGCTTACGCGCAGACTCATGGGGAGTGTTGCGGAACGCGGACATATACTCGCTTCCGCGGCGAAATAAAGACCTGCGGTGGAACCTTTTTCGCCGCGCCGCCAGCGGATTGCCGCCCCGCGCCTCGCCCTGCTAGCGTCGCCATATGAAAAGCGCCCTGATCGCCCTCCCCGCCCTGCTCCTGGCCGCCGCCTGCGCCCATGCGCCGGCCAGCCATGACGAGACCGTCGCCGCCTCCCGGCGGACCGACCCCTCGGTGCGCACCGCCGGTCCCGCCACCCAGGAGAACTGGAACCAGGGCAACCGCGACTACCTGGCCTGGAACGGCGCCCGGCGCGGCTGGACCACCACGGCCTCGGGCCTGCAATACCGTCGTATCGGCAAGGCCCGGCCGGACGGCGCCCAGCCGACCGCGACCGACACGGTCGTCGTCCACTATCGCGGGACCTTCATCGACGGGCGGGAGTTCGACAGCTCCTATTCGCGCAACGAGCCGGCGGAATTCCCGCTGAACCGCGTCATCAAGGGCTGGACCGAGGGCGTGGCCCTGATGCGCGTCGGCGAGACCTATGAATTCGTCATCCCGCCCGACCTGGCCTACGGCTCCCGCTGGGTCGGCGGCGACGAGCTTCCGCCCAATTCGACCCTCCGGTTCACCGTCGAACTGCTGGACGTCAAACCCGCCGCCTGATCCGCGGTCGGCCGAAATAGGATGGCAAGGCGGCGCTTCCGAGCCAAATTGCGGCCAGGAAGCATCGCGTTTTCAAACTCTTGAATGCAAGAAGGGGCGATGAACGCACCTGGGTTCGCGCCGCCCTTATCGTCGCGGCATGACCCATGATCCGATCCCCCGCCCTGCCCATCATACTCGACGCTCCGCAGAAACCTGGGCCGCCGCCCGCACCGACTATCTGGCCGGCGGCACGGCGGCCGAGGTGTGCGAACGCCACGGCCTCAGCGTCTCCACCTTCCGCTGGCGCGCCCGCACCGAGGGTTGGCGGCTGGCGGACCAGCCCCACGGCGCGGTGTTCGAGCCCTTTGGCGAGGAGGAACTCGCCTTCCACGACACCAGCCTGCCCTGCAACGCCGCCGACATGGCGCGCCTGGCCTGGGCCAATGCGTCGCGCGCCATGCGGGATGGCCGCCTGATCGAGGCGCGCGGCTGGACCCGCCTCCACAACGATCTGACCCTTCTCGCGGACAAGGACCGCAGCACGGTCCGCATGCACCGCCATTGGACGCAAGAGCCGGAAACGGCTCACCGTGTCCCGCTCACGCCGCCCCTTCGACCGATGGAGGAGGACTGAGCCATTGCACTCCATTGCACATTGCACTGTTTTTGCGTGTGCAGTGCAATTCCGGGCCGAGTTGAACCTTGACGGGCCGGTTCCTGCGGCGGACTGTCGCGCCCTTGTCCAGAGGCCTGTGAGAGTCTGTCCCGATGATCCGATCCCGCCTGAGCGCCGCCGGCCTCGCCCTGCTGCTCGTCTCCGCAGCGCCCGCCGCCTTGGCCCAAAACACCAACGCCAACGCCAACGCGGGCCCAGGCGCGGCGCCGCCGGCCCTGCCGATCGCCCTGCCGCCGATCCCGGCGGTCCGCGATGTCGCCTATCCGGGCGTCATCCGGCTGGAGGTGGACGCCACCAACCTGGCCCAGCGCATCTATCAGGTGACCGAGACCATTCCGGTGTCGCAGGCCGGGCCTATGACGCTGTTCTTCCCCGAATGGCTGCCCGGCAACCACGGCCCCGTCGGCCCGGTGAGGCAGCTGGCCGGGCTGGTGTTCGAAGCGAACGGCCAGCGCGTGGAATGGGTGCGCGACACGCTTCAGCCCCTCGCCTACCACATCGACGTGCCCGCCGGCGCGACCGAGATCGTCGCCCGCTTCCAGCACCTGTCGCCGACCGAGGGCAGCCAGGGCCGCATCACCATGACGCCCGAGATGCTGAACATCCAGTGGGAGAAGATGCTGCTCTATCCCGCCGGCCACTGGTCGCGGAACATCACGCTCCAGCCGACCGTCACCCTGCCGGCCGGCTGGCAATTCGCCACCGCGCTGGAGACCGAGGGCCAGGCCGGCGCCGCCGCCACCTTCAAGCCGGTCAACCTGGAAGTGCTGATCGACAGCCCGATGTTCGCCGGCGCCCACTTCCGCCAGATCGACCTGGATCCGGGCGGCCGCTCGCCGGTGCGCGCCAACTTCGTCGCCGACAAGCCGGAGAGCCTGGAGGCCACCGACGAGCAGATCCAGATCCTGCGCAATCTCGTGACCCAGATGGACCGCCTCTACGGCGCGCGCCACTTCGACCACTACGACTTCCTGATCGCCATGACCGACAAGCTGGGCGGCATCGGCCTGGAGCACCACCGCAGCTCCGAGAACTCGGTCGATCCGGAGTTCTTCACCGGCTGGGCCACGCACTTCGGCGACCGGGACCTGCTGTCGCACGAGATGAACCACTCCTGGGACGGCAAGTGGGCGCGCCCGGCCGACCAGTATGTCCCGAACTTCAACACCCCGCTGCAGAACAGCCTGCTGTGGGTCTATGAGGGCCAGACCCAATACTACGGCCAGGTCATCGCCGCCCGCTCGGGCCTGCTCAGCAAGCAGCAGGCGTTGGACTCACTGGCCATGACCGCCGCCGCCTACGACAACCGCGTGGGCCGGGCCTGGCGCGCCATGCAGGACACCACCAACGATCCGATCATCAGCCAGCGCCGGCCCAAGGGCTGGCTCAGCTGGCAGCGTGACGAGGACTACTATTCCGAGGGCCAGCTGATCTGGCTGGACGTCGACACCACGATCCGCGAGCGCACCAACGGCCGCAAGTCGCTGGACGATTTCGCCCGCGCCTTCTACGGCGTCGACGACGGCAGCTACGAGGCCAAGCCCTACACCTTCGAGGACGTGGTCGCGGCGCTGAACGGCGTGGTCCAGAACGACTGGGCGACCTTCCTGCGCAGCCGCCTGGACGGGCATGGCCCCGGCGCCCCGCTGGACGGGCTGGAGCGCGGCGGCTACCGCCTGGTCTACACCGACAAGCCCAGCGACTATCAGAAGACGCTGTACGGCGAATACAAGCGCAACGACTTCACCTATTCGCTGGGCCTCCAGACCAACGGCTCGAACGGCGTCCGCAGCGTCCAGTGGGACAGTCCCGCCTTCAAGGCCGGCCTGGCGCCGGGGATGGAGATCGTCGCCGTCAACGGCATGGCCGCCAGCGCCGACGGGATCGCCCAGGCGATCACCGCCGCCAAGGACCCGGCCCGCAACGTCGAGCTGATCGTCAAGGACGGCGACCAGTACCGCACCGTCGTCTTCGACTACCACGACGGCCTGCGCTACCCCCACCTGGAGCGGATCGAGGGAACGCCCGACCGCCTCGGCGACATCCTGACGGCCCGGCGGCGTTAAGAACCCCTCCGTCTCTCCGCTTCGCTCCGAGCCACCTCCCCACAAAGTGGGGAGGAGACCGGCAACGCCACAACGTCTCCTCCCCGCTTCGCGGGGAGGGGGACCGCGCAGCGGTGGAGGGGCTCTTCCGCGTCACCACCTCCCTTGACGCCCCGCGCCTCGCCCCCGACGGTGCGGCCCTTCTTCGCTGTTCCGGATTCCCCCATGACGCGCTCCCGCCTGACCGCCGCCTGCCTCGCCATGCTGATGACGGGGGTCGCGGCGCCGGCCCTGGCGCAGTCCTTCACGTCCAGCCCCGTGGTGGTCGATCCGGCCCAGGCGGCCCTGGCCCTGCCCCGCCCGCAGCCGGCCATCCCCGCGCCCGCCGACACGCCCTATCCCGGCGTGATCCGCTACCGGGCCGACATCACCGACCTGGAGCGGCGCATCATCTCGGTCACCGAGACGATCCCGGTCGCCGGCCCCGGCCCGCTGACCCTGCTCTATCCGAAGTTCCTGCCCGGCAACCACGCCGCCACCGGGCCGATCCAGCTGCTGGCCGGCCTGACGATCACCGGAAACGGCCAGCGCATCGAATGGGTGCGCGACACGCTCGATCCCTACGCCTTCCACCTGGACATCCCCGCCGGCGTCTCCAGCATCGAGGTCGCCTTCCAGCAGCTGACCCAGCCGGACAATTCGAACTGGCGCGTGCTGATGACGTCGTCGATCGTCAACCTTCAGTGGGAGAAGGCCCTGCTCTATCCGGCCGGCCATTTCGCCCGCCAGATCCAGGTCGCCCCGACCGTTCGCCTTCCCCAGGGCTGGAACTACGGCACGGCCCTGGCCACAGCCTCGCACGAGGGCGACGTGGCGACGTTCGAGACCACCGACCTCTACACCCTGATCGACAGCCCGGTCTTCGCCGGCGCCCACTACCGCCGCATCGACATCGACCCGGCGGGCGACGCCGTCCACCTGAACATCGTCGCCGACGAAGCCGCCAACATAGCGCCGACCGACGATCAGCTGAAGCTGTTGGAGAACCTGGTCGCCCAGACCGACCGCCTGTTCGGCGCGCGCCATTACGATCGCTACGAATTCCTTCTGGCCCTGACGCGCCAACTGGGCGGCATCGGCCTGGAGCACCACCGCAGCTCCGAAAACACCTCCAGCCCCGACTTCTTCACCAACTGGGCCAAGAGCGCGGGCAATCGATCCCTGCTGCCGCACGAGTTCACCCACTCTTGGAACGGCAAGTTCATGCGGCCGGCGGACGAACTGACGGCCAACCACAACGTCCCGACCCAGAACACCCTGCTGTGGGTCTATGAGGGCCAGACCGAATACTGGGGCGAGGTCCTGTCCGCCCGCTCCGGCCTGCACACGCCGGAGGAGGCGCGCATCGTCTTCGCCGAGATCGCGGCCTTCTACGACAACCAGCCGGGCCGCCAGTGGCGGCCGCTTCAGGACACGGCCAACCACAACCTCCTGGGCTATCGCGTCCCGGGTCAGTGGACGTCGTGGATGCGCGGCACCGGCGACTACTACCGCGAAAGCCTGCTGGTCTGGCTCGACGCCGACACGCTGATCCGGGAGGAGACCAACGGCCGCAAGTCGCTGGACGACTTCGCCCGGGCCTTCTTCGGCCATGACGACGGTTCCTGGTCGCCCCAGGGCTATACCTTCGAGGACCTGGTCGCGGCCCTGAACGCGGTCCACCCCCACGACTGGGCCGGCTTCCTGCGCCAGCGGCTGGATGCGGCGGGGCCGGAGGCGCAGGCGCCGCTGGCGGGGCTGGCGCGCGCCGGATGGCGGCTGGCCTACACCGACGCCCTGACGCCGGGCGAGAAGGCGGTGCAGGGGGGCTGGGCCAACGACTTCCAGTATTCGCTGGGCTTCACCCTGGCCGGCGACCGGATCGTGGGCGTCCGCTGGGGCGGCCCGGCCTATGAACAGGGCGTCGGCGCCGGCTGGACCCTGGTCGCCGTCAACGGCAAGGCCGGCTCGGCCGAGGTCCTGCGCGACGCCGTGACCGCCGCCCAAAGAACCTCAAGCGGGGGAACCGATGCGCCCATCGAGCTGCTGATCAAGTCCGGCGACCGCTTCCGCACCGTGGCCTTCGACTACCACGACGGCCTGCGTTACCCGCGCCTGGAGCGGATCGCGGGAACCCCCGACCGTCTGACGGACATCCTGACGCCGCGCCGGCGTTAAGAACCCCTCCGTCTCTCCGCTTCGCTTCGAGCCACCTCCCCATTGCATGGGGAGGAGACGGCAAGGTCAACGTCTCCTCCCCGCTTCGCGGGGAGGGGGACCGCGAAGCGGTGGAGGGGTTCTTGCCGCGCCTCCGCCCTTGATCTCCGTACCTCCGCCCCGGACCCATGCCGCCATGCTCCGTCTCCCGTTCCTCCTCCTCGCCGCCTTCCTGTTCGGCGCGCCCGCCGCCCACGCCGCCTGCGACATCGGCCAGCCCGGCGCGACGGCGCGGGCGGAGATCGGACGCACCAGCCGCCCCATGCTGGTCCACCTGCCGCGCGGCTTCGACCCGGCGACGCCCGCCCCGCTGGTCATCGTCCTGCACGGCAGCGGCGGGACCGGCGACGCCATCCTGCGCCAATCCGGCCTGGCCGAGACCGCCGACCGCCACGGCTTCATCGCCGCCGCGCCCGACGCCGGCATTCCGGTGGACCCGGGCTTCGTCTGGAACATCCCCGGCGTGCCGACCATCACGGGCCAGATCCCGGGCCGCGGCGACGCCGATGACGTCGTCTATCTGAAGGCCGCCGTCGACGCCCTCGCCGCCCAGGGCTGCGTCGATCCCGCGCGGGTCTATGTCACGGGCCTGTCGGGCGGCGGCCGCATGGCGTCGTGGCTGGGCTGCGTGGCCGCCGACCGCTTCGCCGCCATCGCGCCCGTCGTCGGCCTGCGCGCCGGCAATCCGGACGAGGAGGACCGCATGCGCCCCGCCGTGCGCACCTGCCGCCCGTCGCGCCCCATGCCGGTCATGGCCTTCGCCGGCGACGCGGACACGACCAATCCCATCCAGGGCGGCGGCGCGGGCTATTGGAGCTACACCATGCACGCGGCCGAGCAGCGCTGGGCCCAGCTCAACGCCTGCACCGCGCCCCTTCCCACCCGCTGGGTGTCCGACGATGTCTATGAGGAAGGCTACGCCGCCTGCCGCGACGGCGCCGACGTGATCGGCCGCATCACCCGCGGCGGCGGTCACAGCTGGGTGGCCGACAACGAGGCCATGTGGGCCTTCTTCGAGACGCGAACGCGGAAATAGCCGTTTTCGCCGGCCGCATCCTCACGACGACTGCGAGGCGTCGGAAATCCCGTCCTCAAGCCGCGCGATGCGCGATAGGCCCAACAAAAAAGACCCGGCGGTTTCCCGCCGGGCCTTTCCGATCTTCAGCGTCAGCCGAAGTCCAGATTACTTGATCTGGACCTTGGCGCCGGCTTCCTCGAGCTTCTTCTTCAGCTCTTCGGCGGCCTGCTTGGAGACGTTCTCGACGACGTTCTGCGGAGCGCCTTCGACCAGGTCCTTGGCTTCCTTCAGGCCCAGGTCGGTGCGGACGCCGCGGACTTCCTTGATGACGTTGATCTTCTTGTCGCCGCCGTCGACCAGGACGACGGTGAACTCGGTTTGCTCTTCAGCAGCCGCACCGGCGTCACCGCCGGCGGCGCCGCCGGCCGGCATGGCCATGGCGACCGGAGCGGCGGCGGAAACGCCCCACTTTTCTTCCAGCAGCTTGGAGAGTTCAGCGGCTTCCAGGACGGTAAGCGCGGACAGGTCTTCGACGATCTTGGCGAGGTCGGCCATTGTCAGTTTTCCTTCGGAGGATGAGGTTCAGAGAGGGATGCAGAGATGAAAGTCGGGGCCGCTTACGCGGCTTCCTTGGTGGCGTAGGCGTTGAACACCCGGGCCAGCTGACCGGCGGGCGCTTGCAGCACGCCGGCGATCTTGGTCGCCGGAGCGTTGAGCAGGCCGATGAGCGAGGCGCGGACTTCGTCCAGGGTGGGCAGCTTCGAGAGAGCCTCGACGCCCTTCTGGTCGACGACGGTTTCGCCCATGAAGCCGCCGACGATCTTGAAGCGATCATTGGCCTTGGCGAACTCCGTGGCGACCTTGGCGGCCGTACCGGGGTTCTCGGCGTAGGCGATGCCCACCGGGCCCTTGAACAGGGGGTGGTAGTCGCTGCCTTCCGCGGCTTCGAGCGCCTTCAGCGCCAGGCGGTTCTTGACCACCTTGAACGCGCCGCCTTCCTTGCGGAGGCGGCCACGCAGGTCTTCCATTTCCGCAACGGTCAGACCCAGGTTGTGGGTCACGACCACGCTGCCGGCGCCGGCGAACACGCCCTTGAGCGATTCGATCGACTCGGCCTTTTGTGCGCGATCCATTGCGGTCTCCAGTTCGATTTCGCCGTCGGGCGAATTCCCGACGACGTTTGACCCAGCCCCTCGCGTCGCCGCGAGACGATGGATCGGTCGTATTGTCCGAAGGAAGCGACTGACGGCGTCCGTCCCGGAATGCGGGCCGACGGCTGCCAGTTTGCGTCCCCATCTCCCCACGGCGTCAAAGGGCTCTTTGACGGTTACGGCATGGGTGGCCCCCACGCCCCGAAGTTCTCGGACAGGACCGTCAAAGGCGAACCTTCGACGGGAAGCGGCGCTCATACAGGGACCATCCCCGGAAATCAAGGAGCACGCCGCATGGCCTATGAACTCTATTACTGGCCGACGATCCAGGGACGCGGCGAATTCGTCCGCCTGGCGCTGGAAGCGGCCGGCGCCGACTATGTCGACGTGTCGCGCCGGGACGGCGGCGAAGCCATGACCCGGCTGATGAAGGACGCCGCGACGCCGCCCTTCGCCCCGCCGTTCCTGAAGCTGGGCGACCGCGTCGTGGGCCAGACCGCCGCCATCCTGGCCTGGATCGGGCCGCAACTGGGCCTGGCGCCGGACGGCGACAGCGACCGCGCCTGGCTGAACCAGGTCCAGCTCACCTTCGCCGACCTGGTCGCCGAGGCGCACGACACCCACCATCCCGTCGACCTGATGGCCTATTACGATGACCAGAAGCCCGAGGCCGCCCGTCGCGCCCGGGGCTTCCGCGAGCACCGCATCCGAAAGTTCCTGACCTGGGCCGAACGGGTGCTGGACCGCAATCCGGCCGGCGCCGGCTGGCTGGTCGGCGACCGCCCGACCTATGCCGACCTGTCGCTGTTCCAGGGGGTCGAGGGCCTGCGCTACGCCTTCCCCAGGGCGGCCGGGCGCGTGTTGTCGGACACGCCCGGCGTCGTCGCCGTCCACGACCGCGTCGCCGCCCTGCCCCGCGTCCGGGCCTATCTGGCCAGCGATCGCCGCATATCCTTCAACGAAGACGGCGTATTCCGCCGCTATCCGGAGCTGGACGGCTAAGGCTCAGTCGGCCAGCGGCGTCGCGGCGAAGTCGCGGATCAGGGCGGCCAGGTCGGGTTCATGCACCGCCTCGGCCGCCTCGGCCGGCGTCATCCAGCGGCGTTCGCGCTGGTGCGCCTCGGGCCAGTCGCCCAGCTGCACCAGCACCTCCAGCGGATAGACCGAGACGACGCACAGCCGCGTGCTGTCGTCCTTCAGCCGCTTGGCGTAGCGGAACGCCCCCAGCGAGCGGGTCTCGACGGGCCCCTTGACCCCCGCCTCCTCCAGCGCCTCCTGGGCGGCGGCCTCCGGATCGGTCTTGCCCGCCATGCGCCCGCCCTTGGGGATGACCCAGCGCCGCGTCTCGCGCGAGGTGATCATCAGGATGCGGCGCTCGCCGTCCTCGCGCCGCCAGGGCAGGGCCGCGACCTGGCGCGTCTCCGACCGCGCGGTGCGCTTGGCGCCGGCCGTCACGTCAGGAACAGTCCGCCGACGAAATAGAAGATCGCGGCGATCGCCGCCGCCGCCGGCATGGTGATGAACCAGGCGGTGACGATGCTGCGCGCCACGTTCCAGCGCACGGCCGAGACGCGCTTGGCCGCCCCCACGCCGACGATGGCGCCGGTGATGGTGTGGGTGGTCGAGACCGGGATCCCCAGGGCGTTGGCCATGAACAGGGTGATGGCGCCGCCCGTCTCGGCGCAGAAGCCCTGCTGGGGCGTCAGGCGGGTGATGCGCGATCCCATGGTGTGCACAATGCGCCAGCCGCCGAACAGGGTCCCCAGCGCGATCGCCGCCTGGCAGACGATCACCACCCAGAAGGGCACGTGGAACCCCCCGTCCAGCAGGCCGCGCGAATAGAGCAGCACGGCGATGATCCCCATGGTCTTCTGCGCGTCATTGCCCCCGTGGCCCAGCGAATAGGCCGAGGCCGACAGGAACTGCAGGCCCCGGAACACGCGGTCTCCCAGGGCGGGGCTGGCGCGGACGAACAGCCAGGAGACGATCAGCACCAGCAGCAGCGCCAGGCCGAACCCCACGGCCGGCGACAGGAAGATGGCCGCCACCGTCTTGGTCACGCCGCCGACGACGATCACGCCGGCCCCCGCCTTGGCCACGCCCGCCCCCAGCAGACCGCCGACCAGGGCGTGCGAGCTGGAGGACGGTATCCCCGCCAGCCAGGTGATCACGTTCCACAGGATCGCGCCCATCAGCGCCCCGAAGATCACCTGGTCCGAGATGATCGCCGGATCGATGATGCCCCGGCCGATGGTGTCGGCCACGTGCAGGCCGAAGAACAGGAAGGCGATGAAGTTGAAGAAGGCGGCCCAGCCGACCGCGAAGATCGGCGGCAGAACCCGCGTCGCCACGATGGTGGCGATGGAGTTGGCGGCGTCGTGCAGGCCGTTCAGGAAGTCGAACAGCACCGCCACGCCAACCAGGAAGGCCAGGATCAGGAGCGCGTGATCCATCGGCTTACAGATGCTCGACCAGCACGCCGTTGATGCGGTTCGCCACGTCCTCGAACCGGTCCACCACCTTCTCCAGGTGATCATAGATCTCGGCGCCGATGATGAAGGCCATGGCGTCGCCGTCGCGATGCTTCTCGTACAGCGCCTTCATGCCCTCGTCGTAGAGGGTGTCGCTCTCGGTCTCCAGCTCGGCGATCTGCTCGGTCAGGGCGTTCAGCCGGTCGTGGTTCTTGCGCATGGCCGGCAGCAGGGACACGGCCTCGACCGTGCGGGCCGCGCACTTCACGGCGATGTCGCCCAGGTCGCGCATCTTCGGCTCGAAGACGCGCTGCTCGTACAGGCCGATGGACTTGGCCGTCTTCTGCATCTGGTCGATGGCGTCATCCAGCGAGTTGGTCAGGCCCCGGATGTCGGAGCGGTCGAAGGGAGTGATGAAGCTGCGGCGCACGGCGAACAGCACCTCGCGCGCCACGTCGTCGGCCTCGTGCTCATGGTCGATGATGGCCTGGCGCCAGCGTTCGGTCTCCTCGCCGCCGTCCAGCATCCTGCGCAGGGCGTCCGCGCCCTTGGTCAGGGTCGCCGCGTGGGCGTCGAACAGGCGGAAGAAGTTGTCTTCCTTGGGCAGCAGGGCCTGGAACCAGCTCAGCACGGCGAACCTCGATCAGCGATGGTTGGGTCTGTCAGCGCCCTGAAGGTTTCGGCCGCCGCGGTCAACCCCGAACGACGCCTTGCGTGGGCGACATCCCCGCCACACCTGTTGGCCATTGGCAACCAATGGAGACCTCTTCCATGAAAGTCGCGGTTCTCGGCGCCAGCGGACGCGCCGGTTCGGAAATCACCCGCGAACTGGCCCGCCGCGGCCATGCGGTCACGGCCATCGCCCGCAAGCCGGAGGCGATCCCGGCCGCCGAGGGCGTGACGGCCGTGAAGGGCGACGCTTCGGACCCCGCCGCCCTGGCGGCGCTGATCCGGGGCTCCGACGCGGTGATCAGCGCCCTGCACTTCGACGTGCCGGCCGAAACCCTGCTGGACGCGCTGAAGACGGCGGACGTGCCGCGCCTGCTGGTCACCGGCGGCGCCGCCAGCCTGGAGGTCGCGCCGGGCGTCCTGCTGTTCGACACGCCGGACTTCCCCGCCGAATGGAAACCGATCGCCAGGGGCGGCCTCGACTTCCTGAAGACCCTGCGCGGCGAGACGCGGATCGACTGGACCTTCTTCTCCCCCGCCGCCTTCATCGAGGAGGGGCCGCGCCTGGGCCGCTATCGCACCGGCGGCGACCAGCTGGTCGTCGACGGGAACGGCGACAGCAGGATCAGCTTCGCCGACTACGCCATCGCCATGGTCGACGAACTGGAGCAGCACAACCATAGCCGCGCCCGCTTCACCGCGGCCTACTGACAAGGAAAAACGGCGGGGATCGCTCCCCGCCGTTTCAGTCTTCTTTGGCCTGTCGCGCTTCGCGCGGCTTGAGGCCGGAGCCCCATCGCGCTTGGCGCGGGTCGATCAGGCGCCCAGCGAGGCCGGGTCGACCTTGAAGCCCGGGCCCATCGTCGACGACAGGCTGATGCGCTTCACATAGGCGCCCTTGGCGCCCGACGGCTTGGCGCGGTTCAGGGCGTCGACGAACGCCTTGACGTTGGCTTCCAGCGCGTCCTGCGTGAACGAGGCCTTGCCGATGCCGCCGTGCACGATGCCGGCCTTTTCGACGCGGAACTCGACCGCGCCGCCCTTGGCGTCCTTGACGGCCTGGGCGACGTTCGGGGTCACGGTGCCGACCTTCGGGTTCGGCATCAGGCCGCGCGGGCCCAGCACCTTACCCAGACGGCCGACCAGGGCCATCATGTCCG
>JAEWDF010000038.1 GCA_023390245.1 Pseudomonadota bacterium
GGCCTGGAGCGGGGTCAGGGCCAGCACCGGCGGCTCGGCCTTGCGCGGCGGCGGCGCGGCCAGGGCCGGGCGGGTCGCGCCGCTGGCCTGGATCAGGCGATAGGCCGCGATCACGCGACGGAAACGATCGGCGTCGCCGCCCGGCTGGTCGGGCCGGGCCGCCTTGACGGCCGCGCGGAAGGCGTCGGTCAGGGCTCCGGCCTCCACCGCGCCATGCAGGCCCAGGGTCGACAGGGCCTCGCGCAGGGCGGCGGGATCGGACGGGGGGCGGACGGCGCTCATGCCGTCAGGCTTCGCGCAACATGGTCAAGGCGGGGTTAACCTTGGCCGCGGCGCTGGCCCCGGCCCGGCGCGGGGGATATATCCTCCGCATGACCGCTCCCGTGATCCCGCCCAGCCCGTCGCGCGAGGACTACGCCCGCGACTACGCCGCCGCCCTGGCCGCCAATGGCGACGAGGGCGTGTTCGAGCGGGTCGAGCCGATCGGCCTGTTCACGGACTGGCTGGCCGACGCCCGGGCGCACGAGGTCAACGACGCCAACGCCATGACCCTGTCGACCGTCGACGCCGACGGCCTGCCGGACGCGCGGATCGTGCTGCTGAAGGACATCGACGGCCGCGGCTTCACCTTCTACTCCAACCAGGAGAGCGCCAAGGGCGCGGAGCTGGCCGTCCGGCCCGTCGCGGCCCTGACCTTCCACTGGAAGTCGCTGCGCCGCCAGGTGCGCGTGCGCGGGTTGGTGGAGCCCGTCTCGGCGGCGGAGGCGGACGCCTATTTCGCCAGCCGCGCCCGCGAAAGCCGCATCGGCGCCTGGGCTTCGGACCAGTCGCGCCCCCTGCCCGACCGTGCGGCTCTGGAGGCGGCCGTGGCCCGCGAGACGGCGCGGTTCGAAGGCCGGGACGTGCCCCGCCCAGACCGCTGGACCGGCTGGCGCGTGGTTCCCCGGGTCGTGGAGTTCTGGCGCGACCGGCCGTTCCGCCTGCACGACCGGCTGCGCTTCACCCGCGACGGCGACGCCTGGGCGCGGGAAAGACTCTGGCCCTGATCCACCCCAGGCTTGTCCCCGGAGCCCCGGGGCGGGTGAAGACGCAGGGTCAACCGATATTCACCCTGTGATCGTCTTTCCGGGGCGTCCGAAGGACGAACCCGGAATCCAGGGCCACAACGCCGGCCCATGATGCGGTTCAGTTCGTGATCACGGCCCTGGGTTCCGGGTTCTTCGCTCCGCTCAGCCCCGGAAGGACGATCGGCTCACGCCCCCCGGAACTGCAGCTCGGCCAGGCGCGCATAGAGGCCGTTGCGGGCGACCAGTTCGGCGTGGGTTCCTTCCTCCACAACGCGCCCCTCGTCCATGACCACGATCCGGTCGGCGCGCAGCACCGTCGCCAGGCGGTGGGCGATGACCAGGGTGGTGCGCTCCTCCATGGCCTGGTCGAGCGCCGCCTGCACCAGCCGCTCGCTTTCGGCGTCCAGAGCGCTGGTCGCCTCGTCCAGCAGCAGGATCGGCGCGTCGCGGACCAGGGCGCGGGCGATGGCGAGGCGCTGGCGCTGCCCGCCCGACAGGCTCTTGCCCCGTTCGCCCAGCGGCGTGTCGAAGCCTTCCGGCAGGGCCTCGACGAAGGCCAGGGCCTGGGCCCTGTCGGCGACGGCGCGCGCCTCCTCGACCGTGGCCGCCTCGCGGCCGAAGCGGATGTTCTCCAGCGCCGAGCCCGAGAACAGCGGCGTCTCCTGCGACACCCAGGCGAAGCGGTCGCGCACGGCGACCGGATCGGCCTGGCGCACGTCGACCCCATCGACCGAGACCACGCCCGACTGCGGGTCGTAGAAGCGCAGCAGCAGGCGGAAGACCGTCGACTTGCCCGCGCCGGACGGCCCGACCAGGGCCACGGTCTCGCCCGGACGCACCGTCAGGCTGAATCCTTTCAGCGCCGGCAGGTCGGGCCGGCCGGGATAGGCGAAGTGGACCGCGGACATCGACACCTCGCCGCGCGGCGGGCTGGGCAGGGCCTTGGGATCGGCCGGCGCGGCGATGCCGGGCATGGCGCGCATCAATTCCTCGATCCGCTCCATGGCGCCGGCCGCCTTCTGCACGTCGCCCCAGCTTTCGCCCAGGGCGCCCACGGCCCCGGCGGTGAACACCGACAGCAGCACGAATTGCAGCAGGGCGCCGGGCGACATGGCGCCGGCGACAACGTCCTGGGCCCCCAGCCACAGCACCAGGGTCACGCCGCCGAACATGACGACGATGATCATGGCCGTCATCAGCGCCCGCGCGCGCATCCGCCTCAGGGAGGCGTCGAAGGCGTCCTCCACCGCCGCGCCGAAACGGTCGATGGCGCTGCGCTCGCGGCCGAAGGCCTGCACCGTCTCTATGGCGTCCACGCTTTCGCCGGCGAAGCCCACCGCCCCGGCGAACCGGTCCTGGGAGGCGACCGTCAACTTGCGCACCCGCCGGCCGAACAGGAAGATCGGTCCCAGCAGGAACGGCACGATCAGCAGCACCAGGCCGGTCAGCTTGGGGCTGACCACGAACAGCAGCGCCAGCCCGCCGATCAGCGTCAGGAAGTTCCTGAGAGCGAAGGAGATGGAGGTCGTCATCAGGGTTTCGACCAGGGCGATGTCCGTCGTCAGGCGCGACAGCACCTCGCCGGTGCGCATCCGGGCGTAGAAGGACGGGTCCAGCGTCAGGATGCGTCCGAACAGGCCCTTGCGCAGGTCAGCGATCACGCGCTCGCCGGTGCGCGTCACATAGAAGTAGCGGGCCGCCGACGACGCACCCAGGAACAGGGCGTTGGCCCCCAGCAGCAGGAACCAGAAGTCCAGGTCGCGTCCGCCGTTCTCGAACCCCTGGTCGATGGCCCCGCGCGCCAGCGCCGTCAGCGACAGGGACGAGGCCGCCGCCGCGACCAACCAGAACAGGGCGGCCAGCGCATGCAGCCGGTGCTTCATCGCATAGGGAATCAGCCGCGCCAGCGGCCGCACGTCGCGGCGACGCGCGCGCTTGTCGCCGGCTTCGGCCATCTGCTCGGCCAGCAGGGCGCCGGCCCCGGGGCGGCCTTCGGCTTCGGAACGGGCGGCGGCGGGCGTAAGGTCGGTCATCGCGTGCGCTCTTGCCCCGGAACGCCCCCCGGTGTAAACGCCGCGCCTCACGCCCGTCGGCTTTCCGGCGGGTTTCTCTATTTTCACGCGCAGCGACGGTCGGCATCGTCATCGCGCCAGAGACCGGACGACGACCATGAAGACGGACACGCACCCCGACTATCACTTCATCACCGTGGTGATGACCGACGGCACCTCCTACCAGACCCGTTCGACCTACGGTAAGGAAGGCGACACGCTGAACCTGGACATCGATCCGTCCACTCACCCCGCGTGGACCGGCGGCAACCAGCACCTGATGGACCGCGGCGGCCGCGTGTCGCGCTTCAACAACAAGTTCGCCGGCTTCATCAAGAAGTAAGGCCCCGGCTGCGGCATACTGCTGCAATCAGGTCACGGAGAGCGCCGGTCGGACGACCGGCGCTTTTTGTTTGTCCGGAACGTCGATAACATGGACGGCGTTCGGGTAGTCAGGGGCGTCGGCCGCAAGGCCGGGTCGATCGAGAAGAGCGGACGAGTATGAACAGACGGGAACTGGGCCTGGGCGTCGCATCGGCGGCGGTGGCCCTCGGTTCGACGGCGCGCGCGCAGACGACCGTCTACATGCAGCGTTCGCCCCAGGCGACCGCCTTCTACAACACCTTCAATGACCAGTTGGCGCGGCTGCCGGCCGAGCAGCAGCCGGACGTGCGCGCCTTCTACGAACTGAACGGCTGGCGGCCGGTGTGGACGCGCGAGCGGCTGCAGGGGCTGAACGCCGTGGCCCAGCGGGCCGAGCGCCACGGCCTGTCGGGCGCCAACCAATTCGACTTCGTGGGCCTGGCCGCCGATCCGGCCAGCGCCGACCTGCGCACCACCGCCGCCGCCCTGGCCTATGCGCGCGTTCTGGCCCAGGGCAAGGTCCAGCCGGAGACGGTCGAAGACCTGTGGGAGATGCAGAAGAACGTCGTCGACCTGCCGCCGGGCCTGAGCGACGCCCTGGCCCGCGACGCCCTGCTGGACTGGTACGAGGGCCTGGCCCCGACCGACATCGGCTACACCAATCTGTCGGCCGGCTATGTGCGCTATCGCCGCCTGGCGGCCCAGGGCGGCTGGCCCCGGTTCCGCGCCGGCCCGACGATCGAGCCGAACATGAGCGATGCGCGCATCCCGGCCCTAATCGACCGGCTGACGGCCGAGGGCGACCTGTCGGCCGCCGACGGCGCGCGGCTGAAGGCGCAGGGCCTGACCTACGGCGCCGAGTTGCAGGAGGCGGTCAAGGGCTTCCAGGTCCGCCACGGCCTGGTCGGCGACGGCCGCATCGGTACGGGCACCCAGGCTTCGCTGTCCGCCTCGGCCGAGGACCGCGCCCGCCAGATCGCCCTCAACCTGGAGCGACGCCGCTGGCTGAAGCGCGACATGTCGCCCGAGCGGATCGAGGTCAACACCGCCGCCGCCATCATGGTCTATTGGAAGGACGGCAAGCCGGTCCACTCCAACCGGGTGGTCTGCGGTTCGGCGACGAACCAGACGCCCAGTCTGGAAAAGCAGTTCGCCTCGGTGGTGGCCAATCCGCCCTGGTACGTGCCCGCCTCGATCGCCCGCAACGAGATCCTGCCCAAGGGCCCCGGCTATCTGGCCGCCAACGACATGTATCTGTCGAACGGCACGGTCATCCAGCGCGCGGGTCCGCACTCGTCGCTGGGCTATGTGAAGTTCGAACTGCGCGACAGCTACGCCATCTTCCTGCACGACACGCCGTCCAAGGCGGCCTTCAACCTGTCGATGCGGCAGCGGAGCCATGGCTGCGTGCGGGTGCAGAACGCGGTCGACTTCGCCCGGCTGCTGCTGTCGCCCGATCCGGACAAGCTGACCGAGTTCGACGCCGCCCAGGACAACCGCGAGACCAAGCGCATCCAGACGGGCCGGGAGATCAGCGTCCGCCTGCTGTACTGGACCGCCTTCGTCGACGGCCAGGGCCGCGTCGCCTTCCGCGAGGACGTCTACGGCCGCGACAACAAGCTGGCTCAGGCCCTGGGCATCGCCGTCGACCTGCCCCGCGTGGTGGATGACGGCGCCGGCCGCGTCGCCAACGACGTCGGGCCGTAAACCGGCGCAAACTTCTCCCTCCCCCTGCGGGGGAGGGTGGCTGAGCCGAAGGCGAAGCCGGGTGGGGGCGGCAAGGTGATACGGTTCGGACCGGAGGCATATCGGGTCGGAGGCGTATCGCCTTGCCCTCCCCACCCGGTCGCTGCGCGACCACCCTCCCCAAAATGGGGAGGGAGAAACTTGCGCCCTACCCTCGAAACGCCGCTTCCAGCAGGCCCAGCTGGCTGAGCACGGGATTCGCCGGCGTCTCCGCCTGCACGTCCAGATACATGCGCTGGTCCAGGTACAGCGCCCGGTCGAACAGTTTGTCGGTGCGCACCAGGTATTCGACCAGCGCGATCGGCAGTTCCGCGTGGGTGGGTTCGCTCTCGACCCGGCGCGGGTTCAGGCGGTAGCGCGGCTCGCAGGCCGCCTCGGCGGTCATGTCGCCCTCGCGCACCGCCCGCTGCACCAGCAGCCAGGAGGCGATCTGCATCAGCCGCGTGGTCAGCTTCATGCTTTCGGCGGCGTAGGCCAGGGCCGCGGTGCGCGACAGGATCTTGGAATCCCGGCGCCCCTCCCCGTCCAGATAGGCGGCGATCTCCTCGACCAGCTCCATGCCTTCGCGGAAGGTGCGGTCGAACAGTTCGGAACGGGCGAAGTCCCGCACCACCTGGGGACGGTCGCGGTTCGGGCCGTCGATGGGATCAGACATGGTCATCATGCGCGGTATGCGGGCTCGTCCTGACTTGGGCGCGGCGCGGCGCCTTCATCGTCCGTGGTGCAACGGTCATGCCACGGATCGGCGCGTCCCGTCGCCGCAAATCGTCAGGATCCGAAGTTGAACAGGGCGTCGGCGGCGCTCTTCTTCGACCGCTTGGCCTCGATGGCGTCGCGGGCCCGCGCGATCTCCGCCTCCAGGGCGACGATGCGCTCCTCCAGGTCGTCCACCGAATGGACGTCCAGGTCCTCGCGGCCCAGGCTCGCCAGGGCGTCGCCCAACCGGGGGCGGGGTTCGACATCCTCGAACATCGTCTTCGCCTTTCGTTGTCTGCGCAGCCGAGACGCCTATCTGAACGCCCTGACACCCCGATTTGCAAGCGGAGGCGCAATGCGCGCGATCGAGATCGAAGGCGGCCAGGGTCCCGCCGAAGCCCTGAAGGCGGTGGAGCGGCCCGCTCCGGTCGCCGGTCCCGGCCAGGTGCTGGTCCGCGTGCGCGCGGCGGGCGTGAACCGTCCCGACCTGCTCCAGCGCGCCGGCCTCTATCCCCCGCCGCCCGGCGCCTCCGACATTCCGGGGCTGGAGATCGCCGGAGAGATCGCGGCGGTCGGCGACGGCGTGACGCGCTGGTCGGTCGGCGACCGGGTCTGCGCCCTGCTGGCCGGCGGCGGCTATGCGGAGCAGGCTGTGGTCGACGCTCGCCACGTCCTGCCGATTCCCCAAGGTCTGGATTTCGTCCAGGCCGCCGCCCTGCCCGAAACGGTCTTCACCGTCTTCGCCAACGTCTTCGAGGCCGGCGGGCTGAAGGCGGGCGAGACCCTGCTGATCCACGGCGCGACCAGCGGCATCGGCGTCACCGCCATCCAGATGGCCAAGGCCGCCGGCGCGCGCGTCATCGCCACCTCGCGCGGCGCCGACAAGGCCCGCGCCGCCCTGGACCTCGGCGCCGACGTCAGCCTGGATGCCCGGACCGACGACCTGTCCGCCGCCATCGCGGCGGCCGGGCGCGCCGACGTGGTGCTGGACATGGTGGGGCGCGACTACGCCGAGCTGAACCTGAAGGCGCTGAAGGACGGCGGCCGCTGGGTGGTGATCGCTTCGCTCAGCGGATCGCACGTCGAACTGGACCTTCAGCGCATCATGCTGAAGCGGCTGGTCCTGACCGGCTCCACCCTGCGCAGCCGCCCGGCGGACGAAAAGGCGCGGCTGGCCGCCGCCGTGGAGGCGACGGCCTGGCCCTGGATCACATCGGGACGGGTGCGCCCGCCGATCCATGCGACCTTCCCGCTGGAGAAGGCCGCCGACGCGCATCGCGCGCTGGAGGCGGGCGACCACGTCGGCAAGGTGGTTCTGACGGCCTGACGCCTATCGGCGGCGTGCGGGACGCATCGACGAGATGCGGTCGTTGAAGCCGCTGCGGCCCAGGTCGACCTCGTCGCGGGTGACGATCCGGCACGAGCCGCGGAAGTAGGCGTGCTCGCACACCTCCCAGGCGCCGCGCAGGCGGATGGAGCTGATCTTGTCGTTCATGCCGACGCGCCCCAGGTCCGGAACCTCGCGGTCGAAGCGGGCCGAACGGCCCCGGAAGCCCGCGTCCTCATAGACGGTGATGGCGCCGCCGCGCGATCCGCCCCACCATCCGCCGCCATGCGGACGGCGGTCCTGCGGGGGTTCGACGGGTCCGGCCATGGCGGCGCTCAGGGCGGCGGCGATCAGAATGGACATGGTGTCTCCTCCTTGATGAGGCTGGAAGCCCCGGACTAAGGCGGAGGTTGCACCGGGCGCGATGAACCTGGGCTGTACGCGGTTGTCGGTCTCCGTTTTCTTTTCCCCCGAATAGGCCTATATCGCACCCATCAGCGCCCGGTCGAAAGGCCGGGCGCCGTCGTATCCAACGCCCGCGGAACCCCTTCGCGCGGGCCCGAAAACAAAGCCGGGATCAAACCCATGACCGACATCCTGATGCCCAAGGCCACCGCGGTCTGGCTGGTCGACAATACCTCGCTGACGTTCGAGCAGATCGCCGACTTCTGCGGCCTGCATCCGCTGGAAGTGCGCGGCATCGCCGATGGCGACGTGGCCCGCGACATCCGCGGCGTCGACCCGATCACCGGCGGCCAGCTGACGCGCGAGGAGCTGGACAAGGCCCAGGCCGATTCCAACTACCGCATGAAGGCCGTCGTCAGCCGTCACGCCGAGCTGCTGAAGCCGACCAAGACCGGCCCGAAGTACACGCCGGTGTCGCGCCGCCAGGACCGCCCGGACGCCATCGCCTGGTTCGTGCGCAACCACCCGGAAGTGACCGACGCCCAGATCGCCAAGCTCCTGGGCACCACCAAGGCCACGATCGAGAGCGTGCGCAGCCGCACCCACTGGAACAGCGCCAACATCAAGCCGGTCGATCCCGTGACCCTGGGCCTGGTCGGTCAGCTGGCGCTGGACGAGGTGGTGCGCAAGGCCGCCGAGAAGAAGGCCAAGGACGACGCCAAGAACGGCGGCGGCACCATCCTTCCGGTCGCCGAGGAGATCGAGCCGGAGTTCGTCCCCGAGGAGCCCGAACGCGACACCGCCGAACACACCGCGGAATCGGTGTTCGGCTCGCGCGACTGACGCGAACCGTCTCCTCCCCGCTTCGCGGGGAGGTGGCTCGGAGCGCAGCGGAGAGACGGAGGGGTTCTTTCTCCCTCCAGCGCCGATGCCGCTTCAAGAGCCCCTCCACCGCTGCGCGGTCCCCCTCCCCACTGCGTGGGGAGGAGACAAAACAGAACGGCCCCGGAGATCGTTCTCCGGGGCCGTCGTCGATGTTGGAGCGGTTTCGGTCGCTAATGCGTCCGCGCCTCCAGCGTGCTGATCTCTTCCTTCAGACGAAGCTTCCTCTGCTTCAACTCCCTGACCTGCAGCGAATCCACGGAGGGCCGCGTCATCTCCCTCTGGATCGTCTCATCCAGGTTGCGATGCCGATTACCCAGTTCGCGAATACGAGCCTCGATGGTCATGGCTTGCGCCTCCGTTGGTTAGGGACCACTAGAGTGAGCGCCCGGTTCGGCAGGCTGTGGAATCACATTCCGGTGACAGTCCGCCGCGCCGGACACCCAGGAGGCTGGCCCCGAAAATGGTCGATGTTGTGAACGGAGCCGTATCCCCGGCGAACGCCCGGATGGTCGTCGGGATTTCAGGGGCTTCCGGCGCGATCTACGGCGTGCGCGTGCTGGACGCGCTGAAGGATATGGGCGTCGAGAGCCATCTGGTGATCACCAAAGCCGCCCTGCTCACATTGTCGCAGGAGACCGATCTCTCGCCCGACGACCTGTCGGCGCGCGCCTCGGTGGTCCACAGGCTGACCGATGTGGGCGCGACCATCGCCTCGGGCTCGTTCAGGACCCTGGGCATGATCGTGGCCCCCTGCTCGGTGCGGACCATGAGCGAGATCGCCACCGGCGTGACCTCGTCGCTCCTGACCCGCGCCGCCGACGTGACGCTGAAGGAGCGCCGCCCCCTGGTGCTGATGGTGCGCGAGACGCCGTTCCACCTGGGTCACCTGCGCACCATGACGGCCCTGGCCGAGATGGGCGCGACCATCGCCCCGCCCCTGCCCGCCTTCTACGCCCGGCCGGATTCGATCGAGGCCATGGTCGACCAGTCGGTCGGCCGCGCCCTGGACCTGTTCGGCCTGGACTGGAGCCCCACCCGGCGCTGGGGCGGCCTGAAGTCATGAGCCTGTGGGACTGGGCGATCGCCGCCTACGCCGCGCCCGAGGTCTCCGAGGCCTGCCTGGCGCTTCAGGATCATCACGAACAGAACGTCCCGCTGCTGCTCTGGTCCGCCTGGGTCGCGGCCACGGGTCGCCATCCCGACGAGGAGACCATCGAGGCCGCCTGTGACATCGCCCGCGCCTGGGAGGAGGTCGTGGTCGCCCCCCTCCGGGCCATGCGCCGCACCCTGAAGACGCCCTTGAACGACATCGAGGCCGGGCCCCGGCTGGAAATTCGCGACCAGGTCAAGGCGCTGGAGCTGAAGGCCGAGCGTCGCCTGCTGGAGGCGCTGGAGGCGCTGGCGCCCCCGCCAGACGGCGCACCGCGTCCGCCGCTGGACGGTCTGGTCGCCACGGCGCGCCAGTGGTCGCGCGTCACGCCCCGCCCGGCGCTGATCCGGCTGGCCCAGGCCCTTCCAGCCTGAAATTCGCTGACGTATAAGCGCCCCCGGGGATTTGGCGATGAACGACGACGTTCCAGAGATCGACGAGGAAGAGGCGGCGCTGCACGCCCGCGTCCGCGAATTGCGTCAGGAACACGCCGATCTCGACGCCTCCATCGAGGCCCTGACCCAGGCCGCCGTCCCCGACCAGCTGATGATCGCCCGGATCAAGCGCCGCAAGCTGGCCCTGAAGGACGAGATCGTGAAGATTGAGGCCCGCATCCTGCCCGACATCATCGCCTGACGTCGCCTCGCCATCGTCCAAAAGCCGCCGCATGAGTCCGGCATAGGCCGGGGAACCTTTCGGACGCCTGTGTGTTCTCGCGCGCCGCGTCCCGCTCCGCTCTCCCCGAGCCTCCAATGCCGGAGACGCCGTTTGATGCGACGTTCGCTGTCGTCCGCCGCCCTCGCCCGCCTGGGCGTGCGGGCCAAGTCCCTGTTGATCCATTCGGGTCAGACCGCCGGTTTCGCCGGCCTGGCGCTGCTGGCCGCCGCGGCCGCCCCCAACGCCGCGCGCGAGACCGAGCCTGCGGTCGCCGCCCCCGTGGCCCCACCCGTCAAGGCCGAGGCGGAGCCCGCCGGCCCGGTGACCCGCGCCATCGCCTTCGCCATGCCGGTGAAGGGCTACGCCATCAACTCCCCCTTCGGCCTGCGCAAGCTGGCGATCGAGGCGCACGCCCGCGCGCACAAGGGCGTGGACATCGCCGCGCCCCGGGGCACGACCGTCTTCCCCGCCGCCGAGGGCGAGGTCGTCCGCACCGGCTATGACGCGGGCGGCTATGGCAACTTCATCGAGGTGCGGCACCCGAACGGCCTGACCAGCCTCTATGGCCATCTCAGCCGCATCGACGTGGCGACCGGCGAAGCGGTGGCGGCGGACCGGCGCATCGGCCTGGTCGGCTCCACCGGCTATTCGACCGGTCCCCACCTGCATTTCGAGGTGCGCCGCGACGGCGGCCAGGTGAATCCGGCCAAGGTGGTCGGCCGCAGCTTTCCGGTCGTGATCCGAACGGCCTGAGGCCGCCGTCGCTTCCGAAATCGTCCTTCCGGGTTCGTCCTGCGGACGCCCCGGAAGGACGTTGAGGCGGAGTGTCGATTGGGCCTAGTCTGCCCCTTTCAGGAGAGGGAAAGACGCATGAATCGCTTCGTCGCCGCCGTCATCGCGGGGGTGCTGGCCGCCGCGCCGATCGCCGCCACCGCCCAGGACTACAACCGCTTCAGCGACGCCGCCGCCGAGAGCGAACTGTCGCGCATCGCCGACGTGCAGATGGCGGTCCTGGTGCCGATGCGCGACGGCGTCGGCCTGGCCACCAACATCTATCGGCCGAAGGACGCGCAAGGCGCCCTGCCGACCGTCTTCGTCCGCACCCCCTATAACGAACTGGCCTACAGCGCCCGCACCAGCCGCGCGGCCCTGTCCTGGGTCAGCCAGGGCTACGCCTACGTCGTCCAGAACGAGCGTGGCCGCTACTTCTCCGAGGGCCAGTACGAGATCCTGGGCTATCCCCAGACCGACGGCTACGACGCCCTGACCTGGATCGCCGCCCAGCCCTGGTCGAACGGCAAGGTCGGCACCCTCGGCTGTTCCTCCTCGGCCGAATGGCAGCTGGCGCTGGCGGCGCAGAACCACCCCGCCCACGCCGCCATGGTCCCGATGGCCTCCGGCGCCGGCATCGGCAAGGTCGGCCGCTTTCAGGAGCAGGGCAACTGGTACACCGGCGGCGTGCCGCGCAACCTGTTCTTCGTCTGGCTGTACGGCGTGGACAATCCGCAGCGGGCCCAGATCCCGGCGGGCCTGGACCAGGCCGAGCGCGCCCGCATCGTCCGCTACAACGACCTGGACGCCGAAAAGCCCAAGGTCGACTGGCCCCGCCAGATCCGCCATCTGCCCGTCGACGAGATGCTGAAGGACCTGGGCGAGCCCAGCGGCACCTTCGAACAGCTGATCGACCGCACCCCCGCCGATCCGGCCTGGCGCCAGGGCGGCCTCTATCACGACGACATGGGCTGGGGCGTGCCCGCCCTGTGGTTCGACAGCTGGTACGACGTCTCCATCGGCCCGAACTTGGAGCTGTTCAACCACGCCCGCTCGACCACCGAGGACCGCGAGGCGGCCCAGAACCAGTATGTCGTCGTCGGCCCGAACAACCACTGCGCCTTCGCCGGCCTGGGCCCGAACTTCCAGTCGGGCGACCGGAACCTGGGCGACGCCAGCTTCGACAGCGACGCCTTCGTCCACGCCTGGTTCGACCGCTGGCTGAAGGGCGACGCACGCGCCTTCCCCGCCTCCACGCCGCACGTCCAGTATTTCAACATGGGCGAGAACAAGTGGCGCACCGCCGCCCAATGGCCGCCGGCTGGCGTCCAAACCGTGCGGATGTACCTGCGCTCGGACGGCGCGGCCAACAGTCTGAACGGCGACGGCAAGCTGAGCCTGGAGGCCCCGCCCGCCGGCGAGCGGCCCGACCGCTATCGCTACGACCCGATGAACCCGGTGCAGACCATCGGCGGCGGCGACTGCTGCAACGGCGGCCTGGTCACCGCCGGCGCCTTCGACCAGCGCCCGGTCGAGGCCCGCAGCGATGTGCTGGTCTACACCTCCGATCCGCTGACCGAGCCGATGCAGGTCACCGGCTTCATCGACGCGGTGCTGAAGGTGTCGTCCTCCGCGCCCGACACCGATTTCGCGGTCAAGCTGGTGGACGTGGCCCCGGACGGCACGGCCTACATCCTGGGCGACACCATCATGCGCGCGCGCTACCGCGACGGCTACGACACGCCGACGATGCTGACGCCGGGCCAGGTCGCCACCGTCCAGCCGACGCCCATGACCATCAGCAACACCTTCCAGCCGGGCCACCGCATCCGGGTGGAGGTGACCAGCTCCAACTTCCCCAAGTTCGTCCGCAACCTGAACACCGGCGGGCCGAACGAGTCGGAAAGCGAAGGCGTGATCGCCGACAACGCGATCCACCACGCTGGCGACGACGCCTCCTATATCGAGCTGCCGGTCCTGAAGTAGGTCGGCCGCCCGGTCATGCGGCCGACGAGGCCCAGCGCCCCTCGTCGGCCGTCAGCCGGAGCACGCCCGAGGCGGGCAGCACCACCTCCTCGGCCAGGTCGCCGCAACGCAACTTCGTGCGCGCCCCGGCCTCGCCCCTCAAGACGGCGTGATCCAGCGCGCCGTCCCTCCAGGAGACATCCAGCGACAGGCCGCCCCTGGTCCGCACGCCTTTCAGCCAGCCGCTGGGCCAGGCGTCCGGCAGGGCCGGCAACAGTTCGATCTCGCCCGGCCGGGACTGGACGATCATTTCGGCCATCGCATTCGCGCCGCCGAAATTGCCGTCGATCTGGAACGGCGGGTGGGCGTCGAACAGGTTGGGATAGGTCCGTTCCGGCCCCAACAGCAGCTTCAGCACCCGGTGCGCCCGGTCGCCTTCGTGCAGCCGCGCCCACAGGTTGATGCGCCAGCCTATAGCCCAGCCGGTCGACAGGTCCCCGCGCATTTCCAGCGACCGCCGCGCCGCCCGAGCCAACTCGGGCGTATCCCGTGTCGAGATCTGCCAACTGGGGAATAGACCATAAAGGTGGGACACATGCCGGTGGTGCGGCTCCGGCGCCTCGACGTCCCAATCCTCCAGCCATTCCTGCAACTGTCCCGCCTTGCCGATCCGGTCCGCCGGCAGTCGGTCGCGCGCCGCCAGAACCTGGCGACGGAAGGCGGCGTCCTTGCCCAGGATACGAGCCGCTTCGGCCACATGGGCGAACAGGTCACGCAGAATCTGTCGATCCATGGCCGGCCCCGCGCAGACGGCGGCGCCGAACGGATGTGCATTCTCCGGCGACAGTGAAGGACAGGTCACCAGGCCCGATCCATCAGGATGTTCGACCAGCGTGTCCAGGAAGAACAGCGCCGCCCCCTTCATGACGGGATAGACCTCGGCCAGATAGGCGCGGTCACGACCATAGTCGTAGTGGTCCCACAGGTGCTCGCACAGCCAGGCCCCGCCCATGGGCCACAAGCCGAAGCGCGCGCCATCGATCGGCGCGGTCGCCCGCCACAGATCGGTGTTGTGGTGACAGACCCAACCGCGCGCGCCGTAGTTGACCCGAGCGGTCGTCGCGCCGGTCTCCGCCATCTGCTTGACCATGCCGATCAGGGGCTCGACGCACTCCTGCATCGCCAGCGGCTCGGCGGGCCAATAGTTCATCTCCGTATTGATGTTGATCGTGTACTTCGATCCCCATGGCGGGCTCGTCTTGTCGTTCCAGAGGCCCTGAAGGTTCGCCGGCTGGGTCCCCGGCCGCGAGCAGGACAGCAGCAGGTATCGGCCATACTGGAAATAGAGCGCCGCCAGCGCAGGATCGTCCAGGGTCTCCGACTTGGCCACGCGCTGGTCGGTGGGCAGCAAAGAGGCCTCGGTGGCGCCCACCGCGAAATCCACCCGGCGGAAGCGGGGCTGATAATCCGCGACATGGCGAGCCTTCAAACGCTCGAAGTCGGGGGTGATCGCCGCCAGAGTGGCGATGTTGGCGGCGCGTGGATCGCCGCTCACGTCTTTCGGGCCGAGGTGCGAGGTGGCGACCGCGATCAGCAGCAGGACCTCGTCCGCCGCCTCGACCTTCAGTTCGCGCGCCTCCGACCGAACCCGTCCGCCCCGCGCGATCACGCGAACGCGCGCCTCATAGGTCAGCCCGGACGCCACGTCGTTCTGGGCGGTGTTGCGCCCGGTCAGGATCAGATCCTCGCCTTCCACCGTCGCATCGGCGGTCTGCGGCGTCTCGAAGGCCGCCTCGAACGTCAGGGCGCCGGGGCTGTCGGCGCTCAGTCGCATCACCATCACGTCGTCGGGCGCGGAGGCGAAGACCTCGCGGCGGAAGTTGACGCCGTCCTTGCGGAAGGCGACGCCTGCGATCGCGGAATCCAGGTCCAATTCCCGGCGATAATCCGAGGCGGCGGACGATACGCCGAAGGTCAGCATCAGGTCGCCGACCGTCTGATAGGACATCTGCCGAATAGGGCGCCCCATCATCTGCCGCTGCGCCAGGTCCTGCGCCTCGGCGTACCGCCCCTCGAAAATCAGCCGACGCACTTCCGGCAGCGCCACCAGCGCCTCGGGGCTCGATGGATCATAGGGACCGCCCGCCCACAAGGTGTCGTCGTTCAGTTGAAGCCGCTCGCGGGCGACCCCGCCGAACACCATGGCGCCCAGCCGCCCGTTGCCGATGGGCAGAGCCTGTATCCATTCCTCCGCAGCGCCGCGATACCACAGAACGGGATCGGCCCTGTCGGCGATGCGGGGCGCGGGCGGCGGCGTCTGCGCCAGGGCGGTTCCAGCAGCGAGCGCCAGGCCGCCGATCGCCGCCGATCCCAGCAACACCCCACGCCGCGACACAGGTTCGCGCGCCCCGTTCGGACGGTCCATGGTTTCCTCCGCGCGGGCGCGTCCCGCATTCTTGATGGTAGCGCTATCAACGCAAGTGGGGGGTCTTCCGTCAAGGGTGCGGGCCTTCGCTCTGGCCTCCGGGTTTGCGTTCTTGCTAGCCTGCTTCAACTCATGAGGGAGGCGGCATGACGGCGGCGTTGACGCTGGAGGGCGTGAACAAGCGATACGGCGACTTCCACGCCGTGCGCGATCTCAGCTTCGAGGTCCCCCAGGGCTCGATCTGCGGCTTCCTGGGCCCGAACGGCGCGGGCAAGACCTCGACCCTGCGCATGATCCTGGGCCTCCAGCCGGTGACGTCTGGCCGCATCCAGGTGCTGGGCGCCCCCGACGGCCGCACGGTGCGCGACCGGATCGGCTTCCTGCCGGAGGAGCGCGGCCTCTACAAGAAGATGACCCCGGTCGAGGCCATCGCCTTCTTCGGCGCCCTGAAGGGCCTGCCCGGTCATGAGGGCAGGAAGCGCGCCCGCGCCATGCTGGAGCAGCAGGGCCTGGGCGACGCCCAGAAGAAGAAGATGAAGGACCTGTCCAAGGGCATGGCCCAGAAGGTGCAGTTGATCGCCTCGGTCGTGCACAGGCCGGAATTCGTCATCCTGGACGAGCCCTTCTCGGGCCTCGACCCCGTGAACCAGCAGGGGCTGGAGGCGATGATCCGGGGCCTGGCCGCCGACGGCGCGACGGTGCTGTTCTCCACCCACGTGATGCAGCACGCCGAGCGGCTGTGCGACAAGGTCGTGCTGCTGGCGCGGGGCCGCAAGGCGTTCGAGGGCACGGTGGACGAGGCCAGGGCCGCCGCCCCGCGCTTCCTGGAACTGGACGGCGCCGTCACCGTCGACCAGGCGCGCGCCCTGCCCGGCGCGGCCGGGGTCGAGGCGGTCGAGGAGACCGCCGATGTCCGCCGCCTGCGCATCGCCCTGGCCCCCGGCGCGGGCGGCCAGGACACGTTGAAGACCGCCTTCCTGACCGGGCTGGACGTGCGCGGCTTCGCCCTGAAGGAGCCCAGCCTGCACGACGCCTTCATCACCCTGACCGGCGACAACCCTGACGCCGCCGCGCCGAAGGAGGCCGCCCGGTGAAGCGCACCCTGCTGATCGCGCGGCGCGAATACGTCGCCTACGCCAAGACCGTCGGCTTCTGGCTGTCGCTGCTGGCCTTTCCGCTGTTCGCCGTGCTGGGCGGCGGCATCCCCCTGCTGATCCGCTCGGCCGAGCCGGTGCGCGCCGTCGCCCTGGTCGAGGAGGGCCCGCAGGCGTCCGGTCTGGCGGCCATCGTGCGCGACGCCCTCCAGGCCGAGCGCGACCGCCAGTCCGAAACCGTCCGCGAGGCGGAGGCGCGCGGCCAGGCCCAGGCCGGCCGCGCCATGGCCTCTCTCGGCGGCCCCAAGATCCGCTTCGCCGAACCGCCCGCCGATGTCGCGGGGCCGGCGGGGCCGGCGCGCGACGCGGCCCTGAAACAGGCCCTGGCCAAGGACGGACCCCTGGACGCCGTGGTCTATCTGAGCCGGTCCGGCGGCAAACCCCAGGCCCAGGTCTGGACCCGCCGCGCCAACGATGACAACGTCGCCGGCTTCGTGCGCGGCGCCCTGCGCGACGGCTATCGCGACCAGGCCCTGACGGCGGCCGGCGTCGCGCCCGCCGTCATCGCCGACGTCACGACCTTCCAGCCCGAGGTGAAGGCCTTCTCGCCCGACGCGGCCAGCGGCGGCGAGGTGTCGCTGCGCGACCGACTGCCGGCCATCATCGGCCTGGCCATGGGCTTCCTGCTATGGTCGCTGATCATCACCGGCGCCTCCATCCTGCTGAACAGCGTCATGGAGGAGAAGGCCAACCGCATCCTGGAGGTGCTGCTGTCCTCGGCGTCCGCCACGGAGATCCTGGCGGGCAAGGTGCTGGGCGTGGCTCTGCTGACGCTGACGGTGCTGGCGGCGTGGGGCGGTCTGGGCTTCGTCGGCCTGATGTCGGCCGCGCCGCAGCAGGCGATCAACGTCGGCCATATCCTGATCCAGGACGGCATGCTGGGCTATTTCATCGCCTATATGGTCGGCGGCTATCTGATGTACGCGGTGCTGTTCGCCGCCATCGGCGCCTTCTGCGAGACGCCGCGCGACGCCCAGACCCTGATGGGGCCGATCATGATGATCCTGATCGTGCCGATGCTGACCATGCAGATGGCGCTCCAGACGCCCGACGCTCCGGTGGTGAAGGCGCTGTCCTGGATTCCCTTCTTCACCCCGTTCCTGATGAGCGCCCGCGCCCCCAGCGACCCGCCGCTGATCGAGATCGCCCTGACCCTGGTCGGCATGTTCGCCACGGCCCTGCTGATGGTCTGGATCGCCGGCCGCGCCTTCCGCGCCGGCGCCCTGTCGGACGTGAAGCTGAGCTGGAAAAGCTTCGGACGGGCGGTGACGGGGCGGGTCTGAGGCGTTTCAAGAACCCCTCCACCGCTTCGCGGTCCCCCTCCCCACTGCGTGGGGAGGAGACGCGGCCTCCCCGTCTCCTCCCCATCTTGATGGGGAGGTGGCTCGGAGCGCAGCGGAGAGACGGAGGGGTTCTTTCGCGCCACCCCGCCCCCCGCCCAAAGAAAAAAGGCCGCCCCAACCGGAGCGGCCTCAAATCCTTCGGCTTTCGCCTCGACCTTACCGGCCGCGCGGCTTCGGGGCCGGCAGCAGGCCCTCGCGCTGGGCGCGCTTGCGGGCCAGCTTGCGGGCGCGCCGGACGGCTTCCGCCTTTTGGCGGGCGCGCTTTTCCGACGGCTTTTCGTAATGCACGTGGCGCTTCATTTCACGGAAGCTGCCTTCGCGCTGCATCTTCTTCTTCAGGGCTTTCAGCGCCTGATCGACATTGTTGTCGCGAACGAAAATCTGAACCAGGGTTCTCTCTCCTTTGGCCGCCCGCCGCGTCCTGATGAGGGAAGACGGGCAGACAAAACAAAATTCCTCTCGGCGGACAGGAGTCCGGCGAGTGAAGGCGCGCCAATACACGACACGCCCGCCCCTGTCCAGCCGAGCGCGACGATTGTGAAGGGCTCGAAAGCCCGCGCCGACGGGCGTATGCTGCGCCCATGACACACGCCGATCAAGCCGCCGGGACCGAGCCCGGAGACTGGGCCGACCGCACCGAACAGGCCGTGCTGGACGCTGCGATCAAGCGCGCGCCGGCCCTGGGCTGGAACGCCCGGCTGGTGCGCGAGGCGTGCGAGGCCTGCGGCCTGTCCCTGGGCGACGAAGAACTGCTGCTGCCCAACGGCGCGCGCGACCTGGCCGCCCTTCTGTCGCGCCGTCACGACGCCCGCGCCCTGGCCGCCCTGTCGACCGTCGAGGCGTCCAGCCTGAAGATCCGCGAGCGAATCGCCCGCGCCGTGTCCGAACGGATGGAAGCCGGCGCCGCCGACCTGGAGGCGACGCGTCGCTGCGCCGCCTTCCTGGCCCTGCCGACCCACGCCGACCTGGGCCTGAAGCTGGCGTGGGAGAGCGCCGACCATCTGTGGCGCTGGGCCGGCGACACGGCGACCGACTGGAACCACTATTCCAAGCGCGCCATCCTGTCGGGCATCCTGGTCCCGGCGCTGACGATGCGCTGGTTCGACGGGCGCGAGGCGGCCGAGGCCTTCGTCGCCCGCCGCATCGAAAACGTCATGGCCTTCGAGAAGTGGAAGGCGGGCCAGGACTTCGACGCCCCGCTGCGCAAGGCGACCGACCTGCTCAGCCGCCTGCGCTACGGCGGCCGGGCGGCGTAAAGGTCAACGTCCTTCCGGGGCGTCCGCAGGACGAACCCGGAACCCAGAAGGTTTTCTCCGACGTCTGATGGGGTTCCGTGGCGGCGCCCCGGTCATCCTCAGGGCCGCAGCGTCAATCCCGACGGGCTGGCCTCGAAGGCGGACAGGCGGCCCAGGAAACTCATGCCCAGCAGCGAATAGGCCAGGCCGTCCTCGACCACCAGCGCCTCCACGTTCCGCACCTCGGCCCCGGCGACGGCGATCGAGGCCAGGCGCACGGGGGCGGCGCGCACCAGCCCCGAGGCCGTCCGCACTTCGCCGATGAAGGCGTCCGGCGCCGGATCGACTCCCAGCCGCAGGGCGTCGGCGCGCGTCAAGGCAACCAGGCTGGCCCCGGTATCGACCAGCACGCGCACGGCCCGTCCGTCGATCCGCGCCTCGGCCCAATAGTGACCGTCATCCCCGCGCAGCACCTGCGCAGGCGCGCCCATGGCCACGACGGCGACCGGCGACGCCTCGGCGGCGCCGGCGCCGTCGAAACGGTTCATCAGCAAGGCGGTGCAGAAAGAGGCGGCCAGGGCGGCGGCCAGCACGGCGACGGACTGGAAATCGATACGCATCACATCGACTCGACGGGACGCCGCTGTCGCGGCCACGCTCCCCTCCTAGCCGGCGCAGGTTGGAATGCGGTGAAGCGACGTGGCTGACGAAACCTTACCCGCCGCCCAGCTTGGCCGGATCGATGCGAGCGCGGCGCGACGGCAGTTCCGCCATCACCGCCGCGCGCCCCTCGTCGCCCAGCGCCCGCCAGCCGGCGATCTCCTTCAAGGTGCGAAAGCAGCCCAGGCACAGCCCGCTTTCACCGTCGACGGTGCAGACCATGACGCAGGGCGTGGCGATGGCGCGGGGGGGTCCGGGGGGAACGGGCGGCGGCGAAGATGACATCAGTGCGAATTATCGTCTGGAAACGGAGTAAAAAATCTTGAATTTCACGATCGGATCGCTATAGTAAATCCTGACGCGAAACGACTGAGGGTGAGACCCCCATAAGTACGACGTGTCTCTTTTCATCGTTCAGCGAAAGGAGACGCCAAGAATGAACGACAAGGAGCGCAACCTCCAGCACGCCATGATGTCCTTCGCCCTGTGGGGCGGGATGCTGGTGAACACGAAGAACATGCCGTCGAACAACGGCCGGGTGGTCAGCCATCCGTCGAACTTCGTACCCTACACGATCAAGAAGCGCTGATCGCGCAGCAGGCTGAACGCCTCACGAAGCCCCGGTTCGCGCCGGGGCTTTTGCAATTCCGGGCTTGCCTGACGCCGGGTCGGCGTCCGATGAGGCGGGAAACGGAGGAGACGGCATGGCCCTGATTTCGGAACGGCGGCGCGGCGACGTCCTGGTCTGGACGCTGGATCGCGAGGCGCGGCTGAACGCCCTGCCCGACCTGGCCGACGGCGAGGAATTCGCCGCCGCCTGCGCCCGCGCCAACGACGATCCTTCCGTCCGCTGCGTGGTGCTGACCGGGGCGGGCCGCGCCTTCTCGGCCGGCGGCGACCTGACGGCGATGCGCGACCGCCGCGACCTGTTCGCCGGCTCCGGCGCCGAGATCCGCGAACGCTACCGCCGCGTGGTCCACCGCATCGTGCGTTCGCTCTACGACCTGGAGGTCCCGCTGGTCAGCGCCGTCAACGGCCCGGCCATGGGCCTGGGCTGCGGCATCGCCGCCACCGCCGACATCCGCATCGCGTCCGAGCGCGCGACCTTCGGCGTGCCCTTCCTGAAGCTGGGCATCATCCCCGGCGACGGCGGCGCCTGGCGCCTGCCGCGCGACATCGGTTACGCCCGCGCCGCCGAAATGCTGTTCACCGGCCGCAGCATCGACGCCGAGACGGCGGAGCGCTGGGGCTTGGTCAACCGGGCCGTTCCGCACGACCAATTGATGGACGAGGCCCTGGCCACCGCCGACCAGATCGCCGCCCAGCCGCCCCGCGCCCTGCGCATGGCCAAGACCCTGATGCGTCAGGGCCGCGACCAGACCTTCGAGCAGATCCTGGAGCTGTCCGCCGCCATGCAGGCCCTGGCCCACCTGACCGACGACCACCTGGAAGGCGTCAACGCCGTGCTGGAGAAGCGGCCGGGCGAATTCACCGGCCGCTGACCCTTATCCGTCGCCTCAGTTCGCCGGGCGCATGGCTTGCGCGGGGCCGACGCCGGCCTGGACCGGGCGGGCCGCGCCGGCCTTCTGGCCCGGCTTCATGAACTTCACCAGCACGCGCTGGCCGATCAGGAAGGGTGCGTCGTCGGCCGAGACGACCACCTCGACCACCCGCTCGTCGGTGCGGGCCGACGGATCGTCGGACTGCAGCTTGCGGGCGCCGAAGACGGCGGCGCGGCGCAGAACGCGGCCGACGGTGATCTTGGACGGGTCGCCTTCCGGCGTCAGTTCGACTTCCTGGCCGATGGCGACGTTGGGAATGTCCGCCTCGACGATCTCGGCGCGGACGATGCGGTCGGTGTCCGGCTCCAGATCGAACATGGCCGTCACGTTCAGAGTCGAGGCGCCGGCGCCCGGCTGGGCGTAGCGGCGGGCGATGCGGCCGTCCATCGGCGCGCGGATGACGGTCAGTTCCTGGTTGTAGCGGGCCTCCGACAGACGGGCCTCCGCCGTCTGCACGGCCGAGCGCTGCGACTGGAGCCGCGCCTCGGCGGCGTTGATGGCGTCGCGCGCCTGGTCCAGCTTCTGGGCGGCGATGAAGTTGCTGTCCGACAGGCGCGACAGCCGTTCGTACTCGCGGCTCGCGGCCTCCAGGTCCACCCGGGTCATGCCCAACTGCGAGCGGGCCTCCGACACGGCGGCCTGGGCGCTCTGCACCGCCAGGCGCGGCTCGTCGTCCTCCTGCCGGGCCAGGATCTGGCCGGCGACGACCCGATCGCCCTCGTTGACATAGACGTCGCGCACCACCCCGCCGCGCCGGGCGGCGACGGCGATCACCCCGCCCTCCACGTCGGCCTTGCCGTTGGCGATGGCGGCGTAGGGGCTTTCGATCTTCTCGGCGGCGGCCTTTTCAAACTGCGCCTTCTTGGCCGCGCTGGCGTGGCTGAAGAAGATGAAGCCGACGACGAGGACGACGATCAGCGCAAGGCCGATCCAGAGCCATTTGTTCTTGAGGAAGGCGGGCATGACGGTTGTCCGTTCGAGAGAAATGTCAGTGCGACGCCAGCTGGGCGTCGGGATTGGGCGTGCGGCGCTGGTCGTCGAGGATCTTGCCGTCCTCGATGTGGATGACCCGGTCGGCCCAGGCCTCCAGGCGCGGGTCGTGGGTCACGCAGATGACGGCCGCGCCGTGCTCGGTGGCGGCCCGGCGCAGCAGGCGGATCACCACCTGGCCGTTCTCGCCGTCCAGGGCCGAGGTCGGTTCGTCGGCGAACAGGATCTGCGGGTTCTTGGCCAGGGCGCGGGCGATGGCGACGCGCTGCTTCTCGCCGCCCGACAGGGCCGCGGGCCGCTGGTTCAGGCGATGGCCCAGGCCGACTTCCTCCAGCGCGGTCGTCGCACGACGGCGCGCCTCGTCCCTGGACAGGCCCTGGTATTTCAGCACGGTCATGACCTGCTGCAGCGCCGTCAGCGACGGGAACAGGTTGAAGCCCTGGAAGATGAAGCCGCAGTGATCCAGCCGGAACCGGTCGATCCGGCCCGCGCCGAACGTCCACAGGTCATCCACGTCCAGGATGTCGACCCGCCCCTCCTCCGGCTTCAGCAGGCCGGACAGGTTGGCGATCAGCGTGGACTTGCCCGAACCGGACGGGCCCATGACCATGGTCAGGTCGCCGTGGCGCGCGTCGAAGTCGACGCCCTTCAGCACCTCGATCCAGGTGCGGCCGGTCTTGAACCGCTTGACCAGGCCCTTGGCCTCGATGGCGTAGTCGCCGTGCTTGCCGTGGACTTTCGTATGACTGTTCATCGCAGCAGGTCCGCGGGTTGGCTCTTCTTCAGGACGCCCAGCGACAGGAAGCCGGACCCCAGGGCGATCAGGATCAGCATGACGGACACGCCCAGGACCATGCCGAACGGGAAGGCCATGGTCAGGCCGGTCGCGGCGGCCAGCAGGCTGACGGCCCAGGTCAGCAGGTAGGCGGCCAGCACCCCCGCGACCCCGACCCAGAAGCTGAGCTCCAGCACGATCCGCCGCAACGCGCCCATCGACACGCCCAGCGCCCGCAGCGAGGCGAACTCCTTGATGTTGGCCATGATGGCCCCGCGCAGCGTCTGCCAGGTGATGGCCACGCCGATCAGCACGCCCAGGAACAGCGAGAAGCCCAGCATGATGGCGATGAAGCTCTCCTTCATCATCGCCCCCTCGTTGGCCGTGGCCAGGTCCTGGCGGGTCCAGGCCTTGAACTGGCCCTTGGAGATGGCGTTCAGCTGCGCCACCACGATCGGCGCGCGGGCGGGGTTCTTGATCTGCACCATCAGGGGGCCGACGCGATCGCCCGAGTTGGCCTCGCCCAGCATCCGCAGGGTGTCGCGCGACATGATCACTGTCGCCTGCATCATGTTCGGATAACCCTGGGTGACGGCCGCCACCCGCACGGTCTTGCCGTTGTAGGTCGCCTGGTCGCCCAGCTTGACGCCCAGCCGCCCCAGGGCCGTCTGGTCTATGGCCACGGCGTAGGGCTGGCGCAGCGCCTCCACCAGGTCGTCGGAATAGTCGGTCGGCACGGTGACCGCGCCCGGCACCGCGTCGATCACGGTGACGTTGACGAACTCCATCTTCTTGGGCCCGCCGTCGCCGTCCTTGGTGATGTTCTGCCAGCGGCCGCCCGATCCATCCAGGTCCGCCACCGCGATCACTTCCGGATGCTGATAGACCACCGGCATGATCCGGCGCGGCACGCCCGACGGACCGCCGTTGAACAGCGCCGTGGCGCCGGGGCTCAGGATCATGATGTCGGCGCGGGCGCGGTCGATCTGGGCGGTGAACGCCTTGCCGATGCCCATGAACATGCCGACCTGCGCCAGCACCAGCAGGCCGGAAAAGGCCAGCGCCACGATGGCGGCCATGTAGCGGCGCCACTCGTAGAGCAGAGTTGAAAGAGCAAGCGACATGAAACGGCGTTTTCCCCACGAACTGCCGCCTATCTGACGACGCGCCCCGCCGCGGCCAAGTTAAATCGGGGTAACACGCGGCCCGCCCCGATCGTTGTTCCCGGCGGCGCCTGGGCCTAAAGCCGAAATCGGCCTTGGCGCCGCGCTCGCGACGGCGCTAGTTACACAATAACAGTCGCCGATCCTGCGGCGCACGGGAGACACCCATGTCCTTGCCTTCGCTTCGCCTCACCGCCTCGCTCGGCGCGCTCGCCGCCGCCGCGGCCGTCCTGTCCGCCCCCGCCGGCGCAGCCCGCGCCGAGGAGGGCATGTGGACCTTCGACAACTTCCCGATCCAGGCGGTGAACCAGGCCTACGGCGCCAACATCGACCAGGCGTGGCTGGACCGCGTGCGCGAGGCGGCGGTGCGCCTTCAGGGCTGCTCGGCCTCCTTCGTCTCGGGCGAGGGTCTGATCCTGACCAACCACCACTGCGTCGTCGGCTGCGTCCAGGACCTGTCGGACGCCCAGCATGACTACGTCCAGAACGGCTGGATGCCCGCCACCCGCGAGGAAGAGAAGAAATGCCCCGGCCAGACCGCCGAGGTGCTGACCGACATCATCGACGTGACCGAGCGCGTCACCGGCGCCGGCGCCGGGCTGGACGGCGCCGCCTTCGTCCAGGCGCGCGCCGCCGAGATCGACCGCATCCAGAAGGAGAATTGCGGCGACGACGAAAAGCTGACCTGCCAAGTCATCAGCCTGTATCGCGGCGGCCAGTACAAGCTCTACAAGTTCCGCAAGTACGACGACGTGCGCCTGGTCTTCGCCCCCGAGTTCCAGGCCGCCTTCTTCGGCGGCGACCCGGACAACTTCAACTTTCCCCGCTACGCCCTCGATGTCGGCTTCCTGCGCGCCTATGAGGACGGCAAGCCCGTCTCGACGCCGAACCACCTGGCCTGGAACCCGAACGCGCCCAAGGAAGGCGACCTGACCTTCGTCGCCGGCAACCCCGGCTCGACCCAGCGCCTGCTGACGGTCGCCCAGCTGGAGGCGCTGCGCGACCAGCAGCTGCCGATCACCCTGATCCAGACCTCCGAACTGCGCGGCCGCCTGCTGGAGTATTCGACCACCGGCGAGGAGGCCAAGCGCGTCGCCGTCGATCCGATCTTCGGCCTGGAGAACAGTTTCAAGGTCTATTACGGCCAGCAGGGCGCCCTGACCGATCCCGCCTTCATGGCCAAGAAGCGCGAGGAGGAGCAGGAGCTTCGCCAGCGCGTCGCCGCCGACCCCGAACTGGCCGCCCGCATCGGCGACCCCTGGGCCGAGCTGGAGCGCGCCTCCCAGGCCCAGCGCGACCTGTACCTGCCCTATCGCCAGCTGGAATCCGGACCGCGCTCGCAGCTCTACAGCTACGCCAAGGCCATCGTCCGCGCCTCCAAGGAACGCGCCAAGCCGGCGGCCGAGCGCCGCGCCGGCTATTCCGACGCCGACATCCAGGCCCTGGGCCGTCGCCTGGCCCAGGACGCTCCGATCTCCAGCGACATCGAGACGATCTACATGTCGTTCTGGCTGTCGAAGACGCGCGAATACCTGACCGTCGACAATCCGCAGGTGAAGGCGCTGCTGGGCAAGGACAGCCCCGAGCAGATCGCCCAGCGCACCGTCTCGGGCACGCGCCTGGCCGACCCGGCTTTCCGCGCCCAGGCCCTGGCCATGACGCCTGAGCAGCTGGCCGCCTCGGGCGATCCGATGATCCAGTTCGTCCTGGCCAACGACGACGCGGCCCAGGCCCTGCGCGCCGAGTGGGAATCGGCCGTCTCGGCGCCGATCGGCCGCGCGGCGGAAAAGATCGCCCAGGCCCGCTTCGCCGTCTACGGCACGAACCTCTATCCCGACGCCACCTTCTCGCTGCGCCTGTCCTACGGCTCGGTGAAGGGCTGGACCTACCAGGGCGTGACGGTGACGCCCTTCACCCAGATCGGCGGCCTGTACGAGCGCAACACCGGCGCCGAACCGTTCAACGCGGCCGAGGACTGGCTGGCGGCCGAGGGTCGGGTCAACAAGTCGACCGTCTATGACTACGTCTCGACCAATGACATCATCGGCGGCAACTCGGGCTCGCCGGTGATCAACGCCAAGGGCGAAGTCATCGGCGCCGCCTTCGACGGCAACATCCACTCTCTGGGCGGCAGTTTCGGCTACGACGGCAATCTGAACCGCACGGTGTCGGTCTCCACCGCCGCCATCACCGAGGCGCTGCGCAACGTCTACAACCAGCCGCGCCTGCTGCAGGAACTGGGCGTGCGCCGCTGACTAAAAGCCCTTCTCCCCTCCGGGGGAGAAGGTGGCTCGCGCAAGCGAGACGGATGAGGGGGCTGGTTGACCCAGACCCCCTTTTTCCATTTTGAATGCGGACAGAGCCCCCTCATCCCACCCCTTCGGGCCCACCTTCTCCCCCGAGGGGAGAAGGATCAGGAGTATTCTTCATGCGCCCCCTTCTTCTCGCCTCCGCCGCCGTCCTCGCCTTCGCCGCCTCGTCCGCCCGCGCCGAGGAAGGCATGTGGACCTTCGACAACTTCCCCATCGCGCACGCCAACCAGACGCTGGGCACGAACATCGACCAGGCCTTCCTGGACCGCGTGCGCCTGTCGTCGGTGAAGTTCGGCGGCTGTTCCGCAGGGGTGGTGTCGGGCGAGGGCCTGGTGATGACCAACAACCACTGCGTGGCCACCTGCGTCGCCAACCTGTCGACGCCCCAGGTCAACTACGCCGAGACAGGATTCACCCCGCGCAGCCGCGAGGAAGAGGTGAAATGCCCCGGCGCCAGCGCCGAGATCCTGACCGACATCGCCGATGTGACGGAGCGGATGCACAAGGCCGCGCAAGGGCTGGAAGGCCAGGCCTTCACCCGCGCCCGCGAAGCCGAGGCCGGCCGCATCGAGACCGAGGCCTGCGGCAATGATCCCAAGACCCGCTGCCAGGTCGTCAGCCTGTATCGCGGCGGCCAGTTCAAGCTCTACACCTTCCGCAAGTACGACGACGTGCGTCTGGCCTTCGCGCCCGAGGACCGCGCCGCGACCTTCGGCGGCGACCTGGACAACTTCTCCTTCCCGCGCTTCGCCATCGATGCGGCCTTCGTCCGCCTGTACGAGGACGGCCGCCCGGTCGAGACGCCGGTCCACTTCACCTGGAACCCGGACAAGCCGACCGAGGGCGAGCCGGTCTTCGTCTCCGGCAACCCCGGCTCGACCCAGCGCCTGCTGACCCAGGCCCAGCTGATGACGGTGCGGGACGTGGTCCTGCCGCTGGACCAGTTGATCGCGTCCGAACTTCGCGGCCGGCTGATCCGTTATTCGGAAGAAGGCGAGGAGCAGGCCTTCATCGCCATGGACCCGATCGTCGGCGTCGAGAACACCTACAAGCGCGGGCGTGGCCGCATGGCCGCCCTGGTCGATCCGAACTTCATGGACCAGCTGGCCGGCCAGGAGACCGCCTTCCGCCGCCAGACCGCCGAGAACGAAGCCCTGTCGGCCGAGGTCGGCGATCCCTGGGGCGCCCTGGAGGCGGTCCAGCCGATCACCCGCGAGCTCTACGCCCCGATGGCGCTGCTGGAGGGCGGCACGGGCCTGGGCACCACCTCGGTCGCCGGCGGGTCGCAGCTGTTCGGCTGGGCCCGCGCCCTGGTCCGCGCCGCCGAGGAACGCGCCAAGCCGTCGGACCAGCGCCTGTCCGAATACGCCGACAGCCGCCTGTCGGGGGTGCAGTCGCGCCTGCTGGCCGAACGCCCCACCTATCCTGAGCTGGAGCAGATCCGCCTGGAATGGTGGCTGTCAAAGACCCGCGAATGGCTGACCGTCGACAGCCCGCATGTCCGCACCCTGCTGGCTAAGGAAAGCCCCGAGGCGCTGTCGGCCCGTCTGGTCGAGGGCACGACCCTGGCCGATCCGGCCGTGCGCCGCGCCCTGTGGGAAGGCGGCCAGGCCGCCATCGACGCTTCCGACGACCCGCTGATCCAGTATGTGCGCGCCATTGACGCCGACGCCCGCGCCGTCCGCGCCCAGTGGGAAGAGACGGTCGAGGCCCCGACCAGCCACGCCTCCGAACAGTTGGCCGCCGCCCGCTTCGCCGTCTACGGCGACGCCGTCTATCCGGACGCCACGGGCACCCTGCGCCTGACCTACGGTCGGGTCGAAGGCTCTGACGTGCCAGGCCAGCGGTTCGGCGCCTTCACCACCTTCGCCGGTCTGTGGGACCGCGCCACCGGCGCCGAGCCCTTCGCCGTCGCGCCCAAGCTGTTGGCCGCCAAGGACCGGATCGACCCGAACGCGGTGATGGACATGGCGGTGTCCAGCGACACCATCGGCGGCTCGTCCGGCTCGCCCGCGATCAACGCCAAGGGCGAGATCATCGGCGCCAACTTCGATTCCACCGTCCTGACCCAGCGCAACGCCTATGGCTACGACCGCAACGTCAACCGCAGCGTCATCGTCACGACCCAGGCCGTGACCGTGGCCCTGCGCGACATCTATGGCGTGGATCACCTGGTCCGGGAGCTGGGCGTCCGCCGTTGAGCGACCTGGACTTCCGCACGGCGACGCTGGACGACGTCGCCGTGCTGCACGCCCTGATCGAGCGCGCCTATCGCGGCGACAGCGCCAAGGCCGGCTGGACGCACGAGGCCGACCTTCTGTTCGACGACCGCACCAGCGCCGAGGAGCTTTCGGCGCTGATCGCGGACCCCGACCGCGCCGTGCTGCTGGCGGTGCGTGACGGCACGGTCATCGGTTGCGTCCAGGTCGCGCGCGCAGCGGACGACCTGGCCTATCTGGGCATGCTGACAGTGGAGCCGGCGCTCCAGGCGGCGGGCCTTGGTCGACGCCTGCTCGCCGCCGCCGAGGACGAGGCCCGGCGCCGCTTCCATGCGCGGCGCATGGAGATGACCGTCATCCGCAGCCGCGCCGAGCTGATCGCCTGGTACGCCCGGCGCGGCTATGCCCCAACAGGCGAGGAACGCCCCTTCCCTGTTTCGCCGCCCCGGCCGGAACTGGCCTTCGTCGTGCTCGAGAAAAGACTTCACTGAAATTTCTTCTCCGTCCGCTTGCAAAACGGACACGATTGTCCATTTAAGCGCGTCACCATGTCGCGCCCCGCCCGAAAAGACGCCGTCCAGAACCGCGCCGCCCTGCTTGAGGCGGCGCGATCGGTCTTCGCCGCCCACGGCCTGGACGCCCCGCTGGACCTGATCGCCGAGCGCGCGGGCGTCGGCCGCGGCACCCTCTATCGCCACTTCGCCGACCGCACCGCGCTGGCCCTGGCCGTGCTGGAGGACGAGGTCGCGGACCTGGGCCGCCGCACCGCCGAGCGCGGCGACGACCCGGCGGTCTTCTTCTGGTTCATCGACCAGTTGGCCGAGCACATGATCCGCAACGCGGGCCTGGCCGGCGTGGTGCGGAACGTCCGTTCGCCCGACGCGCTTACGCCCTTGCGGCAACGCTTGATGGAGGCCGGCGCGGGACCGCTGGCTCGGGCGCAGGCCGCCGGACTGGTGCGCAAGGACCTGGGGCCGATGGACATCCGCCTGATCGCCACCCTGCTGGGCGCCGGCTTCCAGGGCGCCGACGAGGCCGAGCGCCGCGCCGTGTCCGAACGCGCGCGCATCCTGCTGCTGGACGGGCTGAGGGCGCGCTGATGGCCGGACCGCACACCTGGCACCTGCCGTGGGAGCAGTACGTCGAGACGCTGAAGCCGCACGAGCGGCCGATGATGCCCGGCTCCCCCGCCACGCCCGACCACCCCTGGCCGCGCCGGATCCAGTACGCCCTGACCGGGCTGCTGGTCGCCATGGTCGGCTCGCTGGGCAACGCCGCCGTCACCGCCAACATCCAGAACCTGCAAGGCTCGCTGGGGATCACCGCCACCGAGGCGGCCTGGCTGCCGGTGGTCTTCGTCATGACCAACGCCTGCCTGAACCTGGTGCTGATCAAGTTCCGCCAGCAGTACGGCCTGCGCCTGTTCACCCAGATCTTCATCGGCGCCTTCGTCGTCACCTGCGGCCTGCACCTGCTGGTGGACAACTACCATTCGACCCTGCTGGTGCGGGCCGTGGCGGGCATGGCCTCGACCGGCCTCAGCAGCCTGGGCTTCCTCTATCTGATCCAGGCCTTCCCCGCCGCGCACCGGCTGAAGGGGCTGATCATCGGCATCGGCCTGGCCAGCTTCGCCGTGCCGACGGCGCGGCTGGTCATGCCGACCCTGCTTGAGCTGGGCGACTGGCGGGCCTTTTACCTGTTCGAACTGGGCATGTCCGTCATCGCCTGGGGCGCGGTGCAGGTGCTCAAGCTGCCGCCGTCGGAACGGCTCAAGGTGTTCGACCCGCTGGACTTCCTGACCTTCGCCCTGTTCGCGCCGGGCGTCGCCCTGCTGTGCGCGGCGCTGGGGCTGGGCCGCATCGTCTGGTGGACCGAGGCCGCCTGGATCGGCTGGGCCCTGGTCGGCTCCATCGTCCTGCTGACCGCCGCCCTGGCGATCGAGCATCACCGCTCCAACCCGCTGATCAACACCCGCTGGCTGACCGGCCCGGACATCCTGCGCCTGTTCGGGGCGATCCTGCTGATCCGCATGGTGCTGACCGAGCAGACCTCGGGCGCCGTCGGCTTCCTGACCGTCGTCGGCCTGGGGCCGGACCAGCTGCACGGCCTGTTCGCCGTCATCCTGCTGGCCATGGTCGCCGGCACCGCCGTCAGCGCCTTCACCCTGAACATGGAGAAGCTGAACAAGCCGATCGCCATCGCGCTGGGCCTGATCGCCATCGGCGCCTTCATCGACAGCCATGCGACGATCCAGACCCGCCCGGCCCAGCTCTATCTGTCGCAGGCCATGATCGCCTTCGCCTCGGCCATGTTCATCGGCCCGGCGCTGATGATCGGCATCACCAAGGTGCTGCAGCAGGGCAAGCAGAACCTGATCAGCTTCATCGTCATGTTCAGCGTGCTCCAGAACGTCGGCGGCCTGGCCGGCGCCGCCCTGACCGGCACCATCCAGGTCGTGCGCGAGAAGTTCCACTCCAACCAGATCGCCGCCGACATCGTCGCCACCGATCCGCTGGCGACCCAGCGCCTGGGCCAGTTGTCCGGCGCCTACGCCCACACCATCACCGACCCGGCCCTGCTGAAGGCAGAGGGCGCGGCCCTGCTGTCGCGCCAGGTGACGCAGCAGGCCAACGTCCTGGCCTACAACGACGTCTTCCTGCTGATCGCGGTGGCCGCCGCCCTGGGCTGCGCCTGGGTGACGCTGCTGCACCTTCGCCCCCGCTGGGAGGCGCGCCGCGAGGCCCGCCGCACCGCCCGCCTCGCCGCCGACCAGACGGCCGCCGTCGCCCCCGCCCTGGACTGAACCCCGAACGCCAAGACCAAGAAGAAGCGTCATGACAGACACCGCCCCTTCCCAACCGCCCGCCGCCGCGCCCGCCCCCGCGCCGCAGCCCGCCCCCGCCGCGCCCCCGGCGCCGGAGCCGAAGAAGCGCGTCCTGTGGACGGTGGTCGCCGTCGGGGCGGCCGTGCTGGGGGTGGTGCTGGTGCTCTACGCCTGGCAGCTCCCGCCCTTCAGCGGCGCGGTCCAACGCACCGACAACGCCTATGTCCGCGGCCAGGTCACCCTGATCAGCCCGCAGGTGAACGGCTATGTCGCCGACGTGCCGGTCAAGGACTTCCAGCCGGTCCAGCAGGGCCAGCTTCTGGCCCAGGTCGACGACCGCATCTACCGCCAGCGGCTGGAGCAGGCCCAGGCCGCCCTGCATTCGGCCGAGGCGGCCTTGGCCAATTCGGCCCAGTCCCAGGCCTCGGCGCGCGGATCGGTGGCCCAGTACCAGGCCTCCATCGCCGGGGCCGAGGCGGCGCTGACCCGCGCCCAGGCCGACGCCGAGCGCGCCCGCACCCTGAAGGCCGGCGGCTGGGTGTCCCAGGCCAATGTCGACATCGCCGAGGCCGCCCTGCGCAGCGCCCAGGCCCAGGTCGCCCAGGCCCGCGCCCAGCGCGGCATCGCCGAGACGGGGGTCGAGAGCGCCGTGGTCAACCGCGACGCCCTGGCAGCGGGGGTCGAGAACGCCCGCGCCGCCGTGCGCCTGGCCCAGATCGACCTGGACAACACCCGTATCACCGCCCCGCGCGCCGGCCGCCTGGGCGAGGTCGGGGTGCGCGTCGGCCAGTACGTCACGGCCGGAACCCAGCTGATGGGCCTGGTCCCCGACACGATCTGGGTCACGGCCAACATGAAGGAGACGCAGATGAAGAACGTCCGCGTCGGCCAGCCGGTCGAGCTCTCGGTCGACGCCCTGGGCGGCCAGCGCCTGCGCGGCCGCGTCGAGCGCATCGCCCCCGCCGCCGGCAGCGAGTTCAGCGTCATCCGCCCCGACAACGCCACCGGCAACTTCACCAAGGTGGCCCAGCGGATTCCGGTGCGGATCGCCATCGAGCCGGGTCAGGAGGCGGCGCAGCGGCTGGCGCCGGGGATGTCGGTGGTGGCGAAGATCGATACGGGCGGGTGAGGGACCGACTGAGCCACAAGCGGCCTATAGGTCTTCACCTTCTGGTGTGACCGGTGAGTGATGCGTTCCCTGATTTGCCTGCGGGAACGCTCGCCGAATTCGACCTGCGCCATACCTGCGGAAACTCACATTCATGATCTGGTCCGACGGTCAGACGCCACATCGTCGTTGTATGGATGTTCCCCATTCGCCGTAGAGGAGATGGATTTCGCTAGCGCATTCTGCGGCTGGGTCGACTCAGCGTCAGAGGCGGTCGTATGCAGCTCAACTAAGCAGAAATGCTCGCGCAATGTTCAAACTGCGGGGTGTCTTACCGATCAAAGATATATTAATGATTGTTTTCCTAGCAACTACTGGTTAACCCTCCTCCGATTGCATGGGCCTCGCGCGGAGGAAGAGGACCGATGCAAATTACGACTTCGACAAATGGCGGAAACGCCGCTTATCCCGTGGGATGCGCACGCGATAATCGACAGCAATCCGACCCTCACGAGGCAACGGACCGAGACGAAGCTGTCAAGATTACGCTTTCTGAGGAGGCGCGCGCCGCCGTTCAGGTAACCGGCAGCGGTGACGCGCCCACTCAGCTTCCCGACATCCTTGTCCAAGCGACGCAGAGAGATGGCAACCTTTGGAAGGCCAAACTTCCCAGGTTTCAGCCATGGACACAGGAAACGGAGCGCCAGTTTCAATCCTACATGTCCGGGCGGTTGGCTTTGGCTAACCAAGCCTTCGAACTTGCAGCAGACGCCTTGTCCACACAAGGCTCCGTGAGTTACGATGACTTTCATAAGGCGCTCGATATTCTATCTCATACTGCCTACAAGGCGCTCGACAACCAGAATAAATTTGTCGACGGTCCCGGTTCAGACGACATGACCGCGAGGGACTTCCTCAACATGTTGCGCAACACTGATATCGTCCTGGTCGGCGGCGGTAGTCCGGCATCCGCTGGCGAGTTTTCGATCGTCAACAGCCGCGGCCGCGTCGAAATTTATCCTGGTCAGTTGACCACCAGATATCCGACGACTGACCGCGACCTGGCATTTTCGTCCGTTCTCTTTCATGAACTTGGCCATGCCGTTGCGCCAGGACGTGCCGACGCCGAGACAACTTGGGACGCCTTTGTAAATTCTCACCCGGGCCTCAAAGGCCTCGCGCTCGAAAACGCATATGCCGCGTCCAACGAACGCACCGCCTTGGAGGCGAGGACGTCTTCGAGAGGCTGGGGCTTGTCGGAGATTGCCGGATATCCCTTCGATACAAACATCGATAGAGCAGGAGTGGCGCCACGATGATCGGCTGGATATTGGCAAGCCTGCTCGTAACGACCCAGGATTCCCCACGATCCGATCCCTCCATTGCCGTCTACGGAGGAGTGCCCATAGACCTCGATGTCCGCAAGGAGAGGTCAGCTGGACGCAATTGGTATCTGAACGACTGCTCGACCGAGACGCTCCAGTGCGTGGAGGGACACTATTACAGATTGGCGGTGCCCCGGCTGTGTGACGGCTGGCATGTAGGTGAGCGATTTGAAGCTGGCGCTGTAAAGACGGATGTCTTGTGGACACGTCCGGCCGGGGCGCGCGCAGTCGATAAATTCTGGCCGGGGGAAGTCAGAATCCTCGGCAATCCCGATCAGCGCTGGAGCGTGTATGTCTATGTCGGCCCAACCTTGGAAGCCATCTATGTCGATCCCTTGAGGAAAGGCGACCTTTATCAGTTGGCCAAGGATGGCGGGCTGGAGGCTCTAATTCCGGCAGGTGGAGAGCCGGACCGCTACCTCCTGCCCCTTGAAACAATTCGTGGCCTCTTCTCATGCCATTATGGGAGTGAGGCTGACGATACGTAGTCAGCGCCGCTCGAGCTGCGCCTCCAGGCGGCGGGTCTCCTCGGGGTGGAGGGGCAGGTCATTGCTCATCATCCCTGGGCTTGTCCCTAGAATCCAGAATCCGATGTCGAACGGTGGTGCTCCCTTACGGAAACACCGGGAGTCTAGCTCCTCGCCACAAGGGGGCGAGGATGACGAATGGGGAGCCGCCTGTCCTCCCCGGCGCCAGTTCGCGCCGGCCAACCCGCCAATCCGGCGGCCGTCCATGTCATCCTGAGACCAATAATTTCATACCCCTGACCGTCCACTCCGGGGACAGTCGGGACAATCGACGCGCCTGGGTCGCGGGCCGTGGCAGACTTTCGGCGTCTGGAAATCTCCAGACCTCGACAAATTGCACAGGCCAATGTCCATGCGCGCCCATCCCGCCACCACCTATGTCCGCGCCGGCCCGGAGACCTGGGGCCGCATCCGCGAGGCCTATCTGTCGGGCCTGTCGGCGCCGACGGTCGCGGCCCGCTTCGGCGTCAGCGTCGCCGCGATCCGCAAGCGCGCCGCGCGCGAGGGCTGGACCAAGATCGCCC
>JAEWDF010000126.1 GCA_023390245.1 Pseudomonadota bacterium
CCCGCACCGCCGCCTATGACGCCGCCGTGTCCGGCTGGTTCGCTGCTCAACTGGAAGACGCCGCCCCGGCCCGCAAGTCGATCGCCGGTTCGCTGGCCCAGACCCTGCGCTATGGCGAGAATCCGCACCAGACCGGCGCCTTCTACCGCACCGGCGAGAAACGCCCGGGCGTGGCCTACGCTGCCCAGATCCAGGGCAAGGAGCTGGGCTACAACAACATCGCCGACGCCGACGCCGCCTATGAGCTGGTCGCCGAGTTCGAGGCCCCGGCCTGCGTCATCGTCAAGCACGCCAACCCCTGCGGCGTGGCCGTCGGCAAGGACCTGTCGGACGCCTACGCCCGCGCGCTGGAATGCGACGCCGTCTCGGCCTTCGGCGGCGTGATCGCGGTCAACCGCTCGCTGAACGGCGACGACGCGCGCGCCATCACCGGAATCTTCACCGAGGTCGTCATCGCCCCCGGCGCCGACGACGAGGCCAGGGCCGTCTTCGCCGCCAAGAAGAACCTGCGCCTGCTGATCACCGACGGCCTGCCCGACCCGCACGGTCCGGGCGAGGTGTTCCGCTCGGTGGCCGGCGGTTTCCTGGTCCAGTCGCGCGACCGCAGCCTGATCAAGCCGTCCGACCTGAAGATCGTCACGCGCCGCCAGCCGACGCCGACCGAAATCCAGGACATGCTGTTCGCCTTCACCGTGGCCAAGCACGTCAAGTCCAACGCCATCGTCTACGCCAAGGACGGCCAGACGGCGGGCATCGGCGCCGGCCAGATGAACCGCCGCGACAGCGCCCGCATCGCCGCCATCCGCGCCAAGGAGGCGGGAGAGGCCAAGGGTCTGGCGCATTCACTGGCCGAGGGTTCGGCCTGCGCCTCGGAAGCCTTCTTCCCCTTCGCCGACGGTCTGCTGGAAGCGGTCGCGGCCGGAGCCACGGCGGTGATCCAGCCGGGCGGCTCGATCCGCGACGAGGACGTCATCGCCGCCGCCGACGAGCGGGGCATCGCCATGGCCTTCACCGGCGTACGGGTGTTCCGGCACTAAAGATCAGAGGCCTTGCGCTTCCTTCCTTCCCGCAGGGGAGGTTGGAGCGATCTTCGTCAGTCCTCGATGACCTCGTGCGCGCCGACGCCGCCCAAGCGCCAGTAGCCGGCGGCCTTCATCGCCCTGGGGCTGAAGCCCATCGCCAGCGCCCTGGTCCGCAGGGTCTTGGCGACGGCGGATTCGGCCGCGATCCAAACATATGCGTCGCCGCGGTCGATCTCGGCCAGGGCGGCGTTCATGGCCGCCTCCAGACCCTCGGGCCGGCCGTGCGGGCGACCGTTGCGCTCGGCCCAGACGATCGTCAGGTCCGCCGCGCTGGTCAGCGGCAGACGGCCGGCCGCATCCTCGGTCTCGATGATCGCCGTGGCCCGCGCGCCGGCCGGAAGCTCCTCCAGCCGTCGGGCGATGGCCGGCAAGGCCGTCTCGTCGCCGATCAGCACATGGTCGGAGAAGGCCGTAGGCACCACGAATGAACCGCGCGGTCCGCCGACGCCCAGCTTCGAACCGGGCCGGGCGGCCATGGCCCAATCGGTCGCCGGCCCGCCATGACCGGTCACGAAGTCGATCGTCAGCCGGCGGTTCGCGACGTCGAAGGCGCGGGGCGTATAGTCGCGCGCCACCGGTCGAGGCTCGGGAAACACCGGCCCGTCGGGGCCGAGCGTCGGCGGCACGGGCGTCTCCCCGTCTCGGACGGGAAAGATCTTCACATGGTCATCGAAACCCAGGGAGACGAAACCCTCCAGGGCCTCGCCTTCCAGGACGACCCGCCGCAGCGCCGAGGTCAGGTCCTCGACCGAGGCGACCGTCAGTGTACGGAACTTCAGCTCGTGCCGCACGCGACGGGGAATGCGCAGCGCCTCGCTCATGCCCGCTCCACCGCCTCGGCCGCCTGATCGAGGATGTCGGCGATGGCCTGGATCTGCGCCTCGGTCAGGGCGGGGTCGCCCGCCAGTCGGCCGTGGATGGCGGACCGCAACCGGGCGATGGCGTCCTGGATCGCCGCCGGGCGCATGGCGCGGGCGGCGAACTTGTCCATCACCGCCCGGACGGCGGCCAGGGCCTCGGCGTTTTCGGCCAGGAGCGCGCGGCCCGCCTCGGTGATCGAATACTGCTTCTTGCCGCCGTCGGCCGCCGAGTCCAGCGCGCCCATCTCCTCCAGCAGCGTCAGGCTGGGATAGATGACGCCCGGGCTGGGCGTATAGGCGCCGCCCAGCCGGGTCTCGACCGCCTTGATCAGCTCATAGCCGTGGCTGGGCTTCTCGGCGATCAGCGACAGCAAAAGCCAGCGCAGCGTGCCGTGGTCGAACAGCCGGCCGCCGCCGCGCCGTCCGTGGCCGCGTCCTTCGCCCTCGCCGCGCTCCCAACCGCGGCCGAAGCCGCCGCGCATCCCGCGCTTGAAGCCGTGCCCGAAACCATGGCCGCGCATTTCGCCGCAGCCTTCGCGGCGGTGGTGGTGGTGATTGATCCCCTTGGATCTCATCGTCATGTCCTTTCGATATATCTGTTCATGGGCGTTTAGATATATCGAACTATCGAAATGTGCAAGGGGCTGGCGTTCGCCGGCCGAACGCGGCCTAAGTCGCGCATGGATACGCTCGACGAACGCTGGGCGCGGCTGGCGCCGCACGTGATCGTGACGGGGCACGCTGACGACCGACCCCGGCCGGCGGTGCTGATCTTCCACGGCTGCGGCGGCCTGCGCGGTCATCTGCCGCGCTACGCCCAGACCGCGCGCGAGGCGGGCTGGCGGGCCTTCGTCATCGATTCCTATGGACCGCGCGGCTGGAGCCGGGGCTTCACCCTGGCCGCCGTCTGCACCGGCCTGGCGCTGCGCGGCTATGAGCGGGCCGGAGACGTCCTTGCGGCGATCAAGGGCGTCTCGGCCCGCCCCGACGTCGATCCGCGAAGTCTCGCCCTGGCCGGCTGGAGCCACGGCGGCTGGTCGATCATGGAGATGATGAGCGCCGCGCCCGAACCGAACGCCATGAGCGTCGCCGACCCGGCCTCGGCCGACCTGTCGGGGGTGAAGGCGGTGTGGCTGGCCTATCCCTATGTCGGGCCGTTCGCCTTCAACCGTATGAAGCCCTGGCGGCATTGCCCCAAGGTTCTGGCCGTCACCTGCCGCCGCGATCACCTGACCACCGTCCGCAACGCCGAACAGGTCAACGCCATGATCCGGAACTGCGGCGCCGAGGTGGAAAGCTGGATCGCGGAAGGGACCCACGCCTTCGACGAGCCGACCAACAATGGCCCGATGCGGCACGACCCTGCTCTGGCCGAAGAGGCCCGGGCCCGCTTCCGCGCCTTCTTGAGGGACGCCGCGCCCCACGCCTGAAAAACAATTCGAGCACGGCCTTGACGGTCGCCGCATCACGTAACAATTGAAGTTGCATGAAACGCGATTCCCGTCTCTCCAACGTCCTGCACGCCCTGCTGCACATGGCCGAGCATGAGGCGCGTCGGGGAGCGCCGATGACCTCGGACCAGCTGGCCGTCTGCCTGTCCACCAATCCGGTCGTGGTGCGCCGGACCATGGCGGGCCTGCGGGAGCAGGGCCTGGTCGCCTCGGAAAAGGGCCACGGCGGCGGCTGGCGGCTGGCCCGGCCGCTGGACCAGGTGACGCTGGGCCAGGTCCACGCGGCGCTGGGCGGGACCGGCCTGATCCCCGACGCCCCGCCGGTCGAAGCGGACGGCTGCCTGGTCGAGGCGGCGGTCAACGACGCGCTTTCCGAAACCTACGCCGCCGCCCGCGCCCTGCTGCTGGCGCGGCTGGACTCCCTCACCCTGGCCGATCTAGCGGCGGACTTCTCGCGCCGGACGGCCGCCCATCCTGAAAGGGACCGCCTGCATGCCCTCCATCACGCCCGCCGCGACGGAAAGCCCGATGCCTCATGACGCCCTGATCGTCGGCGGCTCCTACGCCGGCCTGTCCGCCGCGCTCCAGCTGGTCCGCGCCCGGCGCCGGGTGCTGGTGATCGACGACGGCCGGCCGCGCAACCGCTTCGCCGCCCGCGCCCACGGAGTGCTGGCCAATGACGGCCGCCCGGGCGCCGAGATCGCCGCCGCCGCCCGCGCCCAGATCGCCGCCTATCCCACCGCCGCCTTCCGCCTGGCCGAGGCCGTGGCGGTCGAGCGGATCGAGCATGGCTTCTCGATCGCCTTCGCCGACGGAACCCGGACGCGGGGCCGCCGCCTGATCCTGGCCCACGGGGTCGAGGACGCGCCGCCCGACATTCCCGGCGTGAGGGAGCGCTGGGGCCGCACCGCCCTGCACTGTCCCTGGTGCCACGGCTATGAGATCGGCGGCGGGCCCATCGGCGTCCTGGGCCGGGGCGAGCACGCGGTGCAGTACGCCGCGACCGTCGCCGAATGGGGCGACGTCACCCTGTTCATGGACCTGGACGCGGGCCTGTCGCCCGAGGACGCCCACCTGCTCCATCGCCGCGGCGTGACCGTGGAGCCGACTCCGGTCGCGCGGCTGGAGGGCGACGCCCCGACCCTGACGGGCGCGCGCCTGGCGGACGGACGCTTCGTTCCGCTGAAGGCCATCTTCGTCGGCGCCGATATCCGCGTCGCCAGCCCCTTCGCCGAAAGCCTGGGCTGCGAGATGGCCGACACGCCGATGGGCCGCGTGGTCAAGGTGGACGGGATGCAGCAGACCAGCCAGCCCGGCGTCTTCGCCGCCGGCGACCTGGCCCGCGCCGCCTCCAACATCACCCTGGCGACCGCCGACGGCATGACCGCCGGCCACGCCCTGTTCCGCTCGTTGGTGGAGGAAGAGACCGGACGCGGCTAGGCCTGGGGCGAAGGCGTCGCCGCGGCCGGGCCAGCGCCGATCAGGCGCAGTTTCTGGGCCTCGTACTCGTCGTCCGAAATGGCTCCGGTGTCGCGCAGCGTCGCGAACTTGGCCAGTTCGTCCGCAGCGGACGCCGGCGTCCGAACGGACTGGTTGAGTCGGGTCATCAGGTCGCCGTTGCGGCTCGCGACGATGCCGGGGATCAGGAACAGGTCGACCAGAAGCCAGACGCCGAGCGGCGCCAGGAACAGCAGGCCGACGCCCGCCGCGACGATCAGCAGCCACCCGAGGATGGACAGGACAAGCTGGGCGACCGCCGAACCGGTCCGGCCCAGATAGAAACGATGCCCGCCCAGCCCGCCGGTAAAGAACCAGAGCAGATAGGCGACGCCGGCGGACTTCTTGCCCGATTCGAACGCCATCAGCGCCTGGGTATCGGCGCTCAGGCCGTCTTGGTTGGTCATCGCCCCCTCCCGTGGAGCGACGATATCTCTCAACCTGAGCGAGTGAAGTCAAGATGACAGCAACAGGGCGTCCAGCCCCCTAGCCGAGCGCCGCCTCGACCGTGATCGACGCCCTCACCGAATGGGCCATCTCGCAATGCCCGTGCGCCTCGTGGTGCAGGGCGTCGAGCTCGGCCTGGTTCGGCCGGCGACCGGTAAAGGCGGTCACGGGCCGCAAGGTCACCCGGGTCAGGTAGCGCGCGCCCGTCTCGTCCCGGTCCAGCTCGCCCGAGGCCGCGTCATGATAGGAATCGACCGTCAGCCCCGCCTTGGCGGCGAAGGCCAGGAACCACAGCATGTGGCAACTGGACAGGGAGGCGATCATCGCCTCCTCCGGATCGACGGCTGAGGGGTCCGACATCGGCGGGGGCACGCTTTCCGGCGCCGAGGAGGCCGGCACGACGGCGCCGCCGTCGAAAGTCCAGCGGTGCGCGCGGCTGTAGCGCTTGTCGAGGAAGGGCTGGTCGCCCCGTTTCCATTCGATGATCGCCCCGTGCGCGCTCATGCCTCGTCTCCTTCGGGTTCGGCCAGGATGGTGTAGGTCATCCGCGCGCGGACCTCGAATCCCAGCGTGCGGTAGAAGGCGATGGTCGCGCCGTGGTCGGCGAAGGCGTGCAGGAAGGCGGCCTCGCCCGAGGCCAGGATCTCCCCGACCACGGCCCGCGACAGCGCCGCCGCCAGCCCCTGTCCGCGATGATCGGGGTGGGTGCAGACGCCGCTCAGTTCGGTGAAGCCGTCCACGCGCAGCCGCCGCCCCGCCATGGCGATCAGTTCGCCGTCGCGCTTCACGCCAATGAAAGGCCCCAGGCGGCGTGTCTTCGACCGGAACGGACCCGGCCTGGTCAGGGTCGCCAGCGCCAGCATCGCCGGGGCGTCCGCCTCGGTCAGAGTCTCGAACGCCGGGTCGCCGCCGCCTGGCGTCAGGGCGGCCGCCGTCATCTGCACCAGGGGAATGCGGCGCGCGACCACGACCCCGTCCGGCAGGATGTCGACCATTGGACCGCCCTCGGCCTCCACCAGGCCCGCGCCGGGATGGCGGCGCGCCAAGTCGGACAGGGCGGCGCGGCTGGCCGGCGTCGCGTCGGCGGCGGCCAGGAAGACCCCGACCTCCGGGTCGATCCGCACGGCGCGCGCGTTGGAATCGGCCGTCGCGAACGGCGACAGGCGCGTGGTCAGGGCGTTCCAGACGGCGCGATCGAGGGGGTGGTTCATGACCGTCGATCTAGGCGCGAGAGAGCGGAAGCGGAACCGTCCGCCGCGACGCCGCGTCCGGAAACCGCCGTCAGGCCCGCCAGAAGCCGACGATCCGCTTGACCTCGTCCACCACCGGGTCGGCGACGGCGGCGGCGCGTTCGGCCCCGTCCTTCAGCACCCGGTCGATCTCGGCCGGATCGTCCATCAGCCGCCGCATCTCGGCCGTGACCGGCGCCAGGGACGCCACCGCCAGGTCGGCCAGCGCCGGCTTGAAGGCGCCGAAGCCCTGACCGCCGAACTGGGCGATCACCGCCTCGCGCGTCAGCCCGGCCAGGGCGGCGTAGATGGCCACCAGGTTGCGGGCCTCGGGACGGCCTTCCAGCCCCTCGACCGTTTCCGGCAAGGGCTCGGGATCGGTCTTGGCCTTGCGGATCTTGGCGGCGATCGCGTCGGCGTCGTCGGTCAGGTTGATGCGGCTGTTGTCCGACGGGTCCGACTTGGACATCTTGGCCGTTCCGTCGCGCAGGCTCATCACCCGCGTCGCCGGTCCCTGGATCAGCGGTTCGGGCAGAGGGAAGAAGTCTGCAACGCCGAAGTCGGTGTTGAACTTGGCGGCGATGTCGCGGGTCAGCTCCAGATGCTGCTTCTGGTCCTCGCCGACCGGGACCTCGGTGGCCTTGTAGAGCAGGATGTCGGCCGCCTGCAGCACCGGATAGGTATAGAGACCGACCGAGGCGCGCTCCTTGTGCTTGCCCGACTTCTCCTTGAACTGGGTCATCCGGTCCAGCCAGCCCAAGCGCGCGACGCAGTTGAGAATCCAGGCCAGTTCGGCGTGGGCGCGCACGGCCGATTGCGGGAAGATGGCCGCCGTCTTCGGGTCGAGCCCCGAGGCCAGGTAGGCGGCGGCGATCTCGCGCGTCTGGGCCGTCAGCTTGTCCGGATCCTGCCACACGGTGATGGCGTGCATGTCGGCGACGAAGACGAACAGAGGCGCGCCCTGGTCCTGCAGGTCGACGAAGCGCTTGAGCGCCCCCAGGTAGTTGCCCAGGTGAAGGGCGCCGGAGGCCTGGATGCCGGACAGGATGCGGCGCGGGCCCCCATAGGCCGGGACTGAGGGGGCCGGGGTGTGGTCGGTCATGGTTCGGGTCTCGAAAGTCTGTGTCAGGCAGGCGGAAGCGGACGGCGGTCAGCCGCGCCATCGCCGATCGGAGAGGAAGCCCGAAATCGTCATGGTCTCGCGCTTATCGCCTCGGCGCGGTTCAGTCCAGACCGGAGACGGGCGCTGCGCCGGGCTCGCGGCGCAGCGTCGCCTTCAGTTCGGCCAGGGTGACCGCGCGGAACAGCAGCAGGCACAGGCCATAGACCGCCGCTCCGGCCGCGCAGACGACCAGCACCGCGATCTCCTTGGCCAGCAGCAGGACGCTCAACGCCGGATAGGCCACGCCGGCGGCGAACAGCAGGGCGGCCATGGCGGCGCTGGCGGCGGCGATGCGCGAGGCGCGCGAGACGAAGGCCGGCGACGGCCGCCAGCTGTCCTCGCGCACCAGCGTCCCCGCCAGCAGGGCGACGTTGACCCAGGCCGAGACGCTGGTGGCGATGGCCAGGCCCAGCACCCCGTCCCAGCCGCGTGCGCCGAACCAGAAGAACAGGGCCGAGCCCAGGACCACCGTCAGGATCACCGACGTCACGGCGAAGATCATCGGCCGCCGCGTATCCTCGCGCGCGAAGAAGGGCGGCGTCAGCACCTTGACCAGGACGAAGGCCGGCACGCCCCAGGCGAACTGGCGCAGCACGTCGGCGGTCCGCGCCGCATCGGCGCTGGTGAAGGCCGCGCGCGTCACCGTGGCGTCGATGATGAAGAAGGGGATGACGAACAGGGCGACCCCGGCTGGCAGGGCGAAGGCCAGCGCCAGGCCCAGGCCGTCGTCCAGCGTCCGCCGGCCGCCCTCGTGGTCGCCCGAGACAAAGGCGCGCGTCAGGCGCGGCACCAAGGCGAGACCCAAGGCCACTCCCACCAGGCCCAGCGGCAGCTGGTACAGCCGGTCGGCGTTGTAGAGCACCGAGCGCGCGCCCTCGTTCGAGCCGGCCAGGAACTGGCTGACCAGGGAGTTGATCTGGAAGGCGCCGCCGGCCAGCACCCCCGGTACGGCCAGGGCCAGGGTCCTGCGCACCCCCGCCGTCAGGCGCGGCCAGGACAGGCGCAGCCGCACCCCCAGCCGCCGCACCCCCAGCCACAGCAGGCCCGCCTGGACCACCCCCGACACGGTCACTGCGGCGCTGACCGCCGTCAGGATCTCGGGCTGACTCATGGGCAGGAAGCTGGGCGTGACCAGCGGGACCAGGGTGCACAGGTTCAGGAACACCGGCACGCCCGCCGTCAGGGCGAACCGCCCGCCGGTGTTCAGCACCCCCGACAGCAGCGAGGCGATGGTCATGCAGGCCAGATAGGGCATGGTCAGCTGGGCCGCCGTCACCGCCGCATGCATCACCCCCGCGTCGTCCCGCCAGGCCGACAGCAGCCACGGCATGACCCAGGGCATCGCCACCTGAAGCAGGATGCAGAATCCCGCGACCACGGCGAAGATGAAGCTCAGCGCCTCCGACGCCGTCACCGCCGCCGCGTCCTCGCCCTCGCGCGCGCGCACCCCGCCGTAGATGGGCACGAAGGCCTGGGCGAAGGCGCCTTCCGCGAACAGCCGCCGGAACATGTTGGGCAGCATCAGCGCGGTGGTGAAGGCGTCCATCATCGGCCCTTGGCCGAAGCGCGCCGACAGCAGCAGGTCGCGGCCGAAGCCCAGCACGCGGCTGCCCAGGGTCAGCGTGGCCTGGACCAGGGTGTTTCGGGCGAGACTCATACGGTTTCCAGCGGTTGACGGACCCGCTTAGCGCGCTTCCGCCGGACGCGATACGGCCTTCACGCGCGCCCGGCGGCCCAGTTCGGACACGTCGCGGGCGCTGGCGCGGGCGCTGGCCACCTTGCGGCCGGCGGGCGCGGGCGCGCGTCGGTCCAGCACCGCCTCCAGCGCCGCGCGCAACTCATGCGCCGCCTGCTCGGACGCGATCTTCCGGCCTCGGCGGTCGACCACATAGAAGCTGTCCGCCGCACGCTCGCCGAAGCTGGCGACATGGGCCGAGCGGATGTTCAGCCCCTGATCGCTGAACACGCGCGACAGCGCGGCCAACAGGCCCGGCTGGTCCGCGCCCGACACCTCCACCACCGTCGCCGCTTCGCTGGCGTGGTGGTCGATCATCACCACCGGCCGCACCTCGAAGGCGGCGCGGCGGGCGTTGGCGGCGGGTTCGGGGGCCTTGCCGACGCGACCTTCGCCGCGCGCCGCGCGCTCCAGCGCCGCGGTCAGAATTCTGAGCCGACGCGGCTCGGCCTCGCCATAGGGCAGGCCGGCGCCGTCCTGGACCCGGAACACGTCCAGCACCACGCCCTCGGAAGTCGCCACCCGCGCGTCCACCACGTCGGCCCCGGCGGCGGCCATAGTCTGGGCCAGGTCGGCGAACAGGCCGGGCCGGTCGGCGGCGGCGACGGCGATCTGGGTCGTCTGCACCGGCAGTCCCTCGACCGCGGGAGTCGGCTGGGCCTCCGCCGCAGCGCCGGTCTCACGCGCGCGGGCGACCAGGGCCGGATGGTCGGCCAGCGGGTCCGCCGGCGCGACGTCCTCGCCCCGGAACAGCGCCGCGACCTGGTCGTACAGGGTCCGCATCAACTGGCCCTTCCAGCCGTTCCACACCCCCGGGCCCACGGCCCGGATGTCGGCGACGGTCAGCACCAGCAGCATCCGCAGCCGTTCGGGATCGCCCACCAGTTCGGCGAAGGCGCGCACTGTCGCCGGGTCCGACAGATCCCGCTTCTGGGCGTAGTCGGACAGGATCAGGTGATTGCGAACCAGCCACACCACCAGCTCGATCCGGCGCGGGTCGACGCCCAGCCGTTCGCAGGCCCGACGTGCGGCGATGGCCCCGTCCTCCAGCTGGCCCCGTTCGCCGCCCTTGCCCACGTCGTGCAGCAGCATCCCCAGCATCAGCGCCTCCATGTCGGCGATCAGATGCACGATCTCGGACGCCATCGGATGGTCGCCCCTCAGCTTGCCGCGCGCGATGTCGTTGATGACGCCGATGGCCTGCAGCGTGTGCTCGTCGACCGTATAGGCGTGGTACATGTTGAACTGGGTCTGGCCGACGATCCGCCCCCATTCGGGCAGGAACCGGCCCAGCAGGCCCGTTTCGTTCATCAGGCTCAGGGTCCGATAGGGCCGCTGGCCGTGCGCCAGGATGTCCAGGAAGGCGCGCGTCGCCGCCGGATCGCGCCTCAGCTTCGGGCTTACCAGCGACAGGGACCGCGTCACCGCCGAATAGGCGTCAGGATGCAGGTCCAGATCGTGCTTGTCGGCCTGGACGAACAGGGTCAGCAGCTTGACCGGATCGTCCTGAAACACCTCCGGCCCATCGACCGAAAGCCGGCCCTGGTCGATCCAGAAGCCGGCCTCATCCAGCCGCCGCCGGTTCGGGCGGAACGGGCTGATCAGCCGCGACAGGCCCGACGCCGTCTTCTGGCGCCGCGCCTCCAGCTTGGCGGACATGGCGCGCGTCAGGGCGCCCACATCCCGCGCGACCAGGAAGTAGCGGCGCATGAACCGCTCCACCGCCGGCTCGTCGCCGCGCCCGCGCCAGCCCATGCGCCGCGCCACCTCGGGCTGAAGATCGAAGGTCAGCTTCTCCTCGGCCCGGCCGGCGATCAGGTGCATGTGGATCCGCACCCGCCACAGGAAGTCGAACGCCTCGTCCGAGGTCCGGCGCTCACGCGCCGTCAGCAGCTCGTCCATCACCGCGGCGCCCAGGCGGCTTTCGGGCGCCAGCGACCGGGCGATCCAGAACAGGGTGTTCAGGTCGCGTAAGCCTCCTTTCCCGTCCTTGACGTTGGGCTCCACGCGATAGCGGATCGCCCCCGCCTTCTCGTGGCGCAGGTCGCGTTCCTCCAGCTTGGCAGCGATGAAGGGCCGCGGATCGGCCTTGGCGACCATGTCGCGAAACCGGCGCATCATCAGCTCGGCCAGCGCCTCGTCGCCCGCCAGGAAGCGCGCCTCCAGCAGCGTCGTGCGCACCGTCATGTCGGTCCGGGCCAGGTTCAGGCAATCGTCGATCGAGCGCGCCGCCGCGCCGACCCGGATTCCCAGGTCCCACAGGACGTGCAGGACGAATTCGATCACCGTCTCGCCGCGCGGCGTCGCCCTGGCCGGGCGCAGGAACAGCAGGTCCAGGTCCGAGAAGGGGGCCAGCACGCGCCGGCCGTAGCCGCCGACCGCCACCAAGGCCAGCCGCTCGCTCTCGACCGGCGACACCGGCCACAGCACCTCGGTGGTCACGGCCCACAGGGCCGACAGCATCTCGTCGGCGGCAGCGGCGTAGAGGCGTGCGACCTCGCGCCCCTCGGCGCCCGCCTCCAGCCGGCGCTCGGCGCGGGCCCGGCCGGCGGCGTAGGCCTGGCGGAGCACGGCCGCCGTCGCCGCACGCGGATCGTCCGACCGCGCGGCCTCAGCCAGGCGGTCGTTCAGCGGCGGCTCGGGCGATGTCATGGACCTATAATAGGAAGCCCGCGCCCCCGCGTCTCGTTCAGAGCAGTCCCTTCAGGCGATACAGCGCCTCCAGCGCCTCGCGCGGGGTCAGGTCGTCGGGATCGACGCCCCTCAGCGCTTCCTCGACCGGCGACGGGCCGCGCACGGGCTCCGGCTCGGCCACGGCGAACAGCGGCAGGTCGTCCAGCCGGATGGTCGCCGCCTTCTCGCCCTCCAGCCGCTCCAGCACCGAGCGGGCGCGCGCCACCACCGGCCCCGGCACCCCCGCCAGCCGCGCCACCTGCACGCCATAGGACCGGTCGGCCGCGCCGGGCGCCGCCTCGTGCAGGAAGACCAGCTCCCCGTTCCATTCCTTGGCGACCATCGACAGGTTGCAGACATGGTCCAGCCGCGTCTCCAGCTGGGCCAGCTCATGATAGTGGGTGGCGAACAAGGTGCGCGCGCGATTGGTCTCGTGCAGGGCCTCGGCGGTGGCCCAGGCAATGGCCAGACCGTCGTAGGTGGCGGTGCCGCGCCCGATCTCGTCCAGCACCACGAAGCTGCGTTCGGTCGCCTGGGTCAGGATGGCGGCGGTCTCGACCATCTCCATCATGAAGGTGGAGCGGCCCCGCGCCAGGTCGTCGCCGGCGCCGACTCTGGAGAACAGCCGGTCGACCACGCCCAGCCGCATGGTCCGCGCCGGCACGAACGCCCCCGCCTGGGCCAGGATCACCAGGATGGCGTTCTGGCGCAGGAAGGTCGACTTGCCGGCCATGTTCGGGCCGGTGACGATGGCCAGGCGCGCGCAGTCGCGGCCCGATCCGTCCAGCCGGCAGTCGTTGGGCGTATAGGGATCGCCCGCCGCCTTGACCGCCGCCTCCACCACCGGATGCCGGCCGCCCTCGACGCAGAAGGCCGTAGTATCGTCCACGACCGGCCGCGTCGCACCGATCTCCTCGGCCCATTCGGCCAGGGCGGCATGGGCATCCAGCTCGGCCAGGGCCTCGGCCACGGCCTGCAACGGCTGGGCCAGGCGCGCGACCTCCCGCCGCCAGCCCTCGAAGGTCTCGCCCTCGATGGCCAGGGCGCGGTGCCCCGCCTGGCTGATCCTGGCGTCCAGCTCCGACAGCTCGACCGTCGTGAACCGCACCTGGCTGGCCAGAGTCTGGCGGTGGATGAAGGGGCTTTCGGGTCCGGCCCGCAGCAGGCCCTCCGCCGCCTTGGCCGAGGTCTCCAGGAAATAGCCCAGCACCGCGTTGTGCTTGACCTTGAAGGCGACGCCGGATTCGGCGACGGCGCGCGCCTCGAGCTCCGCCACGACCTTGCGGCTATCGTCCCTCAGGGTCCGCGCCGCGTCCAGTTCGGGACGATAGCTTGGTTGAACGAAGCCGCCGTCGCGCGCCAGATGCGGCGGCTCTTCGGCCAGACCTTCGGCCAGATCCACCATCAGCCGCGACACGTCCGGCGTCAGGCTCAGCCGATCCAGAGCCACGGCGATGCGGCGCGGCTGGCCGGTCAAGGGATCGACCTGTCCCACGAACAGGCCGCCGATTCCCTCCGCCACCGACAGCCCGGTGCGCACCGCCGCCAGGTCGCGCGGTCCGCCGCGTCCCAGCGCCAGCCGCCCGACCGCGCGGGCGATGTCGGCCGTCGCCCTCAGCCCGTCGCGCAGGTCGCGCCGCAACGGCCGCCGCTCCACCAGCCATTCCACGGCGTCCAGCTGTTCGTTGATCGCCCGCGGATCGCGCAGCGGCCGGCTGATCCGCTCCGACAGCGCCCGCGCGCCGCCCGAGGTCACGGTGCGGTCGATGCAGGCCAGCAGGGAGCCGTCTCGCTCGCCCCGCTGGGTCCGGTCGATCTCCAGGCTGGTCCGCGTCGCCGGGTCGATGGCCAGATAGCCGCTGTCGCCCAGCCGGCGCGGCGCCGACAGGGCCGGGACCTTGCCCGCCTGGGTCGTCTCCAGATAGGCGGCGATCAGGCCGAGCGCGGAGATTTCCGCCTCCTCGAAGGCGCCGAAGCCGTCCAGCGCCGCGACGCCGTACAGCCGCTCGACCCGCGCCCGCGCCGCCTGGGGCTCCGCGATGGCCGAGGCCAGCGCCTGCACCACCCCGCCCGAGCCGTCCAGGGCGCCCCGCGCCGCCTCGTCCGAGAACAGGCGGTCCGTCACCAGCACCTCGCTGGGCCGGAATGACGCCAGGGTCGCGCCCAGGTCTTCCAGCGGACAGGCGACCGATTCCACCGCCCCGGACGACAGTTCGACCACCGCGACCGCCGCGCGACCCTTGCGCGCCGCGACCGCCGCCAGCCGGTTGGCGCCCCGCGCGTCCAGCAGCGAATCCTCGGTCAAGGTGCCGGGCGTCACCACCCGCACGACGCCGCGTTGGACCACGGCCTTGCCGCCGCGCTTCTTGGCCTCGGCGGGATCTTCCAGCTGCTCGCAGATGGCGACCTTGTGGCCCAGGCGGATCAGCCGGGCCAGATAGCCCTCCATCGCATGGACCGGCACGCCGGCCATGGGGATGTTGTCGCCCTGATGCTTGCCGCGCTTGGTCAGGGTGATGCCCAGCGCCGCCGCCGCCACCTCGGCATCCTTGAAGAACAGCTCGTAGAAGTCGCCCATCCGGAAGAACAGGATGGCGTCCGGCTGCCCGGCCTTGGCCGTCAGATACTGCGCCATGAACGGCGTCGCGCCCTCGATGGCGGCGGCGAGGTCGGGCGAAAGGGAGACGGGCGCGTTCATGTGGCGTCAGGGTGACGGATCAGGACCGAGGCCTCAAGCCCGGTCCGCGGCTCTTGCACAGGCTTGTTGGCCCTGCGATAGGCCGCGCCAGGCGGTTAAGGGAACGCGGTCAGACACCGCGGCTGTGCCCGCAACTGTAGGCGGCGAGCGCGCCGTTCGTCCGGGTTCGCCCGGCGCCACTGGCCCCATCGGCCGGGAAGGCGAGGACGGCGCGTGACGACCCGCAAGCCAGGAGACCTGGCCGCCTGTGTCGCTCGTCCGCTGTCCGGGATCAGACAGAGGCGCGGGGACTTCCGTCGCAGCGACCCGATCTTGCGCCGCCCGGCCACGCGCCGGGCGGATCGGCTCGCTCACAGGCCCCCGCGCGCGCACTCGCCGGGTCGACACGGGGGAACCGCCATGACGCGTTCCATTCTGCTTTCCACGGCCGCCGTCGCGGCCGCCCTTTCCGCCGCACCCGCCTGGGCCGACGACGCCGACCAGCTTTCCGAAGTGGTCGTCACCGCCACCCGCCTGCCCGCCGTCGCCGCCGACACGCCCGGCGCGCGCGTCATCGACGGCGAGACCATCGAACAGCGCGGCGCGGTCTTCGCCGCCGACATCCTGGCCGATGTGCCCGGCCTGTCGGTGACGCGCACCGGCGCCTTCGGCGGCGTCGCCCAGGTGCGCATGCGCGGCGCCAATCCGGGCAAGACCCTGGTCCTGGTGGACGGCGCGCCGGTCAACGACCCGGCCGACATCAATGGCGCCTATGACTTCGGCGCCTTCGAACTGGCCGACATCGAGCGGATCGAGGTGCTCAGCGGCCCGCAGTCCTCGCTGTGGGGCTCCGACGCCATCGGCGGCGTGATCGCCTTCACCACCCGCGACATCGACGGCCTGCGCGCCGAACTGGAGGCCGGCAGCCTGGCCACCGCTCGCGGCCGCCTGTCGGTCGGAACGGCCAATGAGACCTACGCGGTCAGCGCCTATGTCTCCCGCTTCGAGACCGACGGCGTGTCCGCCGCCGACGAAGCCGACGGGAACAGCGAACGCGACGGCCTGCGCAGCACCACCGCCGGCGCCAAGGCCCGCTATGCGGTGTCCGACGCCGTCTCCGTCGACGGCTCCATCCGCTGGTCCAAGGCGCACGCCGACCTGGACGGCTATATCCCGCCGGATTACGCCTTCGGCGATACGGACGACACGCAGGACTCGGAGCAATGGTCCGGTTTCGCGCGCCTGACGGCCGCCGTCTTCGGCCTGTCGCACCAGTTCAGCGTGTCGGCGTCCGAGATCGACCGCACCTCCTACAGCAGCGGCTTCGGCTCGACCTTCAGCGGCGACCGCCAGGTCTATCGCTGGCAGGCGGACGGCAAGACGCATGACGTCGCCTACGCCTTCGGCGCCGAACGCGAGGAGTCTTCCGGCGCCCTTTCGTCGGGCGAGGCCCGCGACCTGGGGACCACCTCGGTCTTCGGCGTGGTCCAGTACGACGCCGGTCGCCTGAACCTGACCGGCGGCCTGCGCTACGACGACACCGACGACTTCGGCGCCGAGACCACCGGCCGGATCTCGGCCGCCTACAACCTGTCCGGCGGCTTCATCCTGTCGGGCGCCTATGGCACGGGGTTCAAGGCGCCGACGGTCAGCCAGGCGGTGTGCGACTACTGCTATGCGCCCCAACCCTGGCCCGAATTGACCGCCGAAACCGCCGACAGCGTCGAGGTCGCCTTGGGCTGGGCCTCCGGCGACGGCCGCTTCGACGGCCGCGTCACCGCCTATCGACTGAATGTGGACGACGAGATCGCCTGGCGCGACGGCCGCTACGTCAACATCGCCAAGACCGAGACCGATGGGGTCGAGGTCGAAGGCCGGGCGAACCTGGGCGGCGGCTTCGACCTGACCCTGGCCTACGCCTGGACCGACGCCCGGGACGGTGAGACCGGCGCGCGCCTGTTGCGCGTGCCCGAACACGCCGGCTCGGCGACGCTGGGCTGGGCCGGAGAGCGGCTGTCGGGCGCCCTGACGATCCGCGCCGAGGGCGACATGGACGATTCCGGCGGGGTGCGCGAAGGCTTCGTCACGGCGAATCTGAACGCCGCCTACGCCCTGACGGACAACGTGGTCCTGACGGCGCGGCTGGAGAACCTGGCGGACGAGCGCTACCAGCAGGTGCTGGGCTACGGCGAGCCGGGCCGCGTCGGCTACCTCGGGATCAGGCTGCGCTACTGACCCGCTGGCGGGCGTCGGCGGCGAAGGCCGCCGGCGCCTCCAGCGCCAGGGCCGCCCAGTCCAGGTCGGGCGCGGGCGCGTGGGCGGCGGCCAGCATCGCCCGCAGCTCGGCGGCCGAGGCGACGCTGGCGATGACCTTCTCGACGCCCTCAAGCGAGAAGGCGAAGGCCAGGGCCGCCTGCATCGGATCGCAGCGCTGCTCGGCCAGGCGTCGGCGCGTGCGCGACAGGCCCAGCGCGTGGCCGGCCAGATGCGGCGGCAGGTCCTCGCCGCCCGCGAACAGCAGGCCGCCGGCGAAGATCGACGACAGATGCACCCCGGCGCCCAGGCCCGCCAGCGCCTCCAGCGTCCCATCGCGGGCCGCGCGCTGGTCCAGCAGGTTGCAGTCCAGCTGCACCACGTCGGGCTGGAGCCGGCGCGCCAGCAGGGCCGGCCCATCCTCCAGCGTGACGCAGAAGCCGATGCGGCGGAACAGGCCCCGGTCCTTCAGGGCCAGCAGCCGGTCCCACAGAGCGCGGCCCTCGGCGCCGGCCAGTTCGGCGGCGTTCGACACCAGCAGCGCCTCTCCGCGCGGCAGGCCCATCCGCTCCAGGGAGCGCCGCGCGCGCGCCTCCACGCGATCGAGGCCCTCGGCCAAGGGAACGGTCCGCACCGTGACCTGGAAGGGGGAGGGGAAGGGCCAAGCCTGGCCCAGAAGCCGTTCGCCGTCGCCGTCCGGACGGGTGGCGACGGTGCGCACCCCGGCGTCGGCGCCGGTCTGCAGCAGAAAGCGGATCGCCTCCTCCCGCGCGCCGGACGGGGCGGCCATGAAGGAATTCGGCGCGCGCTCGGGCTCCGTCACCACGGCGAGCGCCAGGCGGTCAAGGGGCGAGGGACGGGCGGCGAACGATGTCACGCCGGAAACATGACGCCGAATGCTTAAGGGACGCTGAGCGAGTCCTTGCGCGAGTCTTACTTATCCACCGCCGATCCACGACTGGCGGCCGGTTTCGTCAGTCGGCGTCAGGCTGGCGATCGGGATGGGCGGCGGCGAAGGCCGGATGGGCCAGGGCGCGCGCCTCGATGGCGCGCAGGGTAGGCCAAGCCGCCAGGTCCAGGTTGAAGCGGCGCGCCGAATAGATCTGCGGGATCAGATAACAGTCGGCCAAGCCCGGAGCGTCGCCGAAGCACCAGCCACGGCCATGCCGCGCCACCAGCGCTTCAAGGGCGTCGAAACCGGGCGCGATCCAGCGCGCGGCCCAGGCGTCCACGGCGGCCTGGTCGGCGCCGAAGTCGCCGCGCAGCGCCTTCAGCACCCGCAGATTGTTCAGGGGGTGGATGTCGCAGCCGACCAGGGCGGCCATGCCGCGCGCCACGGCCCGGTCGTCGGCCCCTTCCGGCAACAGCGGCGGCGCGGGATGGGTCTCCTCCAGCCACTCCAGGATCGCCGGGCTCTGGATCAGGACCCGGTCGCCGACCTGGAGCGCCGGCACCATGCCCTGGGGGTTCAGCGCCAGATAGTCGGCGGCCTTCTGGGCGTCCTGGCGCAGGTCGTGCGGCGCCTGTTCATAGGCCAGGCCCTTCAGATTCAGGGCGATGCGGACCCGGTAGCTGGCGCTCGACCGCCAATAGCCATGCAGGATCATCAGGCCGCCTTGAAGGACAGCGGCGCCAGGCCGTCGATGCGCACCTCGACCCGGTCGCCGCGCACGATCGGACCGACGCCCGACGGGGTGCCGGTGAAGATCAGGTCGCCGGGCTCCAGCCGCCACAGCCGCCCGGCCGCCTGCACGATGGCGGCGGGGTCCAGGATCATATCGTCCAGCCGCGCGGACTGCCGAACCTGGCCGTTGACGGTGAGGACGATGGCGCCGGCCGGATCGGGCAGGGCGCCCAGGGTCACCGCGCCGCAGGGCGCCGACTGGTCGAAACCCTTGGCCGCGTCCCACGGCCGGCCGGCCTTCTTGGCCGCCGCCTGCAGGTCGCGCCGCGTCAGGTCGCAGCCAGCGGCCCAGCCGACGATGCGTCCCTCCTCGCCCATGCAGGCCACGAGCTCGGCCTCATGGTGCAGGTCGGCGGTCTCGGTCGGATAGGCCGGGTCGGCGCCGTCCGCGACCAGGGCGTCGGCTGGCTTGGAGAAGAAGAAGGGCGCGGCCTTGGCCGGATCGGCCCCCATCTCCCGCGCGTGCGCGGCATAGTTCTGGCCCACGCACAGGATGCGGCGGACGGGAAATCGGCGCGCGTCGCCGACGATCGGCAGGGACGGGGTCGGGCGGGGCGGGAACAGCCAATCGGTCATGGCCCCAGCCTAGGGCGCCGGCGGCCGGCTGGCGAGGCCGCGCCGGATGCTGCGGTGCGGGAACCTTGACCGAGCGGTGGCGTTGGCTATCGGGGTTGCTTATCCTAAGGCAAAGCTTTCAATCCGGAGCGCGCACCATGGCCACCAGCAAGGCCCGAGAAGACATCAAGAACGACCTGAAGACCCTCAAGGAGGACCTGAAGGCCGGCGCGCGGGAGGAAACCCAGCGCCTGCGCGAAAAGGCCTCCGCCGCGGAGAGCCGCGTGCGCGAGAAGGGCGACGAGCTGCGCGAACAGGCCCGCGGCTATTACGAGGAAGCCCGCGTGCGCGGTCGCGAATATTACGATGACGCGGCCGAGCGCCTGGACGAGGCCCAGCGCTACATCGTTGAGCGGGTGCAGGAGCGGCCGTTGCAGTCCACCGCCGTCGCCCTGGGCGTCGGGGTGGTGATCGGCCTCCTGCTCGGCGGCCGTCGCCGCTGATGTTCAAGGGAATCGTCAGGAAGCTCGTGGCGACCAGCGTGGTCGCCGCGAGCGCCTTTCTCGCCGTGGTCTTCCTGGGCCTGGCGATCTTCTATGCGCTCAGCCTAGCGATGACGCCGCTGGGCGCCGCCGCCGTGACCTTCGGCCTGTTCGCCGTCGTCGCCCTCGTCACCGCCTTGGTCTTCCTCAAGGGCGGCCACAACGAGGAGGATGAGGACGAAGAGCCGGAAGGCCTGCCCGGCAAGATCCTGCACATCGTGCGCGAACGCCCGATCATCGGGGCCGTCGGCGGACTGGGCGCCCTGTTCCTGCTGCTGCGCAATCCGGCCCTGGCGGCGATCGTCGCCTCCATGGTCGCCGATCGGAAGATGGACCACGCCGGTTATCGCCGGCGCCGCCGCTGAGGTCGCTTTCCGCGTCCTTGCGGCGGAACGCCGCTGGGGCCGGAACGTTGTTCAGACGACGGGCCAAAGGCCTTCCAGCCTCCGTCTAGGAAAACAACGCAGGAGGACCAAGGCCATGTTTCGTTGGGCCATTATTTTCCTGGTCGTGGCGTTGGTCGCGGCCGTTCTCGGCTTCGGCGGCATCGCGAACTTCTCGTTCGAGATCGCCAAATTCATCGCCGTGGTCGCCATCATCCTGTTCGTCATCGCCCTGGTGGCTGGCGGACTTCGAGGGCGCGGCACGCGCATATAGGCGCGTCGACCCCATACAACCAAAGGAAAGGGCCGGAACCTCGGGTTCCGGCCCTTTTTCCATGCGTTGCGACGTCTTCGTAAAGGCGGGATCAGGCCTCGGGCGGGACCACCGCCGCCTCGCGCTCGCCCGGCCGGTTCGGGTCCGGCGCGGTGGCGGCCTTGCGCGTGTCCTGGCGGCGCGGCAGACGCCACACCTGGTGCGAGCTGAATTGCGCGCCGTCCCAGGCCAGGGCGGTGACGGTGATGGTCCGGGCGTCCCAGTCGATCTGGTTGAAGCCGGGCGGGGAGCCGCGCTCCCGATGCGACAGGGTCCCGCATCCGACCCCATAGGAGCAGTGGTCGGCCAACGGCACGGCCATGGCGAAGGGCACATGGACATGTCCGGTCATGATCAGGTCCACCCCGGCCTCGGCGAAGATCAGGGCCGCCTCGTCGCCGCGTTTGACGTCGCCGGTCATCGGTGTGCCGATCATCTCGATCAGCGGGTGGTGGCAGGCCAGGATGCGCAGCGCCCCGATCGGCGCCTGGCGCAACGCCTCGGCCGCGCGCCGCGTCTGGTCCAGGTCGATCACGCCCTTGGACCAGTTGGGCCGGGCCTGCCAGCCTCGCGCGGTGACGACGCCGCGCACCATCACCGCGTCGCTGCGGTACTGGCCGTCGTGGGCGGGAAAACCGGTCGCCGTCTCGAACGCCCGCCACGGATGCAGCACCCGCGCCACCGCGTCCCAGTAGGGCACGTCGTGATTGCCGACGATGACGAAGCGCGGCTCGGGCATGGCGCGCATCCATTCGCCGGCCGCCGCGAACTCCCTCGGCTGGCCCTTCTGGGTGATGTCGCCGGTGATCAGCACCAGGTCGTTCGGCGTGGCGTGGGCGTAGTCCAAGGCGGCGGCGACCGCGCGCCTGTGCTCGCAGCCGAAATGGACGTCGGAGAATTGCAGGATGCGTCCCATCACACGCTGTCCTCGGCCGCCGGCGGGCGCGGGGCCAGGGCGCGGAAGGCCTTGGGCGTGAAACGCACCGTGGCTTCTGACTTCAACCGGATCGTCTCGCCGTCGAGCACCGCCGGAATGCGCGAACGCGCCCAGGCGTCGATGCGTCGGGCGGACTGGGTCGAGACGGAGGGATCGTGGCGCCAGTCGCTGAACAGGGCCGTCGCCGCCAGGCGGAAGGCCTGCATCGCGTCCATGGGGTCCAGCGCCGCCGCCTCCAGTCCCACCGGATCGTCCAGGGCGCGCGAGATCATCGGGCTGATCAGCACCAGGGCCTCGGTCCGCCGCTTCTGGCCGCCGTCCAGGCTGAAGCGCAGCCGGCCGCTGAAGGCGCGCTTCAACGCCAGCCGGGCATGGCCCCAGGCCTGGCGCAGCTTTCCGGTGCGGATCGCCTCCCGTGCCGGGGCCCACAGCGCCGGGGCGCCCAGGATGGCCGCGCAGTAGAAATATTCGCCGCCGACCTCGCCGCCGGAGACGAACTGCGGCTCGCCCTCCTCAAGCGCCGTCCTCAGCGCTTCCTTCCAGTCGCCCGTGCCATACAGCGCCCGGGGCAGCATGTTCATGGTGCCGCCCGGCAGGGGCGCGATCATCGGCCCGTCCGGCCTGGCGCGCGAGGCGACCGAGCGGGCGGTGCCGTCGCCGGCCAGGACCAGCAGGGCGTCCGGGCGACTGTCGAAGGCGCGGCCGATCCGCTCCTCGAAATCCTCCCCCTCCAGCACCACGACCTCGGCCTCCAGGTCGTATTCGGCCAGGATCGCCTCCGCCTCGGCCGGGGCGCGCGGCCCCACGCCGCCGGACAGCGGATTGACCAGCATGATCACCCGGCTAAGCGGGGCGTGCGGCGTCAGGCTGCGGGGAGAGTCCGCCGCTTCGGGCGTCAGGGCGTCGCTCATGCCGGGCGAACGCGCCGCAGGCTTGGCCGTTCCCTGGGCCGACGCCCTCAAGGCCTTTGTACGCCTTAGTGGCCGATCGGCTGCTGTTCGGCCGGGCCGGCGCCGGCCTCCTGGACATCGCCGACCTTCTCGACCGCCGCGCCCGCCTTGTCGACGGCCTGCTCGGCCGCTTCGGGCGCCCGTCCGACCAGCCGCTTGCCCGCGGTCCAGCCGCTGTCGATCCAGCGGTCCATGGTCGCGCCCGCCTCGGCGACGGACCGATCCTTGATCGAAAGCCCCACGGTCAGGGCGCCGATCAGCGCCAGCACGGCGACGATGAAGCCCATCAGCGGACCGGCCGACAGACGTCGGCGACGGGTCCTAGCCCACACCGGCCCGTCCGAGCCGTCGGCCATGGCCGTCTCTTGCGGAAAACGCATCACTCCAACCCCTCCCACGCCCGACGGCCCCCGCCGCCTCTAGCAAAGACTAATACAGCCTTAACCTTGCGCATAGACCGGGAACCGGGGCCATAATCCAGCGTTCTCGCCTTCGGGGCGAACCATAGCCAGTCAGAGGATGACATCATGAACAAGGCGATCATCGCGATTGCGGGTGCGGGGCTGCTGGCCTCGGCTTGCGCCAGCGACCCTTACGGCGGCACCAACCAGACGGTGCGCCAAGGCGCCATCGGCGCTGGCCTGGGCGCCGTCGCCGGCGCCATCGTCGGCAATAACGTGGGCAGCGGCAACGCGGCCACCGGCGCCCTGATCGGCGGCGCCTTGGGCGGCGCGGCCGGCGCCATCCGCGGCTCGTCCCAGGACCGCAACAACCAGCAGCGCTACCGCGACAGTCAGGGCCGCTACTACTACTGCTACGACAATCGCCAGGACGAATGTTACTGGGATAACGGTCAGCGCCGCTACTGATCGGCCGGCCGTGACGAAATCGGTCCGCCGATTTCGCGCATTCAGGCGGCGCGTCGCACGACGCGCCGCCTTTTCGGCGCCGGGGCTGGCGCGAGGGAGGGGCTGACATGAGATTTCCGGTCTTTCTGCTGGCGACCGCGGCCCTGGCGGCCTGCGCGACGCCGGCGGCGCGGCGCGACACGGTGATCGTGGGCGAGAGCGCCTGCGCCCCGGCGCGCTTCGACGTCTATTTCCGCAAGGACCAGGCCGACCTAACGTCGGCGGCGGCCCAGGCGATCGCGCTTCAGGCCGGGCGTTTGGCGGACTGCGAGGTGCGGCGCGTCCGGGTGCTGGGCCTGGCCGACGCCACCGGAACGCCGGAAGCCAATCTAACCCTGTCGCAGCGCCGCGCGCGGGAGACGGCCGAGGCCCTGGCTGCGGCCGGCCTGCCCGCGCCCGTCTTCGATGTCGCCGCGGCGGGCGACGCCGGGG
>JAEWDF010000065.1 GCA_023390245.1 Pseudomonadota bacterium
ACGCCGCCCGCGCCGCCGCCGCCGCCGCCGAATCGCGCCGCACCGGCCGCGCCGGCCATGCCGGAACCGCCGCCCCCGCCGCCGCCGATACAGACAACCTCGATCCATCGCGCCCAGGCCGGCGGCGTATAGGTCCCGGCGCAGGTGAAGGCCGTGGTCTCGCGTCGGGCGGCGCCCTGGTCGAAGGTGATCCGGCCGGTCGTCCGGTCCACGGCGAAGGCCTGGCGCCAGGTCCCGCCGTCCGCGCTGACCTTCAGGCTCAGGTCGTCGCCGCCGATCAGGCCCAGTTCGGCCCGGCCGCCCCAATCGCTCTGGAACAGCAGGGACAGCACGTCCGGCTCGGTTTCCTTGTTCAGCGTCAGCCGCAGGTCGCCGTCGCCCCCGGCCCAGGCCTCCCGCGCCGTGAACAGCATCTTGTTGACCTTGGCGGCGAACGGATTGGCCGCGTCCGCCGTCGTGCCGACGCCCAGACGATCCAGGTTCTGCAATTCCTCGGGGATCGCGCCGACCGGACGCCATTCGCCGTCCAGGCGCATCACGGCCTCGCCGGCGTCCAGGAGCACAACGACCAGGCCGGGCGGCGTCTCCACCGTGCTCCAGGCGCCGGCCTCGAACCGCATCAGGGCGCCCGCCGGCCGTCCGGTCCAGGCCGCGCCGGTCGCCGCTTCGGGCAGGATGTAGAGGTCGCCGTCGTCCGGCGCCGCCGGCTGGCTGGCGACGGTGCGGCTGACCACCGCCGTCGCCGTCAGGACGTCCAGCCGGGTCAGGGCCTCATTCAGGGTCACATGTTTCTGCATCTGCCCCGCCGCCAGGTAAGGCAGGGACAGGCGCGCGGTGAAGTCGTCGCTCATCGGCGGTCTCCGTTATCGTCGGAGACCAGTCTCGGTCCGGCGCGGACTCAGGCGCGCGGATCACCCCGAGATTCGCCTAAGGGACTGACCGGACGCGATTTCGTGCCTTCAATCTGGCTATCCAGCGAACGCGTGCGCGCGCTTTCAGTCGTGCAGATAGACCACGCGGCGCAGCTTTCGGTCGCCGCGCACCTTCTCCAAGTGCCGGTCGTGATCGCCGGTCGCTCGGGCGTTGGACTCGGAGTCCTCGACCCAATGGGTGCTCTCGATATCCTTCTGCAAGGCCTTGGCCGCCAGGAGCTGGCCCGGGAAGAAGGTGTCGACCAAGTCGCCGGCCAGGGGGACCGCATCCGTCGCCGTGTCCACCGCCATATAGGCCGTCATCCGCGCCAGGGTCGCCGGCGCGGCCTTGGCGCGCAGCGCCTGGACGATCAGCCAGCCGCCGGTCCCCACCGTATAGGCCGTGCTGACGACCGGCACCCAGGTCAGCAGGGCGTCCATGCCGAAGCCGAACGGTCCGATGCCGATGATCCGGTCGGACAGCTTCTTCACGCCCTCGACATTGGACCAGATCTTTTCGATATCCCTGATGGATCGTCTGGCCATGCCGAGTCCTTTTCCAAGCGTCGCCTTAACGCGGAAGCGCGAACGGCGTTCACCATGAAAGCGTTGCATCATGTCGCGGGTCCGGCTGATCGCCAACATCATCCTCGGCGGGGGCCTGCTGGGCCTTTCGGGATTCGGGATCGCGGCCCTCAGCGGCGTCGGCCATCGCTGGATCGACATCCTGGCGCAGTTCGCCGCCCCGGTGCTGATCGCCGCCATCGCCGGCCTGGCGCTGTGCCTGGCGCTGCGCCTGTGGCCCGCCGCCATCGCCGGCGCGGCGACGGTCCTGGTGCTGCTGGCCGCCGTCTGGCCGCAATGGACGCCCCCTCGGGGAACGCCTGTCGCCGGATCGCCGACGCTGCGCGTCTATTCGGCCAATGTCTGGGCGCGAAACACCGACGTCGACGCCATGCGACGCTCCATCGTCGACGCCGACGCCGACATCGTGATCCTGATCGAGGTCGGCGACGTCCCCGCCGCCCGGATCGACGCGCTTCTGGCCGGCTATCCGCACCGGGCCATCCAGGGGCGGGTCGACCGGCCGACAGGGCCGGCGCGGTCCCTGATCGCCTCGCGCCACCCGATCCGCGCCCGTCTTCCGGAGCCGCCGGACGGCCTCAGCACCGTGGGCGCGGTCGTGGAGACGCCGCTGGGCCCGATCAACGTCTTCGGCGTCCATCTGACCCGGCCCTGGCCGTTCCAGTACCAGTGGGGCCAGATCACCCAGGTCATGGCCCTGGCCGAGCGCCGCCGCGCCGCGCCGGACCTGCCCGTCATCGCCGCCGGCGATTTCAACAGCGTCTCCAGCGCCCGCATCGGCCGGCAGGTGAAGGCCGACATGGGTCTGGTTCCCGCCCCCGGCTGGCCCGGCACCTGGCCCGCCGTCCTGCCGCCCGCCCTGGGCATGACCATCGACCAGGCATGGCGCTCGCCCGACCTGGCCCTGACGTCGCGCCGGCTGGGCCGGCCGACCGGTTCGGACCACCGGCCGGTGATCACCGAGTTCGCCCGCGCCGAGGGCTGAATTTCAGGCGTCGCCGATCAACGCCCTGAGCCGCGCCTCATGCCCCTCGGAGGGGAAGTCGCGGGCGATCCAGTCGTCCTCGAACGCCCGTAGCAGCCGCCCCGTCTCAGGCCCCGGCGCCACGCCCAGCCGCGCCAGGTCGCGAC
>JAEWDF010000094.1 GCA_023390245.1 Pseudomonadota bacterium
ATGCGACCGTCGCCCCGGTCCCGGCCGAGCCGATCCCCGCGCCCTCCGCCGAGGCGGCGCCGGCGCCCGCCGACGACCCGATGGCCCCGCGCCGCGACGCGCCCATCTTCCGGCTCCAGCCGCAGGCGACTTCCGCGGCCGCGCCCGCCGCGACGCCTCCGAGCGGCGACGCCCCGGCTCCGTCGTTCCAGACCGCCGCCGCGCCGGCCGGCCAGTCGGCCCGCTACTATTCCGTCCATCGCCAGGCCGGTCACGAACCCGACGCCATCCGCACGCCCCAGCCCGTCTATCTCGACGCCCTGCCGGTGGAGATGACCCATACCCCGTCCTCGACCGACCTGGCCGAGCCCCAGGCGCCGCCGGCCCTGATGCGCGCCGCCGACGGCTCCCTGCGCGCCCTGCCCCAGACCGAGGCGGACGCCCTGCCATGACCGCCGCCGAGATCGAGGCCGCCGCGCCCGGCTCCCGCCTGCCCGAACTGATCGCCTTGGCCCAGGAGGCCTCCAGCGAGAAGCGCCGCGCCCTGCTGCGCGAACTGACCGACCACTTCTTCGGCGGCGCGCCCCACACGGCGTCGGAGACCGACCTCTACGGCACGGTCATGGTCCAGCTGGCCGACGAGATGGAGACGGCCGTGCGCGCCGAGCTGGCCGCCCGCTTCGCCGAGTCGCCCGACGCCCCCGCCGCCCTGATCCGACGCCTGGCCGACGACGACGCCGAGGTGGCCGAGCCGGTGCTGCGCGCTTCTCCGGTCCTGACCGACGCGGACCTGGTCGGCGTCGTCTCCCGCCGGGGCCAGGCCCATCTGCGCGCCGTCTCCAGCCGCGCCGAGGTGTCCGAGACCGTGTCCGACGCCATCGTCGCCCATGGCGACGACGAGACGCTGGAGACCCTGCTGCGCAACGACGGCGCCCGCCTCTCGCGCGCCGCGTCCGAGACGGCGGTGGAACGCGCCAAGGCCAATCCGGCGCTGCACGCGGCTGCGGTCGAGCGCAAGAGCCTGCCGGCCGACCTGCTGAACGAGATGTATTTCGTCGTCGAGGCCCGGCTGCGCCACCAGATCCTGGAGCAGAACGCGCGCCTGGACCCGGAACTGCTGGAATCGGCCCTGGCCGCCGGCCGCGCCCGCGTCGCCGCCGACGACGGCGCCCTGCCCGCCGACTACGCCGAGAACCTGGCCTATGTGGAGGAGCTGCGCGCCGCCGGCCAGCTGACCCCGCCGGTGCTGGCGCGCTTCCTGCGCTCCAACGGCCGCACGCCCTTCCTGATCGCCCTGGCCCAGCTGGCGGACGTCGACTTCCACACCGCGCGGCGCATCGTCGAGCGCCGGGAGCTGGACGCCCTGGCCGTCATCTGCAAGGCGGCGGGCCTGGATCGGTCGATCTTCCTGACCTACGCCGTGGTCCTGACCAACGCCGACGACAACCCGATGGGCAAGGCCGCCGCCTACGGCCGCATGTACGGCGAACTCAGCCGCGAAGCCGCCATGCGCACCCTGCGCTTCTGGCGCCTGAGGCGCGGCGCCGCGGCGGCTTAGACCTTCTCCCTCCCTTTCACGGGGAGGGTGGCTGAGCCGAAGGCGAGGCCGGGTGGGGCGCGCCAGGCTGAGAACTCGTATGTCCTGCCGATATCCTCGTCATTCTCGGCGCAAGGCCTAGGATAATGATCAAAAGGAAGGGGAATGGGAGTCTCCACGCCAGGCGACACGCCTCCGACTCCCTACGCCTCCAGCCCGTGATGCATCGTCTGGCCCCACCCCGTCGCTTCGCGACGACCCTCCCCATGAAGGGGAGGGAGAATTAACGCCGCCGTCCCCCAAAGCAAAACGCCCGCCTCCTTTCGGAAGCGGGCGTCGTTCCAACCGGCTCGCCGGCCGGATTACTTCTTCGCGCGGCCGGCGCGGGCGGGTTTGCGGCCGCCCTGGCCCAGGCCCATCTGCTTGGCCAGTTCCGAACGGGCCTTGGCGTAGTTCGGCGCGACCATCGGATAGTCCTTCGCCAGGTTCCACTTGGCGCGGTATTCCTCGGGGCTCATGTCGTACTTGGTGCGCAGGTGGCGCTTCAGCGACTTGAACTTGCGACCGTCCTCCAGACAGATCAGATAGTCCGGCGTGATCGACTTGCGCACGGGGACCGCCGGTTCCTTCGGCTCCGGCTCGGGCGCCGAAGGCCCGGCCGTCACGCCCGACAGGGCCGCGTGGATGCTGGCGATCAGCGACGGCAGGGTCTCGGCCGCCACCGTGTTGTTGCCGACATAGGCCGAAACGATGTCGGCCGTCATCTCGAGCAGCGCGGGCTGTTCTTCCATAATGGGTGTCTGATCCATGCTGTTATTTCTTGCGGCCATTGCATCGGCCGCCCCCTAACTCGTTCCCTGCATAGGGTTGTTTGGGATCAAAAGCAATTGCAGGACCTCAGGCGTCGTCTCAGTTGCATTTCCGCCAGTAGAACCCGCTCCGACCTGATCAGAAGATCATCGGCCGAAGTCTTTCGCCAGCACCATCATCGCGGCGCGCTCGGGCGCCGAATATTCGTCCACCGTCTCATCATCGCCATCGCGTATGGCGCGAAGCAGCGCCGGCGTCAGGGCCGAGGATAGCGACCAATTCCAGTATCGCAGCACGGTCTGGGCGCGATCGACCGCCAGCATCTCATAGGTGACCTGCACCCGCTCCCAGTCGGGGTGGACGGCGCCGTCCAGGACCTGCGGCCGACGCATCGACCGCCACAGGTACTCCAAGTCCAGGCGCGACAGGCCCGTGGCCTTGCACAGGATGGCCAGCGGTTCGCCGCCGGGATCACCCAGGATCTTGGCCCCGGTCAGCGGCTTGATCCCCGCCAGATAGGCGATCTCGGTCGCCGTCTCGCGGCTCAGCCCGTCGCGCGCGGCGACGGCGACGGCCTGCTCCAGCCCGTCGAACGGGCTCTTGTCGATGGCGGCGCGGTTGCGCTGGCGCCGTTCGATGAATTGCAGCGCCTTTCGGGCCACCGGGTCCGCCCAGCCCTCAGCGGCGGCCAGGGCGAAGACGTCCTCGGCCACCTCCTGCATCACCTCGCGCGAAACGGCGAAGCGCTGGAGGATAGTGCGGCGATCCTCGGCCCCGCACCACCAGAACATCACATAGGCGCCCGACGGTCGCAGTTCCGGCCGCTTCAGCAGCAGCGCGCACAGGGCCGGCTGCGCACGACTCAGGCCCACCAGCGCCTCCACCCCCGGCTGGGACAGGCGCGCGGCGGCGTTGCGCAACAGCGCCTCGACGACCGCACCCTCCTCGAACGCCAGCAGCGTCTCGGTCACCACCTCGGTCAGGCCGCGTCGCCGCGCCATCAGCAGCCGATGCTCCGGCCCCGCGTCGCGCGCGCAGGCGGCCAGGTCCGCGTCGCTCAGCGCGGCGCACTGTTCGATCAGCAGCCCAGCGATCTCCGGCTCGTCGCGCAGCAGCAGGCGCGCGACGCTGTTGGGCAGTTCCGCCAGCGGCGCCAGGCGCGCGGCCACCCGCCGCCGCTCCTCCACGGAGGCCAGGCGCAGCATCTCCACCAGCAGGTCGCCGGTCACGGCCCGCTCGAAGCTGTTGATCCGGCTAGCGGGCAGGGACACCACGTCGGCCAGGCGTTTCAGCAGGGCGTGACGCGCCTTCAGCGGCGGACCCTCCGCCGCCTCATCGCCAAAAAGGGCCGAGGCGTCGCTCATGCCCCGAAACTAGCCGAACACGGGTTAATCCCGCGTATCGGCAAAGCTTACAGCCCTTCGAACAGGGCCGTCGACAGATAGCGTTCGGCGAAGGACGGGATGATGGCCACGATGGTCTTACCCGCGTTCTCCTCCAGGGCGGCCAGGCGGAAGGCGGCGACCAGGGCTGCGCCGGAACTGATGCCGACCGGGACGCCCTCGACCCGGGCGGCTTTGCGCGCCATTTCGAAGGCCTCGTCGTTGGAGACCTGCTCCACCCCGTCGATCAGGCTGGTGTCGACGATCGAGGGCACGAAGCCGGCGCCAATGCCCTGAATCTTGTGCGGCCCGGGCTGGCCGCCCGACAGCACCGGCGAGGCGTCCGGCTCCACCGCGATCATCTTCACCGACGACTTCCTGGCCTTCAGCGCCTGGCCGACGCCGGTGATGGTCCCGCCGGTGCCCACGCCGGAGACGACGATGTCCACGGCGCCGTCGGTGTCGTTCCAGATCTCCTCGGCCGTGGTCGCGCGATGGATCGCCGGATTGGCCTGGTTCTCGAACTGGGCCGGGCTGATCGAATTGGGGGTGCTTTCCAGCAGTTCCTGGGCCCGGGCGATCGCGCCCTTCATGCCCTTCTCGGCCGGGGTCAGCTCCAGCCGCGCGCCCAGCAGGGCCAGCATCTTGCGCCGCTCGATCGACATGCTTTCCGGCATGCACAGGATCAGCTTCAGCCCCTTGGCCGCCGCCACGAAGGCCAGGGCGATGCCGGTGTTGCCGCTGGTCGGCTCGATCAGGACGGTGTCCTTGTCGATCCTGCCGGCCTGCTCCAGCGCCTCGACCATGGCCACGCCGATCCGGTCCTTGACCGAGGCGATCGGGTTGAAGAACTCCAGCTTGGCCAGCACCTTGGCCTTGGGCTGGTATTCCGCCGTCAGGTTCGGCAGCCGCACCAGGGGCGTGTCGCCGATGGTGTCGATGATCGAATCATAGACCTTGCCCCGCCCCTTCTTCAGGTGGCGCGAGGCGTCATAGCGGACGTCGGACATGGGCGGGGTTCTCCGTGATCTTGCCGGGCCATACAGATAAGCCCTGCGTTCAACGCGCAAGAGCGCGATGTCGATGATTTCTGCGCGACGCCTTCAGCCGCGCTCAGCGCTTCAGCATCCGGCGCGCCGGATCGAAGCCGACGATCTCGCGGATGACGATCATGCTCTGGAAGGCGCGCACTCCCGCCTCGGCGGTCAGTTCGCGCAGGCAGAAGGCCTCGTAGTCCTCCATCGAGCGCACCGCGACGGTCAGCAGATAGTCGGTCTCTCCGGTCACGTCCCAGGCAGCCTGCACCTCGGGACTGGCCTTGAGGGCGCGGCGGAAGGCCTCGGCCAGGCGGCGGTCCTGGCCGTTCATCTCCACCTGCACATGCAGCACGATGCGCGGCTCCACCCGCGCCGGATCGACCACCGCTGCGTCCGCGACGATGACGCCCTCGGCGCGCAGCCGCCGCATCCGCCGAAGCACCGCCGATTCCGAAAGGCCCACCGCCTCGGCCGTCACCCGGGCGGGCTCCAGGTTGTTGCGCCGGGCGCGGTCCAGCAGCTTGTGGTCGAACGCATCCAGCGTGACGAAATCAGCCATTTCAGCCGCTTCCTTGACGTTTTCAGTCGATCAGGAGACTGAAATCGCCGGGAAGCGCAAGCAGATTCCCGCTAGACCGGACGCATGACGACCCTCCCCCTGAAACGTCCGGTCGCCGCCGCGGGTCTGCGGCCGATGCTGCCCTATCTGGCCATGGTCGCGGGCATGGTCTCGCTGTGCGCCGGGACCTCGTTCGCCAAGGGCCTGTTCCCCGCCGTCGGCGCCGAGGGCGCCACCGCCTATCGCGTCGGCCTGGCGGCGGTGATGCTGATGCTGGTCTGGCGGCCGTGGCGGACCCGCTTCACCCGCGCCGACCTGACGGGGCTGGCGCTCTACGGCGCGGCGATCGGGGCGCTGAACCTGTGCTTCTACCTGTCGCTGCGCACCATCCCGCTGGGCGTCGCCTTCGCCATCGAATTCGCCGGACCGCTGGCCCTGGCGCTGGCGCATTCGCGCCGCCTGATCCATTTCGTCTGGGTCGGCCTGGCGGTCGTGGGGCTGGCCCTGCTGCTGCCGCTGCCCGGCGCCGGGACGCGGCTGGACCCGGTCGGCGTCGGCCTGGCCGCCCTGGCCGGGGTGTTCTGGGCGCTCTACATCATCTTCGGCAAGCGGCTGTCGCACATCCATCCGGGCCAGTCGGTGGCCATGGGCATGAGCGTGGCGGCGCTGGCCGTCGTGCCGTTCGGCGTCGTCCACGCCGGCGCGGCCCTGCTGGCGCCGCCGGTGCTGCTGGCCGGGCTGGTCGTGGCCCTGGCCTCCAGCGCCATCCCCTATTCGCTGGACATGTTCGCCATGCGCCATATCCCCAAGCGCACCTTCGGCGTGCTGCTCAGCGGAGAGCCGGCCATCGGCGCCCTGGCCGGCGTCCTGGTGCTGCACGAGCGGCTCAGCGGCCAGCAGTGGCTGGCGATCGCCGCCATCGTGGCCGCCTCCGCCGGGGCGGTGATGACCACCCGCCCCGCGGATCGCTGACGCCGCCCGACGCTACTGGCGGGCCGCCGGCATGTCCCGGCCGCCCTGGTGCAGCACCAGCCCGGTGATGGCCCCGGCCGCGTCGCGGTCGAAGGTGATCTGGGCGTCCACCGCCGTCAGGAAGAAGGCGTCGGCAACTTCGGGAAACAGCTCCACCGCCGGCTGCCCGGTCGCCTGGGCCGTCAGCCGGCCGTCCGCGACCGACAGGGTCAGGGTGAGGCCGGACGCCAGCGCATAGACGCCGACGTAGTCCTCCAGCGCCTGGGCCGACAGCGTGACCGTGCGCCGCTCCCGCGCCAGGGTCACGGTCCCGCCGCGCGCCAGGGTCATCAGGTCGCGTCCCAGCTTCTCCGGCGCGGCGCCGTTCAGATTGCCCAGCACCACCACGGTCAGGCCGGCATCCAGATCGCGGCCCAGATAGGTGTTGAAGCCCTCTATCCCGCCCGAATGGCTGACGACGGCGTCCCCGTCCTCGGTCCTGACCACCAGGCCCAGGGCGTAGTCGTCGCGATAGGGCGTGGTCAGGGCCGCCAGCGAGGCGGGCTTCAGCAGCCGCCCGCCGAACAGCCCTTCCTCCCATTTCAGCAGGTCGCGCGTGGTCGAATACAGGCCGCCGGCGCCCTGCGGCACGCTCATGTCGACATAGTCGGCGTTGACGACGCCTTCTCGCGTCGGGACATAGCCGGCGGCGCGGTGCGGCACGATGGCCGCGTGGCTGTCGTAGCCGCTGTCGGCCATGCCCAGCGGCGCGAACAGATTGGCCTGGACGAAGTCGGCGTAGCGTTCGCCGCTCGCCGCCTCGATCACTGCGGTGGCGACGACGTAGCCGGAGTTGGAGTAGGCCCAGCCTTCGCCCGGCCGGAACGCCAGCGGCCGGTCCCGCACCCGCGCGATCAGCTCGGCCGGCGTGGTCGGGCGAACCTTCAGCGCGCCATAGTCGGCGTCGCGGGTGAAGTCGGGGATGCCCGATCCGTGCGTCAGCAGCAGCCGCGTCGTCACTGCGTCCCAGGTCGCCGGCGCGTCGGGCAGATAGGTGCGGATCGGCGCGTCCAGATCCAGCCGGCCCCGCTCGCTCAGCAACAGGGCCGCGACGGCGGTGAACTGCTTGGAGACCGAGGCCAGACGGAAGCGCGTGTCGCCGTCGTTGGCGATCTCCCATTCCCGGTTCGCCAGGCCGTAGCCCTGGTCCAGCAGCACCTGCGCGCCGCGCGCCACTAGGACCGAGCCGGAGAACTCGCCCTCGTCGGCGGCGGCGCGCACGATCTGATCCATCCGCGCCGGATCCTGTGCGGCGGCCGGAAGCGCCGAACACAGCAGGGCCAGACCGGCCAGCGCCCCGCGACGCCAGGACGAGAAAACAACAACAGACACGACAGCCCCCAAGGCGAAACGCGCCAACCCGGCGCCCTGGGGACAGGAGGCGCGCGAGGGGCCGCGCGGATGCGGCGCGGCGTATTAAGTTTCCTTAAGAACCCTCCGTCTCTCCGCTTCGCTCCGAGCCACCTCCCCATTGCATGGGGAGGAGACAGACGTCGCCGCATCGTCTCCTCCCCGCTTCGCGGGGAGGGGGACCGCGTAGCGGTGGAGGGGTTCTTGCGCCCTCAGAACTCCTCCCACCCGTCCGACGGGGCCGCACCGGCGGCTCGGCCGTCGGCGAACCGTTGCAAACGGGCGCGCTCGCGGGCCAGGGGGATGGGGGCGTCGTCGGAGGCGGCGACGGGCGCGGCCAACGGGCGCCGGCCGGTCTCGAACCGCTCGACCAGCAGCGCCAGCTGGTTCGCCTCCTCCTTCAGGCTGGCGGCGGCGGCGGTGGTCTCCTCGACCATGGCCGCGTTCTGCTGGGTCACCTGGTCCATCTGGTTCACGGCGGTGTTCACCTGCTCCAGACCGGTCGCCTGCTCCTGGGCCGAGGAGGCGATCTCCCCCGCCAGGGCGTCCATCTCGGCGACCTTGGCGATGATGCTGTCCAGCGCCGCGCCCGTCTGGTCGACCAGCTTGACGCCGTCCGCCACGGCGGCGGTGGAGGCGCCGATCAGGGCCTTGATCTCCTTGGCCGCCTCGGCCGAACGCTGGGCCAGGGCCCGCACCTCCGACGCCACCACGGCGAAACCGCGTCCCGCCTCCCCGGCCCGGGCCGCCTCGACCCCGGCGTTCAGGGCCAAGAGGTTGGTCTGGAAGGCGATCTCGTCGATCACGCCGATGATCTCGCCGATCTGGCCGGAGGTCTTGTGGATGCCGTCCATGGCGGCGACCGCCTGGCGCACCACCTCTCCCGAGCGGTCGGCCTCGGACCGGGCGTCGGCGGCGGCGGACGAGGCCTGGCGCGCGCCCTCGGCGCTGCGCTTCACCGTGGCGGTGATCTGGTCCAGCGCCGCCGCCGTCTCCTCCAGCGAGGCCGCCTGCTGCTCGGTGCGGCGCGACAGGTCGTCCGAGGCGCCGGAAATCTCGTCCGCCCCGCCGCGCAGGCCGGCGACCGCCTCCAGCACTTGGGCCAGGGCCAGGCGCAGGCTGTCGACGGCGCTGTTGTAGTCGTCCTTCACCCGCGCGTGCGCGCCCTCCATCGACTGGTCGATGCGGGCGGTCAGGTCGCCGGCGGACAGGCGCGCCAGATGGCCGGCCAGGGTCTCGACCAGGGCGTTCTGCGCCGTCTCGGCCGCCAGGCGCAGGGCTTCGCGGCGGGCGGCCTCCTGCTCCTGGGCGGTGATGTCGACCGCCAGCTTCACCACCCGGACCGGCCGGCCATCGGCCGAGAACACCGGATTGTAGGACGCCTGCAGCCAGACCTCGCGTCCGCCCTTGGCCAGGCGGCGGAACTTGCGCGCCAGGAAGCGGCCCGCGTTCAGTTCGCGCCAGAAGGCGGCGTACTCCGGGGACGCCGCCTCCTCCGGGTCCATGAACTGGCGGTGATGCGTCCCCCGGATCTCGTCCAGGGCGTAACCCATGGTGGTCAGGAAATTCTCGTTGGCGTCGACGATCGTGCCGTCCAGATTGAACTCGATCATGGCCTGGGAGCGTCCGATCGCGGCCATCCTGGCCTCCAGATCGGCCAGCCGGGCCTCTTTGACGCTGGGTGGGCGCCGCCTGGAGAACATCCCGGCCTCCTGCCGCTTCATGGGAATGGAGCGAGCTTCCGCCTCAATTGGTTTCCAATCCGTTGCGCGTTCAGGTTGTTCTTTCTAGGCAAGATCCCGTAGAAGCTTGACCGTAAGTTGTCTCGCCCGCCGCCGCCCGTCGCACGACTTCACCCGCCGTTAACCATGACGCCCCAAACCGTTAACGGCTGTTCCTGGGGTGCTGCTTGCGTAATCTCGTCGCCGCCGTCGAAGCGATCGACCCGCTGGTCGTGACCGGCAAGGTCGCGGGCGTGAACGGCCTGCTGATCGAGTCGCGCGGCGGGCTCAGCCGCCTGGCCGTCGGCGCCCGGGCCGAGATCGGCCGGCGCGGCCATGCGCCCCTGCCGGCCGAGGTGGTCGGCTTCCGCGACGCCAAGGCCCTGCTGATGCCGTTCGGCCCGGTCGAGGGCGTGGCCCCCGGCGCGGACATCAAGATCATCGATGCGGCCGCCAGCGTCAGGCCCACCACCGCCTGGCTGGGCCGCATCATCGACGCCTTCGGCGAGCCGATCGACGGCAAGGGGCCGCTGCCCCAGGGCCCCGCTCCCTATCCGCTGAAGGCCCCGCCGCCGCCGGCCCATTCGCGCGGCCGGGTGGGCGAAAGGCTGGACCTGGGCGTGCGGGCCATGGACGTCTTCACCACCACCTGCCGGGGCCAGCGCCTGGGCATCTTCGCCGGATCGGGCGTGGGCAAGTCGGTGCTGCTGTCGATGCTGGCGCGCCAGGCGACCTGCGACGCCGTGGTCGTCGGCCTGATCGGCGAACGCGGCCGCGAGGTGCGCGAATTCATCGAGGAGACCCTGGGCGAGGAAGGCCTGAAGCGCGCCATCGTCGTGGTGGCGACCAGTGACGAGCCGGCGCTGAAGCGGCGCCAGGCGGCCTATATGACCATGGCCGTCGCCGAGTTCCTGCGCGACCAGGACCTGGAGGTCCTGTGCCTGATGGACAGCGTCACCCGTTTCGCCATGGCCCAGCGCGAGATCGGCCTGGCGGCGGGCGAGCCGCCGACGACCAAGGGCTACACCCCCACCGTCTTCACCGAACTGCCCAAGCTGCTGGAACGGGCCGGGCCGGGGCCGATCCGGCCGGACGGCGCGACGGCGGGGCCGATCACCGCCCTGTTCACCGTTCTGGTCGACGGCGGCGACCACGACGAGCCCATCGCCGACGCGGTGCGCGGCATCCTGGACGGCCACATCGTCATGGACCGCAAGATCGCCGAGCGCGGGCGGTTCCCCGCTATCGACGTGCTGAAGTCGGTCAGCCGCACCCTGCCCGGCTGCCAGACCCCGCCGGAGCGCGAGCTGAACCGCCGCGCGCGCCAGTGCCTCAGCGCCTATGCGAACATGGAGGAGCTGATCCGCATCGGCGCCTATCGCGCCGGCGCCGACCCCATCGTGGACCGCGCCATCGCGCTTAACCCCGCGCTGGAGGATTTCCTGGGACAGGACAAGGACGACGCCACGCGTCTTACCGATTCCTTTACCCGGCTGGAGCACATCCTCAACCAAGGCATGATCAGGGAGTGACGACATGACCGCCTGGGCCCAATCCCTGATCCGGATCTCCAACTACGAGGTCGAGACGCTGCAGAAGCGCCTGGCCGAGATCACCGCCCGCAAGACTTCCGCCGAGATGCGCATCGCCGTGCTGGACGCCGAGGTCGAGGTGGAGCGCGAACGCGCCCGCGCGGACGCCGACGCCAACATGATGCTGGCCGCCTATCTGAACGGCTGGAAGGCGCGCCGCACGGTGGCGGAGGACAACCTGGCCGGCATCGACGCCGAAGAGACCGGCGCCCGCGACGCCCTGACCGGCGCCTTCGAGGAACTGAAGAAGTTCGAGCACGTGGCCGAGGTCACCCGGTTGGAGAAGCTGGTCGCCCAGGCCAGGCGCGAGACGGCCGCCTTCGACGAACTGGGCCTGCGGCGGCGTGCGGTGTGACCCACCATCTTCTCCCTCCCCTTCATGGGGAGGGTGGCTGAGCGAAGTGAAGCCGGGTGGGGAGGGCCGCGCGCCGCATCCCCGGCTTGTCTCGTTTCGCCTTGCCGCCCCCACCCGGTCGCGGAGTTTATCCTTGGGCCGGCCTGCGGCCGGACCCGGGGGCGACCACCCTCCCCATGAAGGGGAGGGAGAATGCTGAACCGCCGCGCCCTGATCGCCTCCACCGTCGCCCTGGCCGCCTGCGACCGCCTGGCCTCGGCCGAAAGCCCGACCGCCGTCCCGCCGCTGAAGTCCGTCTGCCCGGCGCCGTTCGGGGCGGCTGCGAAGGCCCATCTGCTCGACGACGCCGGCTGGGTCGCCCTGGCCCGCGCCAACCTCTCCCAGGTCACGCCCGAGTGGGAGATGAAGATGGAGTACATCCTGGCGGGCGGCCTCGATCATCCGAACTTCGACAGGGCCGACCGAATCGCGGCCTTCGCCGCCGCCAACGGCATGGCGCTGCACGGCCATGTGCTGATCTGGTACGCCCAGGGCCAGGAGGTTTTCGCCGGCCTGGACGACGCCGCCTTCGACCGCGCCTTCGACGGCTATGTCGCCGGGCTCGCCGGCCGGTATCGCGGCAAGGCGCGCGGCTGGGACGTGGTCAATGAACCGATCCTGGACGACGGCTCGGGCCTGCGCGACTGCCACTGGTCCGCCCGCTACGGCCACGACGGCTACATCCGGCGCGCCTTCGACCGGGCGCGCGAGGCCGATCCCGAAGCCCTGCTGTTCCTGAACGAATACAACCAGGAGAGCGTGCCGGCGAAGGGCGCGCAATTCCTGCGCCTGGTCGAGCGGCTGCTGAAGGCCGGCTGCCCGATCCAGGGCCTGGGCCTCCAGTCGCACCTGTGGATCGACGTCGAGGACGGCGCCATCGCCCGCTTCATGCGGGAAGCGGCCCAGTTTGGCCTGCCGATCCATGTGTCGGAGCTGGACTGCACCCTACGTACCGAGGACCGGCTGGACCTGCGCTCGCAGGCCGACCGGATCGCCCGCCAGGCGGCGCGGGTGACGGAGCTGGCCTCCGCCTTCGCCGCCCTGCCGGAGCGCCAGCGCTACGCCTTCACCGTCTGGGGCCTGCGCGACACCGACAGCTGGTATCGCCAGGGCGACAAGGACGACGGCCGCGACCGCCCCCTGCCCTTCGACAGCTTCGGCCGCCCGAACCCGATGGCGGCGGCGCTGACGGAGGGGTTCGGGGCATCGAACGCCTAGTCGATGATGCGGGACGGGCCTCCGGTCCAGCCGCTGTCGATCTTGAACCTGGCGGCCCGGACCTGCTCGGGCGGGTGTCCTTGCCAATCGGCGACCTCGCCGACGATGCGCAAAGGCTCGCGCGAACGGTAGGACAGGGTGATGTTGCCGGGGAATTTCTTGTTGGTCAGGTTGGGATCGTCTTCGATCGGTCCGGTCGGTTGGACGATGAAGACACGCGGGCGTCCGTCCCCCACGGCCAGTTCGGCGCCCCAGACAGCCGGCTCCAACAGGCCGGACATGTAGATCCACGACAGGGGCCGCCGACCCTCATAATTCGATGCGAAGCCTGGCCGCAGCAGGTCGCCCACGGAAAGCGCCGCCCGCGTGCCGTGATAAAGGATCGCAGGCACATGACCCGCCGCGACCGTGCCGTAGGTTGGATCGGTGTTGTCCAGCTTCATCGCGCCGTGTCTCGCGTTTCAAGGACCCCTCAGTCTGCGCACACTTTCGATCCGCGCAATTCTTGATCCCGAAATTCGCGAGGCCATATGAAGCTTGGCGGGACGCGCCGGCGCGCCGACCGTGACGCATGCGAAAACGCCCGCCGGTCTCCCGGCGGGCGTTTCGATTCCTAAGTCGCCGTCAGGCTCAGGCCGCGGCGCTCTGGGCGCTTTCGGCCGGGTCGCGCAGCACATAGCCGCGGCCCCAGACGGTTTCGATGTAGTGCTTGCCGTTGGCGGCCGTGGCCAGCTTCTTGCGCAGCTTGCAGATGAAGACATCGATGATCTTCAGCTCGGGCTCGTCCATGCCGCCGTACAGGTGGTTCAGGAACATTTCCTTGGTCAGGGTCGTGCCCTTGCGGAGCGAGAGCAGCTCCAGCATCTGGTATTCCTTGCCGGTCAGGTGCACGCGGTGGCCGTTCACCTCGACCGTCTTGGCGTCCAGGTTCACCGCGATGTCGCCGGTGTGGATGATCGCCTGGGCGTGGCCCTTGGAGCGGCGCACCACCGCGTGGGTGCGGGCGATCAGTTCGTCCTTGTGGAACGGCTTGGTCAGATAGTCGTCGGCGCCGCCGCCGAAGGTCTTGACCTTGGTCTCGATCTCGGTCGAGCCCGACAGGATCATCACCGGCGTGTTGATCTTGCCGTTGCGCAGCTGGCGCAGAACCTCAAGCCCGCTCATGTCCGGCAGGTTGAGGTCCAGAAGAATGAGGTCGTAGTCGTAGATCTTGCCCAGATCGACGCCCTCTTCACCCAGGTCCGTCGTGTAGACGTTGAAGCCTTCCGACTTCAGCATCAGCTCGATGCTCTGAGCGGTCGCGTGATCGTCTTCAATCAGCAGGACGCGCATTCGTGCCCCTCCAGGCAAAGCTTGACGGTAACCACCCGCGAAAACCGACGGGTAACCTTGTTCGGACGTTAAGGGATCAAAACCTTAAGAATGGTTAAGACCCGAGTACGAATCATACCTAGGCTGATTTGCGAATCGCCGTCGAGAGTCCCGAGTCAACGATTCGAAATTTATTAACCATGATGGCCGGCGCCGCGCGCGCATCGCCCCCGGCGCAACCACAAGGCGGCCATGGCCGCACGTCCGCTTCTGACGCGATGTAGGATGATTTTCCTATCATGGGTTCCCGGCGCCCCTATCGTGCCGAACCTGGACTTGCGTGACGGGAGGCGTCGATGACGGAGGCTTACAAGGTGCCGGTGACGGCGGAGGATCGGCTGAAGGCCGGGGTGGCCGCGCATCTCGTGGCGGCGCGGACAGGAACGCGAGCCGACGGCATGACGGCGGGCGGGCGGCTTGACCCCCGGGCCTCGCGGGCGCGCTGGCTGGCCATGTACCTGTCGCACGTGTCGTTCGGATGGTCGCTGGAGCGGGTCGGCCATGTCTTCGGCCTGAACCGCGCCACGGCCGGCGCCGCCTGCCGCTGGGCCGAGGACGCGCGCGAACAGAGGGGCGTCGACGACCTGCTCAGCCATCTGGAGACCTGCCTGACGGACCTGTTCCGCGCCCCGCGCTGCGAGTTGCGCGTATGAGCCGGACCCTGGAGCGCGCGCGGCGCCTGCTGGCCCGCCCCGAAGCCTGGCTGTCCGCCGAGGGCGGGGCCTACGCCCTGCGCCTGGCGCCGGACCGGCGCACCCGCGTCAGCCTGACCCTGACCGAACCGGAGTTCCGCGCCCTGGCTCAGGCGCCCGGCCTGCGC
>JAEWDF010000101.1 GCA_023390245.1 Pseudomonadota bacterium
GTCGCGGGCGGCGGCGCCTCCACCGCGACGTTCGGGGCGCCGGCGGAGGCAGTCGGCGCCACTGGCGCCTCGGCCGTTTCCGGGGCGGGCGCTCCGGACCCGCGATCGCAGGCCGACAGGCAAAGCGTTACAAGGGCGGCCGGAACCGCCAGGCGATACAGCATCGAGAATCGTCCTGTGGACCTTCTGGTCGAAGCGCCACCGTGGCGCCTCGTTGCGGCGGCAGCAAGGCGCCGGGGCTTGTGGCGCGTCAGTCCGCCCCCCTCGCGCCCTCGGCGGGATCGGCGTCGCGGTCCTGGAACCGGCGTCCGGAGCCTTCCACCGCATCGGGGCCGGCGTCCGACGGCGACTGGGGATCGGCGAACGACTGCCCCTGCCGCGCCAGGGCGGCGTCGATCCGGACCGAATCCGGATCGTCGTCCGTGCCGGCGGCCGAGCCGCCCCGCAACGAACCGGCGCGGGTGTCGGAGCCGGAGTCGCCGCCCTCCAGCGCGTCGATCAGGGCGTCGGCCTTGTGGCCCAGGTCGGGCTTTTCGCCCATGTCGCCCGCCTCGCGGGCGTCTTCGCATTCGGCGTCGGTCTGGCGCGGGTCGGTCATCGGCGGTCTCCCTGGTCTGCCGAGTCAAAGCGGAGGAACGAGTGCGGTTCCCTCTTGAACCGTCGCGGCGGGCGCCAATGTAACCGCCATGGTTCCCTTTTCCGTCCTCGATCTGTCGCCCGTCGTCGAAGGCGGCGATGTCCGCCGCGCCCTGGACGAGACCCTGGCCCTGGCGCGGGCCGCCGACCGCCTGGGCTATCAGCGGTTCTGGCTAGCCGAGCATCACAACATGCCGGGCATCGCCAGCGCCGCGACCGCCATCGTCATCGGCCATGTGGCGGCGGGGACTGAGCGCATCCGCGTCGGCTCCGGCGGCGTGATGCTGCCCAACCACGCGCCGCTGGTGGTCGCCGAGCAGTTCGGCACGCTGGAGACGCTGTTCCCCGGCCGGATCGACCTGGGGCTGGGCCGCGCGCCCGGCACGGACGGGGCGACGGCGCGGGCGCTGCGCCGCTATTTCGACGCCGCCGACCAGTTCCCGCGCGACGTGATGGAGCTGATCCAGTGGTTCGAGCCGGAGGTGGAGAACCAGGCCGTGCGCGCCGTGCCGGGGGCTGGCCTGCGCGTGCCGATTTGGCTTCTGGGCTCCAGCCTGTTCAGCGCCCAGCTGGCGGGCCGGCTGGGCCTGCCCTACGCCTTCGCCAGCCACTTCGCGCCCGAACTGCTGCTGGAGGCGCTGGCGCTCTATCGCCGGTCGTTCGAGCCGTCGCAGCGGCTGGACAAGCCGCACGCCATGGCCGCGATCAACGTCTTCGCCGCCGACACCGACGAAGAAGGCCGGCGGCTATCGACCTCGATGCAGCAGAGCTTCGCGCGCCTGACGTCGGGCAAGCCCGGCAAGCTGCCGCCGCCGGTGAACGACGTGACCGCCATCCTGACCCCGCAGCAGATCGCGGGCGCGCAGGGCCGCCTGCTCTATTCCGCCATCGGCGGGCCGGAGACGGTCCGGTCGCAGATCCGCGACTTCCTGGACTTGACCCAGGTGGACGAGCTGATGGTCACCGGCATGATGCACGACAACGCCGCGCGCATCCGCAGCCTGGAGATCGTCGCCGAGGCGCGAGACGCCCTGGCCTAAAGCCCGCGCAGGAAGTCCAGCAGCAGAGCGTTGACCTCTTGCGCCCGCTCCTGCTGGATCCAGTGGCCCGCGCCCGGCAGGACGACCTGGCCGCGAAGACCGGGCGCCCAGTCCTTCAGCCCGGCTTCGTGCGCGCCGGCGTAATGGCGCACCGGATCGTCCTGTCCCACAACAAACAGCGCCGGGACCGCGATGCGCTGATCCTGCACGAAGGCGGTCAGGGACCAGTTCAAATCCAGCGCGCGATACCAGTCCAGCGGGCCGCAGAAGCCGCCGGCCGAGAAGGCGGCGACGTAGTCCTCGAAATGCGCCGCCTCCATCCAAGGGGGCAGGGTCGCGCCGTCGTCGACGGTGTCCAGCAGATCGACGCCGTCGGGCATGAAGCCGGTCGAGCGCTGGTCCGCCGACGTCGCCCCGTCATAGGCCCAGAACAGCTTGCGCAGGGTGGTGGCCGGATCGGCGTCCAGCGCGACATGGGCGTCCGGCGCCTGGAACCGGCTGATGTAGAGGTCGCCCAGGCCGGCCTTGCGGGTGATGGCGGCCATGGCGGCGGTCGGCGGCCCCTTGGTCCGGCGCGGCTGGAACGGGACCGACAGGCCGGCGACGGCGGTGAAGACATCCGGCCGCAGCAGGGCGCAGTGCCAGGCGACCGGCGCGCCCCAGTCGTGGCCCACGACCACGCAGGTGTCGCAGCCCAGCGCCCGGACCAGATCGACCATGTCGCCGACCAGGTGCAGGAGGGTGTGGTTCTTCGGCCCCGTCGGCTTGTCCGTGCCGCCATAGCCGCGCATGTCGGGCGCGACGGCGCGATAGCCGGCCTGGGCCAGGGCCGCGACCTGGGCGCGCCAGCTGACGCCCAGTTCGGGGAACCCATGGATCAGCAGGACCAGCGGCCCCTCCCCGTCCTCCAGAACCTGTTGGACCAAGCCGTCCGTCTTGATAAGGCGCGACTGCATCCCTCACCTCCGATGATGCATTAGGACCGGCATGACCCGACTTGTCACCTTCGCGGACGGCGCGACCGTCCCCGCCCTCGGCCAGGGCACCTGGGAGATCGGCGACGATCCCAAGCGGCGCGACGCCGAGCAGCAGGCCCTGGCGCGCGGGCTGGACCTGGGCCTGACGCTGATCGACACGGCGGAACTGTACGGCGACGGCCGCTCGGAACGGCTGGTGGGCGAGGTCATCGCCGGGCGCCGCGACGAGGTCTTCCTGGTCTCCAAGGTGAAGCCGGAGAACGCCTCCGAGATGAAGATGATGCTGTCGTGCGAGAAGTCGCTGGAGCGGCTGGGCGCCGACCGGCTGGACCTCTACCTGCTGCACTGGGAAGGCCGCGTTCCGCTGGAGGAGACCCTGGCCGCGTTCCAGGAGCTGGTCGACGAAGGGATGATCGTCCGCTGGGGCGTGTCCAACCTGGACCTAAGGGCCATGCAGGAACTGGAGGGGCTGGACGGCGGCGACCTGTGCGCCACCAACCAGCTGCTCTACAACCTGGGTTCGCGCGGGGTGGAGTTCGACCTGCTGCCGTGGATGCAGGCGCGCGACATGCCGATGATGGCCTATTCGCCGCTGGGCCGGGGCGGCTTGCTGAACCACCCCGTCCTCGTCGACATCGCCGACCGCCACGACGCCAGCCCGGCCCAAGTCGCCCTGGCGGCCGTGCTGCGCCAGGACGGGATCATCGCCATCCCGAAGTCGAGTTCGGTCGAGCATGTGGAGGCGAACGCCGCCGCGCTGGACATCCAGTTCGACGCCGAGGACCTGGAACGGCTGGATCAGGCCTTCCCGCCGCCGACGACGGCCCAGCCGCTGGACATCATCTGAGCCCTACCAGGGGCGGAAGTGCTTCGACAGCTTCAGGCCCTGGCTCTGATAGTGGCTGCCGCTTTCGCCATACAGCCGGCTGGGGCGCTCGGTCAGCGGCTCGTAGACCAGTCGTGCGACGATCTGGCCGTGCTCCAGCAGGAACGGCGTGTCGTGGGTGCGGACCTCCAGCACCCCCTTGGAGCCCGCGCCGTGCGCCTCGTCGGTGCCGAAGCCGGGGTCGAAGAAGCCGGCGTAGTGGACGCGGAACTCTCCGACCGAGGGATCGATCGGCGTCATCTCGGCGGCCTGGTCGACCGGGATCTCCACATCGTCGGACGAGGCCAGGATGTAGAACTCGCCCGGGTCCAGCAGCAGTTCGCCACGCCGCAGGGTCAGCGGCTCCCAGAAGTCGCGCGGGTCGTGGCCGTCGATCCGGTCCAGGTCGACCACCCCGGCGTGGCGACGCCCGCGAAAGCCGACGATGTCGCCGGCCTGGAGATCGACCCCGACTGAACGGGTCTCCAGCTTCGGCGGCTCCCCGGCCTTCAGGCGCAGCTGGTTCAGGCGGGTGCCGGGCCGCACCAGGATGGAGAAGGTCTGGGGCGCGATCTCCAGGTACAGCGGCCCGTCATAGCCCTCGTCCACGTCGTCGAAGCTGGCGCCGCGGTCGGTCAGCAGGCGCACGAAGACATCGACGCGGCCGGTCGAGCTTTTCGGATTGGCGCGGGCGATCAGGCCCTTGGGCAGGCTGAGCCGCTCCTGCAGGCGCGCGATATAGACGCAGCCCTTTTCCAGCACCACGCCGGCGCCGGTCAGGTCGATGGCGTGCATGGCCACGTCGGCGATCCGCTCCTCCACCCGGCGCTGGCCGGGCAGGAAGGAGGCCCGCACCCGCCAGGCGCGGTCCGACAGGCGCAGGTCCAGGCTGGCGGGCTGGACCTGGTCGGCGTCGAAGGGCGTGTCCGAGGTGACGGCGCCGGTGGCGATCAGCGTCTCGATCGACTGGGCGGGCAGGATGCCGGGGCGGGGCGTCTGAAAGGTCATGCCGTCTGTCTTCCACGGATTCGGCGGCTTGTCGTCAAGCCGGGCTTGAGCCGATCGGCTCTTGCGGCCCGCGCGCGGCGGGGCGAGCATATAGCCCATGCACGACGGCCCTGCCTATACCGCCGAAACCGAAGGAATCCTGGTCAAGGTCCGGCCCAGCTATCTGGCCGGACAGTCCGATCCCGACGAGGGCCGCTGGGTCTGGGCCTACCACGTCGAGATCGTGAACCTGTCCGGCGTGACGGTGCAGTTGATGGCCCGGCGCTGGGTCATCACCGACGCCCACGGCCATGTGGAGGAGGTGCGCGGCCCCGGCGTGGTCGGCGAACAGCCGGTCATCGCGGCGGGCGACAGCTACGCCTACGCCTCGGGCTGCCCGCTGGGCACGGACAGCGGCTCGATGGTCGGCGCCTACTATATGACCGACGCCGAAGGCCGCAGCTTCGAGGTCGCCATCCCCGCCTTCTCGCTGGACACGCCGGATGCGCGCAGGGTGCTGAACTGAGGCCTCACCGTCTGGACGCGCTCAGTGGCGATGAACGTCCGGGCGAGGCACCAGGTTCTGCCTCCCCTTGGTCGTCATCCTAGGCCTTGTGCCTAGGATCCATAGACTCCGTCGATGACGATGTCCCTTCGGACGTTGGGAACCGGAAAGGCCTGCGTTTATGGATTCTCGGCACAAGGCCGAGAATGACGAGACAGAGGTAGCAGGTCCCGACCTTGGAGAGCGCCTAGGCGGCGCAGGCCTCGAAGCCCTTGCGTAGTTCGGTCTCGTCCAGGTCGCGGCCGATGAAGACGGCGCGGCTCCAGCGGCGTTCGGCGGCGCCCCAGGGCTGCTGAAGGTCGCCTTCCAGGATCATGTGCACGGCCTGGAAGACCAGGCGCCGATCCTCGCCCTTCACATCGATGATGCCCTTGGCGCGCAGGATGTTCTGGCCCTGCTCGCCCAGGAGCTTGTCCAGCCAGGCGGTGAACTTCTGGCCGTCGATGGGCCGGTCCAGCGTCAGGGAAATCCCCTTGATGTCGTCCTGGTGGGCGTGGCCGCGCGGCCCATGGCCGTGATCGGGGTGATGATGCCCGTGATCGTGGTCATGGTCATGACCGCAGTGTTCGTCGTGGACATGGCCGTCGGCGCCGTGCGGCGGGTTCACCCAGTCCGGCTTGACCTCCAGGATGCGGTCCAGGTCGAAGGCGTGGACGCCCAGCACCTGGTCCAGCGGCACGTTCGACCGCTCGGCCCGCACGATGGGAGCCAGAGGGTTCAGGGCGCGCAGCCGCGCCTCGACGGCATCCAGTTCGTCTGCCGTCGCCAGATCGACCTTGTTCAGGATGATGCGGTCGGCGAACGCCACCTGCTCGCGCGCCTCCCTGGAGTCGTCCAGACGGGCCATGACGTGCTTGGCGTCGACCAGGGCGGTGACGCTGTCCAGCTGGGTCTTGGCCTTGACGTCCTCGTCCACGAAGAAGGTCTGGGCCACCGGGCCGGGGTCGGCCAGGCCGGTCGTCTCGACGATGATGGCGTCGAAGGCGGGCTTGCCGGGCCGCTGGCGCTTCATCAGGCCGGCGACCACGCGGATCAGGTCGCCGCGCACCGTGCAGCAGACGCAGCCGTTGTTCATCTCGAACACGTCCTCGTCGGCGCCGACGACCAGGTCGTTGTCGATGCCGATCTCGCCGAACTCGTTGACGATGACGGCGTAGCGCTTGCCGTGATCCTCGGTCAGGATGCGGTTCAGCAGCGTGGTCTTGCCCGCGCCGAGATAGCCGGTCAGCACGGTCACGGGGGTCTTGGTCGAGGAGGGCGCGGAGAGGGTGTCGGTCATCGCCGCTAGATGGCGGCTCCGCCCCCGCTTGGGAAGGGGCGCCCTAAAGCCAGTTGTTGCGCTTGAAGCCGGCGAACAGGCCGCCGCAGACCACGGCCATCACCGCCAGCACGCCGAAATAGCCGTAACGCCAGTGCAGCTCGGGCATGTTGTCGAAGTTCATGCCGTAGACGCCGGCCAAGGCGGTGGGAACGCCCAGGATGGCGGCCCACGAGGCCAGCTTGCGCGTGATGACGCCCTGGCGCTGCTGTTCCAGCAGGTTCGACACCTCGAACACCGACGACAGGATGTCCAGAAGGCCCGCGACCCGCGCCGAGACGCGCTTCACATGATCGGCCACGTCGCGGAAATAGGGCCGCACCTCCGGGTCGATGCAGGGCACGTCCAGCGACTGGAGCCGGCCCGCCACATCCTGCATCGGCCCCAGCAGGCGGGCGAACTTCAGCAGCTCGCGGCGCTTTCGAAACAGGCTGCGGATGTCGGCGCGCGACAGGAAATGATCCAGCGCCCGCTGCTCCATGCCCAGCACCCGGTCCTCCAGCGCGTCGACGATGGGCAGATAGCCGTCGACGATGAAGTCCAGCACCGCGTGCAGGATGAAGTCCGTGCCGTGCCGCAGCTGACCGGGCGAGGCTTCCAGCTGGGCGCGCAGGGCCGTGTGCGAACGGGCCGAGCCGTGGCGGATGGTGATGATGTGGCGCGGGCCGACGAAGGCGTGCGTTTCGCCATACAGGATGTGGTCGTTGCGGATGTCGGCGGTGCGGGCGACGACGAACAGCTCCGCGCCATAGACCTCCACCTTGGGCATCTGGTGCGCGCTCAGGGCGTCCTCGACGGCCAGCGGGTGCAGGCGGAACCGGCGGACCAGGACGTCGAGCTCCTCGTCCGTCGGCTCGTACAGGCCGATCCAGAGGTATTCGTCCCGCTTCAGCCGAAGGCCCGCCTCGGTCAGCGGCGCTTCGCGCACGCGGCGGCCGGCGCGATAGACGTAGGAGGCGATGACGGGCATGCGGGGTCTCGATCTGCGCCGCCAGCCTAGACGGCGACCCGTTAAAACAAAACGGCCGGCGGATCGCTCCGCCGGCCGTCCGTTCGTCTTCGGACCTCAAGTCGAAGGCCGACAGATCCGCTTAGGAAACCGGGAAGCCCCGCACCTTCAGCAGGGCCGTGACCTCAGGGTCGCGGCCGCGGAACTGGCGATAGGCCTCGGCCCGGTCGGTGGTGTTGCCCGGCGCCAGCATGATCGACTTGAAGCGACCGGCGATGTCCGGATCGAACACGTCGCCCGACTCCTCGAAATAGGCCCAGGTGTCGGCGTCCATCACTTCCGACCACAGATAGCTGTAGTAGCCGGCCGAATAGGCGTCGCTCGTGAACAGGTGGTTGAACTGCGGCAGGCGGTGCCGCATCACGATCTCCCGAGGCATGCCGATACGGGCCAGGCTCTCCTTCTCGAAGGCGTCGATGTCGGTCGGAGGCGCGGCTTGCGTGTGCAGGTCCATGTCGACGATGGCCGAGGACAGGTAGCTGACCGTGTCATAGCCCTGGTTGAAGGTGTCGGACGCCTCGATCTTGGCGACCAGCTCCTGGGGCATCGGCTGGCCCGTCTCGACGTGCTTCAGATAGCCGTCGATGATCGGTCGGGTCAGCACCCAGTGCTCATGCACCTGCGACGGATATTCCACGAAGTCGCGCGGCGTGCCGCCCAGGGCCGGATAGACCACCTGCGACGACAGATAGTGCAGGGCGTGGCCGAACTCGTGGAACATCGTCTCGGCGTCGTCCAGAGAGATCAGCACCGGCTCGCCCGGATCGGCCTTGAGGAAGTTGTTGTTGTTCGACGCTAGCACATTGTCATAGCCGTCATAGGTCGAGTGCGAGCGGTAGGTGGTCATCCAGGCGCCGGAGCGCTTGCCCGGACGGGCGTAGTCGTCGGTATAGTAGACGCCGACCGGGCGGCCATGGTCCCTGACCTCATAGACGACGACGTCGGGATGGAAGACCGGCACGGTCCCGGGGGCCAGCTTCTCGAAGGTGAAGCCGTACAGGCGTTCGGCCATGTAGAAGGAGCCGGCGCGCACCGCGTTCAGCTCGAAGTACGGCTTCAACTGGTTCTGATCCAGGTCGTACTTCGCCTTGCGGACCTTCTCTGCGTAGTAGAGGTAGTCCCACGGCTCGATGCCATGACCGGCGATGGCCCGCATGTCGGCCACCTCCTCGGCGACGCGCGCCTTGGCCGGCTCCCACACCCGCATCATCAGGTCCTCGGCCGCCGCCGGGGTCTTGGCCATGGTGTCCTGCATCCGCCATTCGGCGTGGTTCCTGAAGCCCAGCAGCTTGGCGCGCTGGTCGCGCAGGCGCACAATCTCGGCGATGGTCGCATTGGTGTCGTTGGCGTCGCCGTTGTCGCCGCGGTTGACGAACGTCCTCCACACCGTCTCGCGCAGGTCCCGGTCGTCGGCGAACGACAGGAAGGGATCGACGCTGGAGCGGGTGTTCAGGATGGCCCAGCCCTGCAGGTTCCGCGCGCGCGCGGCCGAGGCGGCGGCGGCCTTATTGGAGGCCGGCAGGCCGGCGACGCCGGCCTCGTTCGGGATCAGCGTCCAGCTGTTCTCGTCGGCGACGACCTTCTGGCCGAAACGGGTGAAGGCGGCCGACAGGGTGGTGTTGATGCGGCCAAGCTCCGCCTTGCCCGCCGCGTCCAGCGCCGCGCCGTTGCGGACATAGGCGTCGCGCGAACGCTCAGCAATGCGGGTCTGCTGGGCGTTCAATCCGGCGGCCCGGGCGCCGTCGGCGACGGCCCTGATGCGCTGGAACAGGGCGTCGTTGAAGGTGATCTCGTCCTGGGCGGCGGACAGCAGCGGGCTGACCTCGACATCCAGCGCGTCCCAGTCGTCGCCGCCGATGTTGGAGGTCATGACGCCGAACAGCGTCAGGGCGCGGTCCAGAGGCTCGCCGACCATCATCATGGCCACCGAGGTGTTGGCGAAGGTCGCCGGCTCCGGATTGTCCGCCACGGCGGCGACCTCGGCGCGCTGCAGTTCGATGCCTTCCAGAATGGCCTCGCGCAGCTTGGCCGGGGTCACCTTGTCCCACGGGGGCACGCCGCCGTAGGGGCCGGTCCATTCCTGCAGCAACTCCGCGCGCGGCGCGGTCGCGGGCAGGACGGCGCGCGCGGCGGCGGCCTCCCGCTCCAGTCCGGCCGGGACGGCGGCGCCGGCCGGACCTTCCGTCGTGGCGCATCCGGCGGTCATGAACAGGCCTGCGCCGCCAAGGAGGACGTGTCGTCTATGCATGGAGGGGTCCTAAAAGGGATCATCTGGCGCGGACCCTAGCCTCTGCGCACGCGGGCGTCACATGACCGGCGTGTAATTAATCGTCGCGCCCGGCCCCTTCCGCCGACCCGTCCGGAAGGCTAAAGCCGCGCCATGGCCATAGGCGTATTCGACTCCGGCGTGGGCGGCCTGACCGTCCATCGCGAACTGACCCGGCGCTTTCCGACGCGGAACTTCGTCTATCTGGCCGACCAGGCCAGCGCCCCCTACGGCGGGCGAGGCGGCGAGGACATCGTGGCCCTGACCCAGGCCGGCTGCGAGCGGCTGTTCGAGGCCGGCGCCTCGGTCGTCGTGCTGGGCTGCAACACCGCCAGCGCCATCGCCCTGCGCCGCCTGCAGCAGACCTGGGTCCCGACCCTGCGCGAGCGGCTGGACCGGCCGGTCAACATCCTGGGCATCATCGTGCCGACCATCGAGGCGGCCACCGGCGTGCCCTGGAGCTTCGAGGCCGAGCGGCCCGCCGAAGGCGAGAAGGTCGCCGCCATCGACGTGACGGGCGTCTTCTCCACCGCCGCCACGGCGCTGAGCCGCGTCTACGAGATCGAGATCGACAAGCGGCGCGAGGACCTGGCGGTCTTCTCCGAGCCCTGCCCCGGCCTGGCCGGCCTGATCGAGCTGGGCGCGCCGACGGACGAGCTGAAGGTGGTCGTGGACGGCCATGTCGACGCCTTGCGCCGCCGCATCGGCCGTCATCCGGACAAGGCCATCCTGGGCTGCACCCATTACGAGATCGTCGCCGACCTGTTCGCCGCCGCCCTGCCCGAGACGACCCAGGTGATCCACCAGCCGACGGCGGTGGCCGAGGCGCTGGAGCGCTATTTCGCGCGTCACCCGGAATACGACCTGGGCGACGGCGGCCGCCGCGATTTCCTGACCACCGGCCCCGCCGGCGAACAGTCGGACCTGATCGCCCGGTTCTGGGGCGGCCCGCTGCGCTTCGATCCGGCCTGAGGCCTAGCCGCGCACCAGGCGCAGGAACTCCTCGCGCGTGCGGGGGTCGTCGCGGACCACGCCGATCAGGTGGCTGGTCGACAGGCTGGCGCCGGGCGCGTTGACGCCGCGCAGGGTCATGCAGCTGTGCTCGGCCTCGATGACCACGCCGACGCCGTGCGGCTGGAGCACCGACTGGATGGCCTCGGCGATCTCCGACGTCATCTTCTCCTGGATCTGAAGGCGGCGGGCGAAGCCACGCACCACCCGCGCCAGCTTGGAGATGCCGACGACACGGTTGGTCGGCAGGTAGGCCACGTGCGCCTTGCCGACGACCGGCAGCATGTGATGTTCGCAGAAGCTGACGAAGCGGATGTCCTTCAGCACCACCAGCTGGTCGTAGCCGCCGACCTCCTCGAAGGTCTTTTCCAGATAGGAGAGCGGATCGATTTCATAACCGGCGAACAGCTCGCGATAGCTGCGCGCGACGCGGGCCGGCGTCTCCAGCAGCCCTTCCCGGTCGGGATTGTCCCCCGCCCACCGGATCAGGGTGCGAACGGCGGCCTCGGCTTCGTCCTGGGAAACGGCGGGGGAAAGGGGAGCGTCGGTCATGGAGGCTACATAGCGGGCCGGACGGACGAAGGGGAAGCCTGTCTGCGTCGCGTCATTTGGCGCCCCGCCGTTCCACGCGTAACCTGCTCTCGGGAGGATGGGTCATGGGGCAGGCCGACAGGGCGGTGCGCCGCACGCGTTTCGACCTCGAAGGGGTCGCGCCACATCGACGGTTTGAAGTCTGGCGTGAGAGCATCGCCTGCATATTCGACGTGGAGCGCGTGAACGGCGCCATCACCCAAGCCCCGTTCGACGCGTCGCTTGAAACACGCATGGTCGGACCGCTGATGATGGCCCACACGCGGTCCCATGCGCTGCGCTGGCGGCGCTCCGCGATGACCGTCGCACGTGACGGCCTGGATCATTACATGCTGCAGTTCTATGCGCGCGGCACCCAGACTTGCTCATGGTCGGGTGGAGAGGTTGCGATGCCTGCGGGCGGTTTCCTGGTCTATGACTTGGCGCGCGAGATGAAGGCGGTGACCACCGACATGGCCAACGTCAGCCTGCTCCTGCCGCGCGCCCTGCTGGCCGAGCTGTTGCGGGAGCCGGACGATCAGCACATGCGCCACATCGTCTGCGACCAGCCCATGACCGCGCTGTTGCGTCAGCACCTCGACGGCCTGTGGCGCCAGCCGGCCGACATCGACGACCGCCAGGCCCGACTGATGGCCGAATCCACCGCGCGCCTTGTCGCGGCCTGTCTCGACGGCTCCGCGGCGGACCCGGCCTGTCGCGCCGCCGCCGGGGAGTCCGCGCGGCTCGCGGTCATCCGCCGCGATATCGAGGCGCGCCTGCACGACCCCGACCTGGACGCCGCCGACCTGTGCGAGCGGCACGGCCTGTCCCGCTCGGCGCTCTACCGCTTGTTCGAACGGGCGGGCGGCGTGCGGGCCTATATCCGCGAAAGGCGGCTGAGCGGCGCCATGCGCGCCCTGCTGGACATCCGGCAGGCGCCATTGCCGGTGGCCGAGATCGGGCGGAGATTCGGCTTTGTCGATCCCGCCGACTTCAGCCGCGCCTTCCACCGGCGTCATGGCCTGAGCCCCCGGGCGGCGCGGCATTACGGCCGCCCGACCAGCGGACCTCCTTCGATTCCGTCTGGACTGGACCGACGCTACGAACGCTGGCTCCACACCCTGGCCGCCTGACGGGACGCCGCGCCAAGCGCCCGGGACGTGAAGACAATTCCGATGCTTCCAGGCCGCCTCTCCTTTGGCGAGGAGCGGTCGCGCTTCTAGTCCCGCCTCCGGGGATGAGTTCGGCCGGGACGCCGGACAGAACTTGGAGGACACCCATGATCCGCATGCGTTCAGGCCTGGCCCGCGCCAGCCGCAGGACCTTGACCGCCACCTGCGGCGCGACCGCCCTGCTGTTGGCGGCGGGGCCGGCCCTGGCCCAGGTCGCCTCGGCCGAGAATCCGTCCGAGCATGTCGCGGCGCCGGTCGCCGACGGCGCCGACGCCATCGCGATCGGGCGCGGGTCCGAGACGACCGGCGACTATTCGGTCGCGATCGGCTCCGGGGCGGTCGCGGGCATCGAGGACGGCGACCGATTAGCGACGGCGGTGGGCTTCGAAAGCCTGGCCGGCTTCTGGGCCACGGCGGTCGGGACCTACGCCGAGGCGACGGGCGAAACCTCATCGGCCTTTGGCTATGGCGCGGAGGCCACGGGGGAAACCAGCACGGCCCTCGGGGGCTGGGCCATCGCAGAGGGTATGTGGAGCACGGCCGTCGGCGGCGCCTGGGCGCGCGGCGACGAAACCATCGCCATCGGCATGGGCTCCCAGACCGACGCGGACGGGGTCGGCGCCGGACGGTCGATCGCCATCGGTTCCGGCGTCCTGGTCTATGGCGCGGACAGCATCGCCATGGGCTACAGCAGCATCGCCCGCGGCGACCGTGCGCTGTCCATCGGCACCAGCGCCGACCGGATGAGAGGGCGCGTCTTCGGCGGCCTGGCGGAAGACGCGGTGGCCCTGGGATATGGCGCTGTCGCCCTCGGCGAAGGATCGGTGGCCATCGGCGTCGGGTCGGCCGCCACGGCGGACGACGTCTTTTCCATCGGCCGCGGCCCGAACGATCCCTACCGGCGCGCCGCCTTCACCCGGCGGCTGGTCAACGTCTCCGACGGGGTGATCGCACGCAACAGCACGGACGCCGTCACCGGCGGCCAGGTGTTCACCCTCCAGAACCTGGTCACGGGCAATACGACCGCGATCACGGGCCTCAACACCCGGATGGGCGAGGCGGAGACCGCCATCCTGGCGCTGGAGAATGCGTCCGCCGACGACCTGCCCATCGCCGCCGACAACGCCGCGAACGCCGACGCCCCGGAAGCCTCCGCCGACGACAGTCTCGCCGCGGGTTGGGGAAGCCGGGCGCAAGGCGCGGGATCTTCGGCCTTTGGCGGCGGCGCCAGGGCCGACGGCGATCAGAGCCTCGCCCTCGGCGGCGGCTGGGCCGAGGGGGAATTGTCGCTTGCCCTGGGCGTCGGCGCGCATGCGGGGGACGACTGGGCGACCGCCGTGGGCCATGGCGCGACCGCCGACGCCTTCGGCGCCCTGGCGCTGGGCGCTGGGTCGGGGGCCGCCGGCGAAGGGGCGGTGGCGCTGGGGTCCGGCTCGGTGGCGGAGGAGGACTACACCGTCTCCGTGGGCGCGGCCGGATTCGAGCGGCGCATCGTCAACATCGCCGACGGCGTGGTGGCCGCGGACAGCACGGACGCGGTCACCGGCGGCCAGTTGTTCACCGTCCAGAACCTCGTCGCCGCCAACACCACCTCCATCGCCGGCCTCGACGTCCGGATGGGCGACGCCGAAACCGCGATCTCGGCGCTGGAATCCGGCGCCGGCGCGCCGGCGCCCCTGATCGCGGCGGACAACGCTTCCGGCGCAATGGGTCCCGTGGCGACGGGCGACGACGGTCTGGCCGTAGGATGGGGTGCGACGGCGAGCGGCGGCCAGTCGCTGGCTCTGGGCGCGGGGGCTCAGGCCCTGGCGCCGGGGTCCATCGCCCTGGGCGCGGGCTCCGTGGCCGACGAGGCCGGAACCCTCTCGATCGGCGCCGCGGGCTCCGAGCGGCGGATCGTCCACGTCTCGGATGGCCGGGTCGCCGCCGACAGTTCCGACGCCGTCACGGGCGGGCAATTGTTCCTGACGCGGACGACTATGGCGGCGGCCCTGGGCGGCGGCGCCGGCTTCGGCGCTGACGGCCTGTTCACCCCGCCGAACTACGCGATCCTGGGACAGACCTACGACAATGTCGGCGGGGCGCTCGGCGCCCTGAACACCCAGGTTGCGGCCAACACCACGGACATCGACGCGATCAGGACGACCGGGGGCGGCGGAACGGGCGGCGGGGGCGACGACGGCCGCGACGCCGAGATCGCCGCCCTGCGCGCTCAGGTGCAGGCGCTCGGCGCCGCGCTGGACCGGCTGGAGAAGGGCAGCCTGTCCGGCGGCGAAGCGGGCGGCGACGGCACGACCGCCGCCGGCGAGGGCGCCAAGGCCCAGCAGTTCGGGGACACCGCCTTCGGCGCCGGGGCGGAGGCGTCGGGCGACCCGTCCACCGCGATCGGCTTCGCCGCCCTGGCCTCGGGCCAGCACTCCACCGCCGTCGGCGGCAACACCCAGGCGACGGGCGCGCTTTCCACCGCCCTGGGACAGGGCGCCATGGCCAGCGGCGACGCCAGCCTGGCCTTGGGCCAGGGCTCTTCGGCCGCTCAGGCGAACAGCATCGCCATCGGCCAGGGCGTGCAGACGCGCCGCGCCAACCAGGTGGCCATCGGTTCGGCCGATCACACCTACACCTTGGCGGGCCTGACCTCCGAAGCCAGCCGCGAGGCCCAGAGCGGCGCGTCCTATGTCGTCACCTCCGACGCCGCCGGCAATCTGGCGACCATGGACATGAATCCCTGGTTCGAGCGCGTCGAGGGCGTGGAGGGCCGCATGGACGCCAATGACGAGCGGTGGCGGGTCGCCGACCGCAATTTCAGGCGTCAGGCCGACGGCGTAGCCATGGCCCTGGCCTTGAGCGGGTCTCAGATCCTTCAGCCGGGCCAGACCTTCGCCGTGTCCGCCAGCATGGGCCATTTCGACGGCGCCAACGCCGCCGGCTTCGGGGCCGTCGGGAGGCTGAACGAGCGCATCAGCCTCAACGCCGGCTTCGGCGCCGGCTTCAGGACCGGCGTCATATCGGGCCGCGCGGGCATCTCCTTCGGCTGGTGATCGGAAGAGACGCGGGGTCTTCGCGGCTTGGCGTCCTCTTCCACGGTTAGCACGCCGTTAACCATCCTCCCGGCATTTTCTGCCCAGTAGCTTTCTGGGGAGCGGCCGAATGAACGGCGCCGAAGTTCTGGACGTGGGCCGCGACGCCCTGTGGCTGACCATCCAGCTGTGCGCCCCGATCCTGATCGTCGGCCTGGTGGTCGGCGTGGTCATCGGCCTGTTCCAGGCCCTGACGCAGATCCAGGAGCAGACACTGATCTATGCGCCCAAGATCATCGCCATCTTCGTCTCGCTGCTGCTGTTCCTGCCGCTGATGGGCGCCCTGCTGGGCGGCTTCATGCGCCAGATCGCCGCCCGCATCGCAGGCATGTAGGCGGGCCCGCCCGGTGGACGCTTGGGCCACGGCCGATCAGGTGTGGGCGGGCGGGCTGATCCTGGCCCGCGTCGGGGCCGTGTTGATGCTGATTCCCGGCATCGGCGAGGCCTATGTGCCGCCGCGCGTGCGCCTGTCCCTGGCGCTGCTGCTCAGCCTGGTGCTGTGGCCGGTGGTGCGCGAGAGCCTGCCTCCCCTGCCCGACAGCCTGGGCGCCATGGCCGGATGGGTGCTGCGCGAGGTCACGGTCGGGGTGATGATCGGCCTGCTGCTGCGGATGCTGATGGCGGCCCTGGCGACCGCGGGCGAGGTCGTGTCGCTGCAGACGACGCTGAGTTTCGCCCAGACGGCCAACCCCCTTCAGGCGCAGCCGGGATCGACTCTCGCCGCCTTCCTGACAGTGCTGGGGGTGACGCTGCTGTTCGCCACCGACACCCATCACCTGTTCATCGCCGGCGTTGTCGGCTCCTACAGGCTGATCGCGCCGGCGCAACCGCTGATCGTCCAGGACTTCGCGACCATGGCGGTGCGAACCCTGGGCGAGAGCTTCCTCCTGGGGGTGCAGCTGGCGGCGCCGGTCCTGGTCTTCGCCCTGATCTTCAACCTGGCCTCGGGACTGGTGGCGCGCGTCATGCCCCAGTTCCAGGTCTATTTCGCCGCCGCCCCGCTCAGCGTGATCCTGGGGCTGTCGGTCTTCGCCCTGAGCCTGGGCGTGCTGGGCACGGTCTTCATCGACCGCTACCGCCGCCTGGCCGAGGTCTTCGCGGGAGGCGCCGGTGGCTGAAGGCGCCGATCCCGAATCGAAGACAGAAGAGGCCACCCCGCGAAAACTCGAGGAGGCGCGCAAGAAGGGCGACGTCGCCAAGTCCGCCGACATCGGCCAGGTGCTGGCGCTGGCCGGCTCGGCCTCGGTGGTGCTGGGCGCCGGCGGCTGGTTCGCCTCGAGCATGGCGGAACAGCTCCTGCCCTTCATCGCCGCCCCGCACGAGATGCTGGGGATGCTGGACGGCGGCGGCGGACCGCGCATCGCCGCCCAGGCCCTATGGGCCATGGCGCCCTTCCTGGGCGCGGTCATGCTGGCCACGGTCGTCGGCGGCGCGGGCGGTCACCTGGCCCAGTCCGGCCTGATCTTCACCGCCGACAAGCTCAAGCCCAAATGGTCCAAGCTGAACCCGATCGAGGGATTCAAGCGCATCTTCGGCCTGGACGGCCTGGTGCAGTTCCTCAAGACCTTCCTGAAGCTGCTGGCCGTCTGCGCGGTCTGCTGGCTGGTTCTGAAGCCCCATGCGCGCGAGGTCGAAAACCTGGCGGCCATGAGCCCCGTGGCCCTGCTGCCCCTGGCACGCGACCTGGCGATCGCCCTGTTCGTCGCCGCCCTGATCCTGCTGGGAGCGACGGCGGGCGCCGACTTCCTGTGGCAGAAGCTGCGCTTCGCCAAGCGGATGCGGATGACGAAGGAGGAGCTGAAGGAGGATTTCAAGCAGGCCGAGGGCGACCCGCACGTGAAGGCCAAGCTGCGCCAGATCCGCATGCAGCGCAGCCGCCAGCGGATGATGGCCAACGTCCCCAAGGCGACGGTGGTCGTCACCAACCCGACCCACTATTCGGTGGCCCTGCGCTATGAGCCCGACCAGGGCGACGGGGCGCCGGTTTGCGTCGCCAAGGGCGTCGACGCCCTGGCCCTGCGTATCCGCGAGACCGCGCGCGAGCACGGCGTGCCGATCGTCGAGAACGTGCCCCTGGCCCGCGCGCTCTACGCCTCGGTCGAAGTCGACGAGGTCATCCCCAAGGCGCATTTCGAGGCCGCCGCCAAGGTCATCGGCTTCGTCTTCCAGTCCCGCCGGCGACGGTAAGGTCTGGACAGCAATTGGGCCTATGATCCGGGAACTGATTCGCCTGCCGCGCGAGGCCGCATGACCGCCAACCGACGCCTGTCGTTCGATCCGCTCCTGATCGTCATGACGGTCGGCTTCGTCGTGGCGGTGGGGGCGCTGGCCTATCCGGCGTTCCGCGCCGATCCGCTGTCGGCGCCGGGCATGGTGCTGATCCTGACGGCGGGGCTGATCGCCCTGATCGGCCTGTTCGGCTTCCGCCGCGCCGCCGCGCCCCGCGCCTCAAGCGACGCCGCCGTCGACCTGCTGGACGCCATGTCGGAGCCGGCGGCCCTGGTGTGGGATTCCGGCCAGGTGCTGGCCTTCAACGCCGCCTGGGCCGAGGCCAACGGCGCGACCGCCGCCCTGCCGCGCGGCAAGTCGGCCCAGGCTCTCTACATGGCTTTCGCCCAGGCCCGGCGGGGCCAGCCGGGCCACGCCATCGTCCAAGTGGGCCAGCGCGAGATCGAGGTGGTGATCGGCCAGGCCGGCGAGGGACGCTTCCTGATGCGCGCCGCGCCGGAAGCCGTGCTCCCTATCCCGGCCACCCCGGCACCCGTGGCCAACGGCGCACGCGGCGAGACGCGGGCCATGGCCGCCGGCGCGCCCTTCGGCTCGGCCGTCATCGCCGGCGACGACCTGTTCGGCGGTCGCGTCGAAGAGGCCAATGCAGCCCTGGAGATCCTGACCGGCCCGGCCGCCGCCCGCGACGCCGCCTTCGGCCATCTGTTCGATCCGGCCGGCGTGGCCGAGGCGCGCGCCCGCCTTTCCGCCGGCTCCTCCGGCCCGATCGAACTGGTGGCGCGCGCCTTTCCGGACAAGGCGCTGCACCTCTATGTCGCGCCCGAGGGCGACCGGCGCCGCATCTGGCTGTTCGACGTCTCGTCGCAGAAGTCGATGGAGCTGCAGCTGTCCCAGGCGCAGAAGATGCAGGCGGTCGGCCAGCTGGCCGGCGGCGTGGCCCACGACTTCAACAACCTGCTGACCGCCATCCAGCTCCAGCTCAGCGGCCTGCTGGAACGCCACCCGGTCGGCGATCCTTCCTACGACGGGCTGAACGAGATCCGCCAGACCGCCATCCGCGCCGCCGACCTGGTGCGCAAGCTGCTGGCCTTCTCGCGCAAGTCGACCGTGCGACGCGAGCGGCTGGACCTGGGCGAGCTGGTCGGGGAGTTCGCCATCCTGCTGCGCCGCCTGCTGCGCGAGGACGTGCGGCTGGAAACCGACTATGGCCGCGACCTGCCGGTGGTGCTGGCCGACAAGAGCCAGCTGGAGACCGCCGTGATGAACCTGGCGGTCAACGCCCGCGACGCCATGCGCGGCGTGGTCGCGCCGGGCGACGCCGTGGTCACCATCAAGACCCGTTGCCTGTCCGCGGCCGACGCGCGCGCCCAAGGCTGGACCGACGTCCCGACCGAGGAGGTGGCGCTGATCGAGGTCTCGGACACCGGCCCGGGCGTTCCGCCCGAACTGCTGGACAAGATCTTCGAGCCCTTCTTCACCACCAAGGCGGTCAACGAAGGCACCGGCATGGGCCTGGCCACCGTCTATGGCATCGTCCAGCAGGCGGGCGGCCACATCGCCGTGGCCAACCTGGACGGGGCCGATGGCGAGGCGGGCGGCGCCGCTTTCCGTATCTTCCTGCCCGCCGCCGGCGAGGCCGAACTGGCCGAGGTCCAGCCGGTCGAGGTCAAGGCCAAGGCGCCGCGCGACCTGTCCGGCGCCGGCCGCATCCTGTTCGTCGAGGACGAGGCCGCCGTACGCGGCATCGCCGCCCGCCTGCTGCGCCAGCGCGGTTATGAGGTGATCGAGGCCGCCGACGGCGAGGAAGCCCTGATCCTGGCCGAAGAGCACGCCGGCACGATCGACATGCTGATCTCCGACGTCATCATGCCCGGGCTGGACGGACCCAGCCTGCTGAAGAAGGCGCGACCCTACCTGGGCGACGCCCCGGTCATGTTCATCTCCGGCTACGCCGAGAGCGACTTCTCCGACCTGTTGCAGGACGAGAAGGGCGTGTCCTTCCTGCCCAAGCCGCTGGACATCAAGACCCTGGCCGAACGGGTCAAGCAGGAACTGCACGCAGGATAGGTTATTGAAGTGGAGCGGGTAGCGAGAATCGAACTCGCGACATTCAGCTTGGGAAGCTGACGTTCTACCTCTGAACTATACCCGCGCTGCGGGTTCCATAGCGTTTCGCGCGGGGGTACTCAAGCGAGACGGAGGGGCGGCATGGGGCGCGGCGGACTGGGATATGGGTGCCTGGCGGCGGCGCTGATGGCTGCGATCATCGGCGCGCTGGCCTGGGTCGTGTTCGCGTGGGACGTCAACGCGCGCTGAGGCCGGAAAGGGACCTCCGCTGGCGTTTACCGTCGGTTCGCAGGTTCCTGCCAAGCTGGTCTCCAGAGGGAACGGGGGCACGCTTGCAGATCGCTGACCATTTGGCCGACGCCGTGACACGGCGCGCCGACAGCCCCGCGCTGTCCGCCATTTCCGAACGACTGGAGACGGCGCGCGCCCTGATCGAATCGCGCTTCTCCGACGCCGGTGAGCGCTTGGCCGGATCGCTGGAGATGGTGTCCAGCCTGATCGAATCCCTGGACCGCCTCGGCGCGGCCCTGAACGCCGAATCCGCGGGACGCACCACCGCCGACCTGCTTTCGACCGCCGAGGGGCTGAGCGCCCTGCCCGCCGCGCAACAGGCGCGCATCGACCGGCTGTCGCGGCTGCGCGAGGCCGGCGCCGCCCTGGCTGCGCACATCGACGCCATGCGCCAGACTCTGCGCTATCTGCGCGCCTTCGCCCTGAACGTGAAGATCACCGCCGGCGCGACCATCAGCGCCTCGGACGAATTCTCCGGCTTCGCCGAACGCATGTGCGACCAGCTGGACCTCGGCGGGACGCAACTGGACCAGCTGGCGGAGCAGCTCCGCGGCCTGGAGGGGCGGCTGGTCGAGGCGTTGGGATTCGAAGCCGCGCTGGGCGTCCGTTACAAGCAGGTGATCCCGGCCGTGCCCGATCGGCTGGCGGTCGACGCCGAGGCGATCGGCGGCCACCACGCCCGCATCGCCGAGGTCGCGGCCTCGGTCGGCGTCATCGCCCGCGACATCCAGGCCAAGGTGGCCAAGGCCCTGACGGCGCTGCAGATCGGCGACATCACGCGCCAGCGCATCGAGCACGTCCAGCTGGGCCTCGCCGTCGTCGACCGCATCCTGGCCGAGAGCGACCTGGCGCCCGAGGCGCGCACGCGGGCGCAGCGGCGGATCGCGCACCTGCTGGCCGAACAGATGGCGGACACGGCCCAGGCCTTCGAGGCCGAGGCGGGCCGCGTGACCCAGAGCCTCGCGGGCATGGCGCAGGACACCGCCCAGATCCTGGCCTTCCGCGGCCTCACGGAGGCGCGCGAGTCCGGCGGCCTGCGCGACCTGGAGCTGAACCTGAGCCAGGCGCGCGATCTGGTCGTCGAGGTGGGCGCCGCCATGACCAACGCGCGGCGTATCAGCGGCGACACCGGTCGCGCCGTGGACGCCCTGGCCCGCCGGGTCGACGCCATCCACGGCGTGAAGCGCGACATCCAGCAGATGGCCATCAACTCCAGTCTGCGCTGCAATCGGCTGGGCGACATCGGCAAGCCGCTGAACGTCATCGCCCTGGAACTGAGCAGCCACGCCGGCGAGCTGGAGGCCGCCGCCGAACACACCCTGGATTCGCTGCACGCCCTGGCGCGGCTCAGCGTGGACATGGATGCGGACGAGGACAACGACACCCTCGATGGGGCGCGGCTGGACGGCGTGCGCGACCGGCTGAAGCGGGCCGCCGATGTGGTCGATCGCGACCTTGACGCTCTGAACGCGCGCGGAACGGAGACCGCGCGGTCGCTGGAACTGGCCACCCATCAGCTGGGCCTGAAGCAGGACCTGGGCGACGCGCTCCACGCCGCCGCCGTCGTTCTGGCCGAAGAGGCCGGCCCGGTGGTCGAGGACCTGAACGACATCGCCGGCGTCCTCGGCGCCGTGCTGGACGAGATCGCACGCAGCTACACCATGGCCCGCGAACGCACGATCCATGCGGCCCACGCCCTGCCGGGCGCGGAAGCGACCGAACTCGAAGCCGCCCCAATGGCGGCGGACGAACTCGACGACATCCTGTTCTGAGACGCGTCTGCGTTAGGGCTATTGATTTTCCCCGTCATTCTCAGCCTTGCGCCGAGAAGCCATATACGCAGGCCTGTCCGTTTCTCTTCATCGAGGGCCACCGTCATCGACGGAGTCTATGGATCCCAGGCACAAGGCCTGGGATGACGGCCGAAAGAGAAGGCGGAATACGAACTCCCAGCCTAGCGCGACCGGTCGATCTGGACGATCTCGCGCGCGATGACATCGAGCGGGACCACCTTCTGCGCCGCGCCGCGGGCGACGGCCTCACGCGGCATGCCGAAGACGATCGAGGTGGCCTCGTCCTGAGCCAGGGTGTGGGCGCCCGCCTCCTTCATTTCCAGCAGGCCCCGCGCGCCGTCGTCGCCCATGCCGGTCATGATGACGCCCACCGCGTTGCGGCCGGCCGCGCGGGCGGCGGAACGGAACAGCACATCGACCGAGGGCCGATGGCGCGAAACGGGCGGGCCGTCCTTGATCGCCACCTGATAGCGCGCGCCCTGACGCTCCAGCAGCATGTGCTTGTCGCCGGGGGCGATCAGGACGTGGCCGCGCAGGACCGGGTCGCCGTGGCGGGCCTCGCGCACCTCGACCTCGCACAGGCTGTTCAGCCGCTTGGCGAAGGCGGCGGTGAAGCCTGCGGGCATGTGCTGGACCACGACGATGCCCGGCGAATTGGCTGGCAGGGCCTCCAGCACCATGCGCAGCGCCTCGGTGCCGCCGGTGGAAGCGCCCAGGCAGACGACCATCTCGGTGGTGCGGGCCATGGCCGCGCCGGACGGCGGCGGCAGGACGGCGTCGGCGGTCAGCTTGGCCTCCACCGGCGTCGAACGCCGCGCGGCGGCGCCGGGCCGGCGCGCATCGACCCGCGCGCGGGCGGCCGCCTTGACCACGTCGCGGATGCGGTCGCCGACCTCGGCCAGGTGATCGGCGGCGGCGATGCGCGGCTTCAGGATCACGTCGACGGCGCCGGCCTCCAGCGCCTGCATCAGCGTCTCGGACCCCGCCTCGGTCAGGGAGGAGCACATCACCACCGGGATCGGCCGCTGGGACATGATCTTCTTCAGGAAGGTGATGCCGTCCATGCGCGGCATCTCGACATCCAGGGTAATGACGTCGGGCACGTCCTCGGCGATGCGGCGGGCGGCGACGAAGGGGTCGGAGGCGACGCCCATCACCTCTATGCCCGGATCGGCCGACAGGACATCGACCATGGTCTGACGGACGCTGGCCGAATCGTCGACGACCAGGACGCGAACCTTGGGCATGGAATCAGGTCTTTCGGAACACGGTGTTGGCCACGGTGACGAGCGGCAGGTCGACGCCGGTAATGCTCTCGGAATGGCCGATGAACAGATAGCCGCCGCGCTTCAGCCGCTCGCACAGCCGCTTCAGCACCTTGGCCTGGGTCGGCTTGTCGAAATAGATCATCACATTGCGGCACATGATGATGTCGAATGGATCGCCGGCGGCGGCGTAGCCGTCGTCCATCAGGTTCAGCCGGGCCAGAGCCAGCCGGGCGCGCAGGTCCGGGTGGATGCGGACCTCGCGGCGCTTCGGGTCGCGAGCGGTCATAACCCAGCGGCGCTTCATGTCGGCCGGCACGGGGATCACCATTTCGGCCGCATAGACGCCGCGGTGCGCCATCTCCAGCACGTCGGTCGACAGGTCGGTGCCGACGATCTGATAGTCCGGGCCGCCGTGCCGGTCGGCGAAGTCCTGCATGACCATGGCCATGGTGTAGGGCTCGGCGCCGGTCGAGCAGGCCGCGCTCCAGGCGCGGATGCGGCGGACGCCCGCCGTCTGGAACTCCGGCAGGACCTGGGCGGCCATGTACTCGAAATGCTTCGGTTCGCGGAAGAAGTCGGTCTTGTTGGTGGTGACCGCGTCGATCAGGTGGACCGATTCCGCCTCCAGGCCGTCGTCCTTGAACAGATAGTCGCAATAGGCGTCAAAGGTCGGCAGGCCCGTTTGGCGCAGGCGACGGCGCAGGCGGCCTTCCAGCATGGTCCGCTTGGACGACGGCATCTTGATGCCGCTGTAGTCGTAGATGTAGCGGGCCAGGCGCTCGAAATTGCGGGCGCTGATCTGGTCGACGACCGGAGCGGACTCTCGAACGGCGAGCGCGGCGGACATGGTGGCGATCCCTTTCTGGGATGTCGGATCGCGCCGCTCAGGCGGCGCGATCCACGTCGGCGAGGGCGGCGAAGGACGCCGCATCGGTGGTCGACATCAGGCGAGGCAGGTCGATCAGGACCACGAACCCCTCGGACCGGCGAACCACGCCCGAGATGTATTCGGAGCGCCACGTCACGCCGATGTCAGGCGCTGGTTCGATCTGCTCGGGCGTGAACGGCGTCACCTCGAACACCCGGTCGGCGACCAGGCCCAGGCTGAGCGTCCGGTCGGCGAGCGGCACGTCCAGCACCAGGATGCGGGTGTTCAGGGTCGGTTCGGCCGGCGCCATGCCGAGGCGGATGCGAAGATCCGCCGTCGGCACGCCGCGACCGCGCACGTCGGTCAGGCCCAGGAGGTAGGCGGGCCCGTTCGGGATCTTGAACGGCTCCTGATAGTTCAGGATTTCCCGCACCAGGGCCACCGGGGCGGCGAACACCTCGTCGCCCAGGCCGAAGGTGACGTACTGGCCCGCTTCGGCGCCGGACATCAGGCGCTCTCCCGGAAATCCATGTCCTCGGCGTCCGCGCCGCCCGTGGCCATGTCCAGGGCGAAGCCCTTGGCGCGGGCCTGCTGGGCGTGGACGGCGGGACGCGCGGCGGGCTTGGGCGTCGAAGCCTTGACCGCGGCCGGCTTGGCCGCCGGCTTGAAGGTCGAGACCGTCTTGGCCGGAGCGCGGCCGCCCGCCGTGTCGGTGCGGAAGAAGGCGATCGAGGTCTGCAGCTCCTCGGCCTGGGCCGCCAGTTCCTCGGAGGTGGCCGACATCTGCTCGGAGGCGCCGGCGTTCTGTTGCGTCACCTTGTCCAGCTGCTGGATGGCCTCGTTGATCTGAGAGGCCCCGATGTCCTGCTCGCGGCAGGCGGCGCTGATCTCGGACACCAGTTCGGCGGTCTTCCTGATGTCCGGCACCAGGCGTTGCAGCATGTCGCCGGCTTCCTGGGCGGCCTTGACGGTGTCGCCGGAGACCGAGCTGATCTCGGCGGCGGCCGTCTGGCTGCGTTCGGCCAGCTTGCGCACTTCCGAGGCGACGACGGCGAAGCCCTTGCCGTGCTCCCCGGCGCGGGCGGCTTCCACCGCCGCGTTCAGGGCCAGGAGGTCGGTCTGGCGCGCGATCTCCTGCACGATGCCGATCTTGTCGGCGATGGTGCGCATGGCGTCCACGGCGCGGTTGACCGCGTCGCCGCTGTTTTCCGCGTCCTTGGCCGACTGGCGAGAGATCTTCTCGGTCTGGGCGGCGTTGTCGGCGTTCTGCTTGATGTTGGCGGCCATCTCCTCCATCGAGGCCGAGGCCTGTTCGGCGGCGGCGGCCTGTTCGGTCGCGCCCTGGCTCATCTGCTCCGAGGTGGCGGACAGTTCCTGGCTGCCGGCGGAGACGTTGTCGGAGGCCGACAGGGCGTCGGTGACGACGCCGCGCAGGCGCTCCACCATGCTCTGCAGGGCCAGGCCCAGGGTGTCCTTGTCCGACAACGGCTTGGGCTGGACCGTCAGGTCGCCATTGGCCACTTCGTCGGCCAGGGCGGCCGTGGCCTTGAGGTTGTCGGTCATGGCGTTGAAGACGTTGACTAGGTCCTTGATCTCGTCGTTCGACTTGATGTCGACGCGCTGGTCCAGGTCGCCGATGGCCACGGCGTTGGCCACCGTCATCATCCGCGCCAGGCCGGAACTGATGCCCAGGGCGATCCACAGGGCGAAGGCGACGGCGATACCGAGAGCGGCAAGCGTGATTGTGATCACAAGGTTGCGCGTATCCTCGTACTGCTTGGTGGTGTCGGCGTCTGCTTGGACCATGCGTTCCTGGTTCCGCTGGACGATGCCTTCGATCGCTTCCGTCATCTCATCGGCGACTTGCCGGTTCTCATTGCCTGAGAAGCGGGTCGCCTCGGCGACGTTTCCAGCACGGACAAGCTGAACGATGCGCTTCTGGTTCTGCTCCATCGTACCCAGCAGCGTGATCAGCTTGCGCCAGTCCGCCTTTCCTTCCGCGGTCGCCAGCGCCTCGCCTTGTGTCAGCAGTTGCGCCACGTCCGAACGGGCCTTGTCCGCCGCCGATTCATATTGCGTCAGTTCCTCGGACGTCGTCGCCAGTATGACGTTCTTCTCGGACCGGACGGCCGCCAGCATTCGCACATTCACCTGTTGCGAATTTTCCAGCCGTTTGGCGGGGCCGGAGATCACCTCGCTGATCGCGGTGTTGAGGTTGCCCAGACTGTAGATGCCCAGGACGGCGATGCCGGCGAGCAGGACGATCACCGTCCCGAAGCCCGCGGCCAGTTTAGCTTTGATGGTGAAACGCATGGGCTGATCCCCCGATGAGCCGGTCAATGACGGGTCTGGGACGCGACCGGCGAGCGGGCGTCCTGTTGCTGGTTGAAGAGGGCCTGGAGCGCTGGGACGACGATGAACTCGCCGTCCCGTTTCACCAGGCATTGGATGAATTCGGGCCGCCAGCGCATGCCGACGCTGGGCGGCGCTTCGGAATCGGCGCGGGCCAGGCCGGTGACCTCGTGCACCTTGTCGGTGCGCAGGCCGACCAGGGTCGGTTCGCCGTCCAGATCGATCTCGATGACGACGATGCGGCTGTCGATGGTGGGCTCGCCGCGCTCCAGGCCGAAGGCGACGCGCAGGTCGGCCAGCGGAATGACCTTGCCCCGGAAGTTGATCACCGCCCCGGCGAAGGCGCCGGCGCCCGGCACCACGGTCTCGGGGACCAGGTCCATGATCTCTTGCACGGTGATCGCCTGAAGCGCGAACAGTTCGCCGTTCAGCTCGAAGGTCAGGACCTCGATCTGGTCGGATCCGGTCCAGCCGGCGGCGCCGGCGATGTCGGCCTGAACGCTCATACGGCTTCGCGCATCTGCGCCTCCTGCTGCTGGCCCTGGGCGACCAGGTGTCCGACGTCCAGGATCAGGGCCACGCCGCCGTCGCCCAGGATCGTCGCCCCGGAGAAGGTCGGCAGGCCCGAATGCAGCTTGGACATCGACTTGATGACGGTCTGGTGGTCGCCGATGATCTGATCGACGACCAGGCCGATCCGCTCCTCGCCGGTCGAGACGACGACGACCTTCTGGTGCAGCTCGGGCGGCGTGCCGGTGTCGAACATCTCCCGCAGGCGCAGGAAGGGCACCAGGCTGTTGCGCAGCGAGATGAAGCTGCGGCCGCGCGAACGCATGTCCTCATCCAGCGACAGCTCCAGGCACTCCTCGACGGCGCCGAGCGGAATGACGTAGCGGCCGTGGCCAACGCGGACCAGCAGGCCGTCGATGATGGCCAGGGTCAGCGGGATGCGCAGCGACACCTCCGAGCCCTCTCCGGGCCGGCTGGCGATGTCGATCGAACCGCGCAGCGCCTCGATGGTGCGCTTGACCACATCCATGCCGACGCCGCGGCCGGACAGGTTGGTCACCGCCGCCGCCGTGGAAAAGCCGGGGTGGAAGATCATCTGCAGCAGCTCGTGGTCGCTGATCGCCGCGCCCGGCTCGATCAATCCTTGAGCCTCGGCCTTGGCGCGGACGCGGTCGCGGTCGATGCCCCGGCCATCGTCGCGGATGGTGATCACCACCTCGCCGCCCGACTGATGCGCCGACAGGCGGATACGCCCGGTCGCGGGCTTGCCGGCGGCGGCCCGGTCCTCGGCGCTCTCCAGGCCATGGTCGGCGGCGTTGCGGATCAGGTGGACCAACGGATCGGCCAGGCGTTCGATGACGGTTTTGTCGATCTCGGTCGTCTCGCCATCGGTCGACAGTTCGATGGCCTTGCCGGTCTCACGCGCCAGATCGTGGACCAGGCGGCGGAAGCGACCGAACAGGGTGGCGACCGGGACCATGCGCAGCACCATCATGGTGTCGCGCAGCTCTCCGGACAGGCGGGCGATCTCCTCGGACACGGCGCGCAGGGCCGGATCGGCGCCGCCGTCCGCCAGCTGGCTGAGTCGCGACTGGGCGATGACCAGTTCACCGACCCGGTCCATCAATTCGTCCAGCCGGTCCGCCGGCACGCGGACGCTCTCGGCCGCCTTCGCCTGACGCGCCGCGTCCGTGGTCTCGGCCGGCGCGGCGACCGCTTCGGGCGCGGAGACGGAGGCGTCCGCGACCGGCGCCGGGAAGGTCGGCCCGGCCTCCGCCGACGCGGCCTCAAGCGCCTCGATCGACAGCGTCATTTCGTCGATCACGAAGATGAAGACATCCTCGATCGCGTCGCGTCCCTTGTCCGTGGTCAGCACCACGTCCCAGGCCAGGTGATGATCGGTCGGGTCGATTCGATCCAGTGGCGGAATGCGCGATGTATCGGCCTTGACGGTCGCCTGACCCAACGCGCGCAACTCGGCCAGCAGGGCCAGCGGGTTGGCGCCGTTCCGGAAGGCGTTGGCCGGCAGGTCGAAACGGATACGCCAGGTGACCGCGGCCGGATCGCCCTCGGCCGCGCCGGCGCCGTCGGCGGCCTTCACCGCCCGCTCCAGTTCGGCCAGCAGGCCTTCGCCCGTCGCGCCGTGGTCGGCGGACGGCTCCTCCATCAGCCGGCGCATGTGGTCGCGGGCGGCCAGGACGGCGGAGACCAGGTCGGTGGTCGCCGCCACCTCGCCCTTGCGAACGCGGTCGAAGGCGGTCTCGCAATGGTGCGTGAAGCCGGCCAGGGCGTCGAAGCCGAACATGGCGCCGGAGCCCTTCAGTGTGTGCAGCCCCCGGAATACGGCGTCTACCAGGTCTCGGTCCCCGGGCCGCTCCAGAAGATCAAGCAGGCCCTGTTCGATCAGCTCCAGCGTCTCGCGCGCCTCGACCTGGAAGATGGCGATGGCTTCGTCGCTCATCGACCCAGCACCTTCTTGGCGATACGGACCAGCTGTTCCGGATCGAACGGCTTGGTCAACCAGCCGGTCGCGCCGGCGGCCTTGGCCCGGTCCTTCATGGCCTGGTCGGATTCGGTGGTCAGGAAGACGATCGGCACGCCCGTCTGCTCGGGCATGCGGCGCAGTTCCTCGATCATGGTCAGGCCGTCCATGACCGGCATGTTCAGGTCGGTGATGATCAGGTCGAAGGCGCTGGCCCTGGCCTTCTCGACGCCCTCGGCGCCGTTTCCGGCCTCCGCCACCGAATAGCCGGCGTTGGTCAGGGCGATCTTCAGCGCCACGCGGATGCTGGGGGAATCGTCGACCGTCAGGATCGAAGCCGTCATTGGGCGGGTCCTTCGTGAAGCCAGAACTGTAGGGTTTCGGGCGCGGCGTCGGTCAGGAAGCCGGCCGCGTCCAGAATGTCGCGGAAACCGGTGGCGGGCCGCTCCAGCGCAAAGATCTTGCCGGTGGCGGCGGAATGCCTGCGGGCGGCTTCGAGCAATTGCAGGCCGCAGAGATCGACCGAGCACACGTCAGGGATGCCGACAACCACTTCGTCGCTTTTCTGGAAGGCATCCAACAAAGCCCGGCGCAGTTCGCCAGCGTTTCTGACCACCGGGGCCGCGTCCAGGGTTAAGATTTCGGCCATGCCTGCGTCCCTCGAAAGCCGGACCGGAAGGGGCCGAACTCCGCGAACAGAGTTGTCCGTGAAGGTTAACCTGTCCCAAAACAGGACCTACGCAATGTTACGTACCCAACATACAGCAGGAAGAACGTTTGTTTTTACGAGACTTTCATCGCTTCATGCCAGCTTGGCCATATAGGGCGCCAGAATGACGCCGCAGCAGGATGCATCGGCCTTGTCCAACTCCGATCCCGCCGCCGATTTCACGCCCTTCGAGGGTGACGCCTGGTTCGCCAGACTGGCGGACGCCGCCCAGGCCTATATCTGGATTCTGGACGCCGCCGGCCGGATCGTCCATGCGAACGCCCTGGCCCGCGATCTTCACGACGGCGGCGCAAACAACTGCTCGTTGAACATTCGCGATGTGTGGCCCAAGCATAATCGTTTCTCGGTTGAGCGGGGGCTGGCGGAAGCCAAGGCCGGCCGGGCCTTCCGCTCCCGCTCGCGGTTCCGCACGCCAAACGATGTGGACGTCTATCTGAATGCGACCGTCAGCCCGATCCGCGACCTTGACGGCGCGATCGTCCGCATCCTGTTCAAGGCGGTGGATGTGACCGCCCAGGTGGAATCCGCCGCCTTTCTGAACACCGTCATCGACGTCCTGCCCCTGGCCCTGACGGTCAAGGACGCCCGTACGGGCCGCTACATCCTGGGCAACCGAGCAGCGGAGGCCCTGTTCGACCAGCCGAACGGACTGTCGGGACTGCGTCCTGCGGACGTTCTGCCCGCGCCCTTCGCCGCCTGGGAAGCGACGCAACACCCCAATCCCGCCGCCTTGCAGTCGGCCATCCACCACGACATCACCCCGCGTCGCGAGCGCTGGCTTTCCGCCGTCAAGGTCGCCACCTACGACGACGATGGCGTGCGCCATGTCATAGGCCTGGCCGAGGATGTGACGCAGAGACGCCGCGACGAGACCGCGTTGCGCGAGGCGCTGGAGCTGGCGCGGCAGGCCGAGCGCGCCCGCACCGCCTTCCTCAGCAACGTCAGCCACGAATTGCGCACGCCGCTGAACGGGGTGATCGCCGGATTGGACATCCTGGCCCGCAGGTCCGGCGCCGACGCCGAGGTGGTGGAGATGGCGCGCACCTCCGCCGCCGCGCTGGAGCGCCGCCTCGAGGACCTGATGCGGATGACCGAACTGGGCGACGACGAGGGCGCCGCTCGCATCGAACCGATCGACGCCGTCGTCCTTCTGGACCGCCTCGTCGCCCGTTTCGAGGACGCCGCCGCCGCCAGGGGCCTGACGCTGGAGGTCCAGAGCGGCCCGATCGGCGTGCTTCAGGGCGACAGGACCTGCCTGGAGGAGGCCCTGACGCGCCTGCTCGACAATGCGGTGAAATTCTCCGACGGGGGTCGCATCGTGCTGACGGCCGAGCGCCGCGCGAACGGCTGGACGCGCTTCTCCATCCTCGACCAGGGCGTCGGCTTCGATCCCTCCCTGAAGGCCCGGCTGTTCGACGGCTTCCAGCAGGGCGACGACAGCCTGACGCGCCGCCATGGCGGCCTGGGCCTGGGGCTGGCCATCGCACGCGAGGCGGCGCGGCGGCTGGGCGGCGCGCTGGACGCTGACCCCCTGCCTGGCGGCGGATCCTGCTTCTGGATCGAGGCGCCGCTTTCGGCGCCCGCCGCGACCGCGCCATCGGTCCCCGACCTTGGTCCGCGCGCCGCGCGAATCCTGGTCGCTGACGATCATCCGACCAACCGCCGCATGGTCGAACTGATGCTGGACGGCCTGGCCGAGGTCGTGTCGGTCCAGGACGGCCAGGAAGCGGTCGAGGCGGCCGCGCGCGAGCCCTTCGACCTCATCCTGATGGACATCCAGATGCCGCGCATGGACGGCGTCGCCGCCGTCTCGCACATCCGGGCCGGCGAGGCCGCCACCGGCCGGCCGCGCACGCCGATCCTGATGCTGACCGCCAACACCCAACCGGAGCATGTGGAGGCCAGTCGCGCCGCCGGCGCCGACCGTCACATCGGAAAACCCTTCACCGCCGCCGTCCTGCTGGACGCCATCGATTCGGCTCTGGGCGCCGCCTGATTTACCTCCCCGACGGGTCGCCCGGACCGCCGACGCGGATGTCCATCGGCCGGCCGACGAACAGGCGCGCTCCGCCCAGGTCCAGGGCCACGGTCCGGCCGGCGAAGGCCCCCATGCCGATCAGGGCCTTGGGGAAGCCGGGAACCGAGACGTCGTCATAGATGGCCACCGCGGCGTTTCGGTACAGGGCGTCGCCGATGGTCAGGGTGCGGGCGATCACCGTTTCGGCCCGCACCACGCCGCCCAGCACGATGCTGCCGCCGGAGCGCCGGGGCCGGCCATCGAACAGGCCCGCCGCCCGCGCCGTCTCGCGCGTCAGCGCCAGCACCGCCGAGGCGCCGGTGTCCACCACCGCCTGAAGCTCCGCCCCCTCCACCGTCGCCGTCGTCCGCAGGGCGCGCCCGGCGCGGGTCGCCGGAACGGGCG
>JAEWDF010000004.1 GCA_023390245.1 Pseudomonadota bacterium
GGGGGGGCCCCCTCCACCAGGCTGCGGGGGGTCCCCCTCCCCCGACGGGGGAGGATCGCATGAGCCCGCGCACCCTGTTCGACAAGGTCTGGGACGCCCACGTCGTCACGCCGGAAACGGCCGACACGCCGGGCGTCCTGTATGTCGACCTGCACCTGGTCCATGAGGTCACCAGCCCGCAGGCCTTCAGCGAGATCGAGGCGCGCGGGCTGAAGGTCCGCCGTCCCGACCGGACCTACGCCACCCTGGACCATTCGACTCCGACCCTGCCGGCGGGGCTGGATGGGCTGAAGCCCTATGTCACGGCCCAGGCCGAGGCCCAGGTCCACACGCTTGAGCGGAACTGCGCCGCCCACGGTGTGCCGCTGGCCGGCTGGGGGTCCGACGACCGGGGCGTGGTCCATGTGATGGGGCCGGAACTGGGTCTGACCCAGCCGGGGATGACGGTGGTGTGCGGCGACAGCCATACGGCGACGCACGGCGCCTTCGGGGCCCTGGCCTTCGGCATCGGCACTTCGGAGGTCGGCCATGTGCTGGCGACCCAGTGCCTACTGCAGCGCAAGGCCAAGGCCATGCGCGTGACGGTGAACGGCCAGCTGCAGCCGGGCGTGTCGGGCAAGGACGTCGCCCTGGCCGTCATCGCCGCCATCGGCTTCGGCGGCGGCACCGGATATGTCATCGAATACGCGGGCGAGGCGGTTCGGTCGCTGGACATGGAAGGGCGCATGACCCTGTGCAACATGTCCATCGAGGCCGGTGCCCGCGCGGGCATGATCGCGCCGGACCAGACCACCATCGATTGGCTGCGCGGCCGCAAGCACGTTCCCGCCGACTATGAGGCGGCGACGGCCGAATGGCTGACGCTGGCCACCGATCCGGGCGCGGTCTTCGACAAGGAGGTGGTGATCGACGGCGCCGCCATCCGGCCGATGGCGACCTGGGGCACGACGCCCGACGCCGGCGCCCCCATCGGCGTCCCCGTGCCGCAGCCCCAGTCCGACTCCGACCGCAAGGCCATAGCCTACATGGGCTTCACGGCCGGGGAGACGACGACGACGCAGGCCGTCGACGTGGTCTTCATCGGCTCCTGCACCAATGGGCGCCTGCCCGACCTGCGCGCCGCCGCCCAGGTGCTGCGCGGGCGCCAGGTGAAGCCGGGTGTGCGGATGCTGGTGGTGCCGGGCTCCGAGGCCGTGCGCCGTGACGCCGAGGCCGAAGGTCTGCACGAGGTCTTCATCGCCGCCGGGGCCGAATGGCGCATTCCCGGCTGTTCGATGTGCATCGCCATGAACGGCGATTTCGTCGCGCCGGGGCAGCTGGCCGTCTCAACCTCCAACCGCAATTTCGAGGGCCGTCAGGGCAAGGGCGCCCGCACCATCCTGGCCAGCCCCGCGACGGCGGCGGCGACGGCGGTGGCCGGCGTGCTGACCGATCCGCGCGTCTACATGAACGAGGTGGCGCATGTCTGAGCCGTTCCAGGTCCTGACCTCCAAGACGGTCATTCTCAGCCAGGCCAATATCGACACCGACCAGATCATCCCCGCGCGCTTCCTGACCACCACCACGCGCGAGGGGCTGGGCAAGGCCGCCTTCTACGACTGGCGCTACGAGGCCGACGGGTCGGAGAAGCCCGAGGCCATCCTGAACCGGATCGACCCGGCCGAGCACCGCATCCTGCTGGCGGGCAAGAACTTTGCCTGCGGCTCGTCGCGCGAGCATGCGCCGTGGGCGCTGCTGGACTACGGTTTCCGGGCGGTGATCTCGACCGAGATCGCTGACATTTTTACATCGAACGCGCTGAAAAACGGCCTGCTACCCATCGTCGTCGACCAGGCCGTCTGGGACGATCTGGCCGCCCATCCGGAGCAGCCGGTGACGATCGACCTCCAGGCCAACGAGATCCGGCGCGGCAATGCGCATCCCGCGCCGTTCCGGGTCGAATCCTTCGCCCGCCAGTGCCTGCTGGACGGGGTGGACACCCTGGGCTGGCTCCAGAACAAGCTGCCCGACATTCAAGCCTATGAACGCCGCCGGGAAACCGCCTGATGACCGCCTCCGCCGCCCCCAAGACCTATAATGTCGTTCTGCTGCCCGGAGACGGCGTCGGCCCCGAGGTGACGCGCGCCGCCCGCGAGGTGCTGTCGGTCATCGGCGACTTCTATGGGCATGCGTTCGAATTCAGCGAACACCTGATCGGCGGCGCCGCCATCGATGCGACGGGAGAGGCCTTGCCGGAAGAGACCAGGGTCGCCTGTCTGGCGTCCGACGCCGTGCTGCTGGGCGCGGTCGGCGGTCCCAAGTGGGACGGCTCCAAGGTCCGGCCCGAGGACGGGCTGCTGGCGATCCGCAAGACCATGGGCCTGTTCGCCAACCTGCGCCCGCTGCAGGTGTCGCCGGTGCTGGCGCACCGCTCGCCGCTGAAGAAGGAGATCGTCGAGGGCGTCGACCTGATCGTCTTCCGCGAACTGACCGGCGGGGTCTATTTCGGCAAGAAGACGCGCGACGCCAAGGGCGCGAGCGACCTGTGCGAATATACGGTGGCGGAGATCGAGCGCGTGACCCGCGCCGCCTTCCAGACCGCCCGCCAGCGGCGCGGCAAGGTGACCTCGGTCGACAAGGCCAACGTCATGGAGACCAGCCGCCTGTGGCGCGAGGTGGTCACCCGGATCCACGCCGAGGAATTCCCCGAGATCGAGCTGGAGCACGCCCTGGTCGACTCCATGGCCATGCACCTGATCCGCAAGCCGCGCGACTATGACGTCATCCTGACCGAGAACATGTTCGGCGACATCCTGTCGGACGAGATCTCGGTGCTGGGCGGCTCCATCGGCCTGTTGCCGTCCGCGTCGCTGGGCACGGAAGGGCCGGGCCTGTTCGAGCCGATCCATGGCTCCGCGCCCGACATCGCCGGCCAGGACCTGGCCAATCCGGTCGGGACCATCCTGTCCGCCGCCCTGTTGCTGCGTCACAGCCTGAAGCTGGAGGACGAGGCCGATTCCATCGAGGCCGCCGTCGCCGCCGTGCTGGCGGCGGGCGCCGTCACCGCCGACCTGGGCGGGGCGCTGGGCACGCGAGCGGCGACCGAGGCCGTCATCGACGCCATCCGCGCCATCCACTGGGCGGCGCAACACCGGGTGCAGATGCACTGGGCCTGATGTTGCGGACTTGAGCCGGCGCTTCTTCTGGAACGGCGGCTCCGCGCGGCCTGAATTTCCTGCCAGGAAATCCGCCTGAGCGGATAGAAATATGGCTATGAGGGCGGCATGCGGGCACATTCATGCCCTCAGGTCGCTTTGACCCATGTCCATTGCAAGAAAGTTGCGGTGAAGGCTGCGAATTCCCTTGCGCGTTTCGCAATTGCGGTAAAACCTTCGCAACTGCGAGATTGCAAGGGGGTACTAGCAACATGTCGCAGGTTTGGAACCGACTTCCGGGGGGCGTCGCGCTCCTCCTTCTGACGATTGGACTATTTTACGCCGGCGGGGCCTTCGCCCAGACGCCGGACGCCGCGCCGCCGCTTCTGGCTCACCAGGCGGCGCTTGAACTGGACGCGGCGGGCACGGCCTGGCTGGGCACCTCGACGGCTCTGGTCCTGCTGATGACCTTGCCGGGCCTGGCGCTGTTCTACGGCGGCATGGTGCGCCGCAAGAACGTCATCGCCACCATCACCCAGTCGGTCGGCGTCTTCGCCGTCGTGACCCTGGTGTGGTTCATCGCCGGCTACAGCATCGCCTTCGGCGCCAATCCGGACGCCACGCTGCAACAGTATGTCGGCAATCTGGACATGCTGCTGCTCAGGGGCGTCACCCTGGAGACAGCCAACAGCCTGCTGCCGGGCATCCCCGAGTTCCTGTGGATCTCGTTCCAGCTGACCTTCGCCATCATCACGCCGGCGCTGATCACCGGCGCCTTCGCCGAACGGTTCAAGTATTCGGCGCTGCTGCTGTTCACCGCCCTGTGGTCGCTGCTGATCTATTCGCCGATCTGCCACTGGGTGTGGGGCGGCGGATTCCTGGGCGACGCGGGCGTGCTGGACTTCGCCGGCGGCGCGGTCGTCCACGTCAACTCGGGCGTCGCGGGGCTGGTCTGCGCCATCGTCCTGGGCCGCCGCAAGGGTTATGGGATCGAGCCGATCAACCCGCACAATCCGGTCCTGACCCTGATCGGCGCCAGCCTGCTGCTGGTCGGCTGGATCGGCTTCAACGCGGGCTCGGCCGGCGCGGCGGACGCCCTGATGGGCGCCGCCCTGATCAACACCCTGGTCGCCGCCGCGGCCGCTGCCCTGGCCTGGAAAGTGGTCGAGGTCATCGAGAAGAAGAAGGTCTCGCTGATCGGCATGCTGTCGGGGATCATCGCGGGCCTTGTCGGCATCACGCCGGCGGCGGGCTTCGTCGATCCGACCGGCGCGCTGATCATCGGCCTGGCCGCGGGCGTGCTCTGCTACGTCGCCTCGGTGTGGATCAAGAAGTTGCTGCGCTACGACGACTCGCTGGACGCCTTCGGCATCCATGGCGCGGGCGGACTGGTCGGCGCCCTGCTGACCGGCGTGTTCGCCACCACGGCGATCAACAGCGCGTCGGAGGGCGCCAACGTCGGGGCCCAGGCCCTCGGCCTGGCCTGGACCATCGCCTACAGCGCGGTGGGCACCTTCATCATCCTGATGATCTGCAAGTTCACCACGGGTCTGCGGGTCAGCGAGGCGGAAGAAGCCGCCGGACTGGACACCTCGCTGCACGGTGAGGCTTTGGAAAGCGTCTGACCCAACAATGGCCAAGCTTGGGCGCGGCCTCGGCCGCGTCCGACGGCCGGCTCGGACCGGTCGAACATAAAACAGGGGATAATCCAATGAGCGTTCACGCGTTTCGCATGATGGCGGCCGCGGCCGCCGCCGCCTTCGCCATGGGAGCCGCCGCTCCCGTCCTGGCCCAGGATGTCGGCTTCAACGTCGGCGTGACCAGCGACTACATTTTCCGCGGCCTGACGCAGACCGACAAGGATCCAGCGATCCAGGGCGGCGTCGACTTCTCGACCGACAGCGGCTGGTATGGCGGCGCCTGGGCCTCCAACGTCGACTTCGGCGACGACACGGACGCCGAGGTCGACGTCTACGGCGGCTATACGACCGAGGCCGGCGGGTTCGCCTGGGATTTCGGGGCGCTGGTCTATACCTATGTCGGCGCGCCGGGCGGCGTCAGCTACGACAACGTCGAACTGAAGGTCGCCGCCTCGCGCGCCATCGGCCCGGCCAGCGTCGGCGCGGCGGTGTACTACTCCCCGGAGTCCTGGGGCGTGGACAATGAGTCCGTCTACTACGAACTGAACGCCGGCTACGCCCTGACCGACCGGATATCCCTGTCGGGCGCCGTGGGCCGCCAGACCTTCGATCCGGGCGTGGACTATACGACCTGGAACGTCGGCGGGGCCTACGCCCTGACGGACAAGGTGGCGCTGGACCTGCGCTATCACGACACCGACCTGGACGGTTACGACGAAGCGTTCGTGGCTTCGCTGAAACTGGCGTTCTGAGTCTTCGCGATCGAGGCGGAAAGGCCCCGGAGAGCGATCTCCGGGGCCTCTTTCGTTAGCGGGCGTAGCGGCTTTCCACCGGCTCGTACCGATCCCAGACCTTGCCGTCGGCCAGGGAGCGCAGCAGCTTCAGATACTCGGCGTGGGTCCAGGCCAGGGGCGTGGCCGAGTCGGTGTTCTGGCCCGGCCTGTAGTCCCGTTCGGTCGGATCGCCGACGCCGTCCCAGACCTGTTCCGACAGCATCAGCCCATCATTGGCGAACCGCTCCATGCCGCGGACGTAGGTCCGTCGGATGGCGTCGATGTCGGCTTGCGCCGGCGTTCCGTTCACGCCGGCGCGCGCCAGTTCATAGTGGCCGCGCTCGCCGGTGAAGAAGGGCCAGACCCGGCCGCGCTGGCCGGGGCTCATCTCGCCGCCGACGCCGTAGTTGGCTCCGGTGCGCCAGTCTTCGCCGTAGCCGTCCACGCCGTAGCGTCGCCAGCCCGGCGTCCGGTCGCCGTCGGGCCCGAAGTCGTAGCGGACGCGGTACAGGTCCTCCAGCGACGGGTCGTCATAGACGGGCAGGGTCGACAGGATGTGCGGATCGTCGGCCCTGCGCACGCCGTAACGAACCAACTCCAGGAAGCCGCCGTCGATCACGCGGTCCTCGTGCGGCGCGATCTGACCGTTGGCGGCGCCGATCGGGGCCTTGTCGTTCGGGTCGTCGTTCCGGGTGATGCGGATGAAATAATGGCCGTCGCCGAAGTCGCCGTTGGTGGTGAACATCCGGGCCTCGATGCGCGAGGCGTAGCTGTCGGCCGTCAACTGGTAGCGCACGGCGTCTTCCGCGTCGCCGGCCGCCCGCGCCATCTCGGCCGCCACCGTCAGGGCCGCGACCACCGCCGCCGTGGTGGACGGCGAATAGCCCTGCTGCTCCTCCCAGCGCTCCTGCTGGGTGAAGGGCGGCTTGATCTCCATGTCGTTCCACAGCAGGCCGACCTTGCCGCCGTCGACCAGGAAGTCGGCGGCCGGCTTCATCATCGATCGGAAATGCTCGGCCATCTGGGCGTCGGACAGCCAGCCCAGCTTCCACAGGCGATAGCCCAGCATGATCGGCATGGCGGTCTGGTCCAACTGGACCGCGACCCATTCCAGTTCGCCGTCGACATGGGTCTTCTGCAGGAACCAGCCGCCGACGCCGGTGTTGCCCGGCGTGTCCGGGCCCACCTGCACCTGGGGCAGGTAGTCGAAGGCCGCCAGCGGCGTTTCCCGGTCGCCCAGGGCCGCCAGGGCCATGGCCACCTGATAGAAGTCCCGCGGCCAGACGGCCTTGTAGCCGGTGGAGGACTTCGACGCGTCCACCGTCTCGCCCCACGGGTTCGACAGGGACGCGATCAGGGCGCCGGCGTGGGTGCGGTCCTCCTGCACCTTCAGCATCAGGGCCGAGGCGTAGGCCAGCCTGCCGCCGTCGGTCGCCTGCCGGGCGATGCGCGGCAGTTCCGTCAGGGAGGCGATATAGTCGCGCCAGCCGACGCGGTCGCCCTCGCCGACGAAGCGGGCCAGCACCTCGTCCAGGCCGGTGTGGAACGACCCGTCGGCCGCCGCCCGGGCGGCGTCGGCGCTGTCGCCGAACCCGATGACGAAATCGCGCGTGACGCTCTGGCCCTGGCGCAGGGCCGGCAGGGCGCCGGTCATCATGGTGTTGCCGGCCGTCTCGCCGGTGGAGGCGTAGGTCCAGTCCAGCTTGCCGTCTTGGAGGTCGGTCAGGCCGTCCGAGGCGCCGACGAAGCCGACGCTGGCGGCCGTGAAGGCCTCGCTCGGCTTCAGGACCAGGTGGGTGTTTCCTTCCCAGGCGTGGAAGCCGTCGCGTCGGACCTCGCCGCGGTCGTCGACGCCGGTGTTGGCGATGTGCGGCTCCAGCAGCAGATAGGGCGTGACTCGGCCGCTCAGGGCCCTGATCTCGACGCGCAGCACCAGGGCGTTGCGGTCCGGGTCGCTGTAGATGCGCTTGACGATCTCGTAGCGGCCGGCCTTGTCGCGGGTGGTGATCCGGTAGGCGGGGGCGAGCGGGCGGTCCTGGTCGTCGACATCGAGGTATTCGGTGCGGGCGGTGGTGTCCCGGCCTTCCAGCGACAGGCCGTCGGAGGTTACGACGGCGAAACGCAGCGCCTTGATCTGGGCCTCGTGGATCAGGCCGTACATGGTCTCGGTCAGGACGCCGTCGGCGATGGAGTACCAGACCTTGGACACTGCGCCGGTCGGGCCGCCGTCGCGATACTGGCCGTCGACATAGGCCTCGTAGGACGAGCCGGCGCCGGTCTTGGCGGCGCTGGACCACACCGGCGGCGCTCCTGGCGCGCCGGGGGCGACTCCCGACTGGGCCGAGGCGGCGGAAGCGAGGGCCAGGCCGGTCGCGCCGGCCAGGCAGAAGGTTCGGAAATGGCGCATGGGAAACCTCACGAGATTCGCGTGGGGGCGGGGGAAAGAAGGAAGGTCAGGGGCGCGTCCAGCCGCTGGTTCCACGACGCCTCATTGTGCTGGGCGCCGGGGAAGACCAGGCTCCGGAACCGGTCGGGGCCGTAGCCGGCGTCGCGGAACACCTGGTCGATCCGCGCCTGGAACTGGCCGTAGAACTGGTCCAGCGTCTCGTCGCCGTGGTCGAAATAGAAGCGATGCGCCCCGACCGGCGGCAGGCCGGCGGCGATCACGCCGGTCCAGGCCGCGACCAGCCGTTCGCGCCAGGCGTCCAGGATCGGACCAGGCTCCAGGCCTTCGACCTTCAACGGCCAGTGGGTGGACAGGCAGGCGGCGGCCGAGAAGATGTCCGGCCGCTTCATCACGGCGTGGAGCGAGATGAGCCCGCCCATGCTGGAGCCGCTGATGGTCGTGTCCTCGCGGCCGGGCCGGGTGCGATAGGTCCTGTCGATGAAGGGTTTCAGCGCCTCGACCAAGAAGCGGACATAGCCGTCGGACAGCGGCGGCCCGCCGTAGAGGGCCTGGACCTCGTCGCGCATGTCGTCGGGCAGGGCGGCGATCAGGTCGCCGGGCAGGTATTCGCGCAGGCGCAGGTCGGTGTTCCACACCCCGACGACGATGGGCGCCCGCACCTGTCCGCCGGCGATCAGCCGCGTCAGATGCTCGTCCACGCCCCATTCGCCGAAGTTGGCGGTCGCGGCCTCGAAGAGGTTCTGGCCGTCGTGCATGTAGACGACGGGATGGCGATCGTCCGTGTTGTCGTAGCCGGGCGGCAGCCAGACGGAGACGTTGCGCGCCTTGGCGTCGGGCGAGGCCATGGCCTCGTGAACGACCAGGCGACCGCCGGCCACTTGCGCGCGGGCGGCGCCGGCGAAGGGCAGGGCGGCCATCAGGGCCAGCAGGCCGCGCCGGTTCACGCCCGATGCTCCCGGACCAGCAGGGCGCTGACCGCGGCCAGGACGAAGGAGACGCCGCCCAGCACCAGGGCCCAGATCGCCTGGCCGCCGAACAGGCTTCGCAGGATCAGGCCCAGAACGGTCGCCGCCAGCAGTTGCGGGACCACGATGAAGATGTTGAAGACCCCCATGTAGACGCCCATCTTCCGGCCCGGCACCGCCGCCGACAGGATGGCGTAGGGCATGGAGACGATCGAGGCCCAGGCGAAGCCGACCCCGATCATCGGAAGCCACAGCAGGCCCGGATCGCGGAGGACGAAGACCCCCAGCAGGCCCGCCGCCCCCAGCAGCAGCATCAGGGCGTGGGTCGCCTTGCGCCCGATCCGTCGGGCGATCACCGGCAGGGTGAAGGCCGCCAGGGCCGCCACGCCGTTGTAGATTCCGAACAGCACCCCGACCCAGTCCGCGCCCTCGGCGTAGGCGGCCGAGGTCGTGTCGGCGGTCCCGTAGTGGACGCGGGTCACGGCGGCGGTGGTGTAGATCCACATGGCGAACAGGGCGAACCAGCTGAAGAACTGGACGACGGCCAGGCTGCGCATGGTCTCGGGCATGCGGAAGATGTCGTTGACGATCTCGGTCGCGGCGTTGGCGACGCCGCGCCGCTGCATCATGCCGACCGCGATCATCAGGAGGCCGAAGCCGGCGACGAAGCCGCCCAGGATCAGCAACTCCTTCTCCAGGTCCAGGATCGCGACCAGGGCCAGACCCAGCAGGCCGACCATGGCGCAGCCGAGGCCCGAGCCCAGCCAGCCGCGCACCGACTTGGCCGGCGGTTCGGCGGCGTCCTCAATCATCGCGGCGTCGCCCAGCCGGGCGCGTTCGAAGGCGGCGATCTGCTCGGGGCTGTATTCGCGGCTGCTGAGCACGGTCCACAGCACCGCCCCGAACAGGCCGGCCGCGCCGACGTAGAAGGCGATCTTGACCGACAGGGGCGTGACGCCCGCCTCGGCCGTGGAGACCACGCCGAAGACGTTGGACAACAGCCAGGGCAGGATGGAGGCGAAGACCGCGCCGGCGCCGATGAAGAAGCTCTGCATCGCATAGCCGGCGGTGCGCTGCTCTTCCGGCAGGTTGTCGCCGACGAAGGCGCGGAACGGCTCCATGGTGATGTTGATCGAGGCGTCCATGATCCACAGCATGGCCGCGGCGAACCACAGGCTGGGGCTGTTGGGCATGGCGACCAGGGCCAGGGTGGTCGCGATGGCCCCGACCAGGAAATAGGGGCGTCGGCGCCCGAACCGGGTCCAGGTGCGGTCGCTGAAATGGCCGATGATCGGCTGGACCAGGAGGCCCGTCAGCGGGGCGGCGATCCAAAGGATCGCCAGGCTGTCGACCTCGGCGCCCAGGGTCTGGAAGATGCGGCTGGCGTTGGCGTTCTGAAGGCCGAAGCCGATCTGGATGCCGAAGAAGCCGACGCACATGTTCCAGATCGCCAGGCCGGACAGGCGGGGGCGATGGGCGTGGATCAGTTCGGGCGTCGCGCTGCTCATCTGCGGGCGCGTCCGATCGGCACGAACCGGATCGCCTGGCCGCCGCCGGGGGCGAGCGCGAGGGTCAGCGCGTCGGCCGAAGTCACCTCGCGCTGCTCGATGACGATGTCCTCGCGCTTGCCCTTGTAGTCGGCGTCAGGGCCGTCGCGGTAGATTTCGGCCCGGTAGCGGCGGCCGGCGTCCAGGAAGTCCAGAGGCGCGTTCAGCACGCGCGGATTCTCGTCTGTGACGGCGCCCAGGGCCCAGACGTCGGAGTTGCGGTCCTTCCGGGCGATGGCGACGTAGTCGCCCATCTCGGCGGCCAGCACACGCGTGTCGGCCCAGTCGCAGGGCACATCCTTGATGAACTGGAACGGGCCGGGGTTGGCCTCGTAATTCTCCAGCAGATCGGCCGCCATTTGGATCGGGCTGTAGATGACCACATAGAGGGCCAACTGCTTGGCCCAGGTGGTCTGCACGCCGCCGGGGCTGCGGGTCTCCATGCCGAAGATGCCCGGCGTATAGTCCATCGGCCCGGCCAGCAGGCGGGTGAAGACCAGGTTCGGCTCATGCTCGGGCGGATTGCCGGGGTCGCCCCAGGCCGAATATTCCATGCCGCGCTGGCCCTCGCGGCTGATGATGTTCGGCCAGGTGCGGCGCAGGCCGGTGTCCTTGAACGGCTCGTGGGCGTTGACCGCCACCTTGTGCCGGGCGCCGGCCTCGACCACGCGCATGTGGTGCTGGGCCATGGCCTGGCTCTCGTGCCAGGCCATGGCCATCCGGCCGTCCGGCCCGGCGACGCGCGCGCCGCCGGCGTCGGCGACATAGCCGGTCTTCACCGAATGGACGCCCAGCCGCTCATACAGCGCCATGGCCGGTTCCAGCTGCTGTTCGTAGTGGAAGGCGTTGCCGCCGGTCTCGTGGTGGCCGATCAGCTGAACGCCCTTGGATCGGGCGTGGGCGCAGACCGCTTCGATGTCGAAGTCGGGATAGGCCTCGGTGAAGCTGAAGTCCGAACCGTTAGCGAACCACTGGCCGTCCCAGCCCTTGTTCCAGCCCTCCACCAATACCCCGCCAAGGCCGTGTTTCGCGGCGAAGTCGATGTGCTTGATCGCGTTCTCGGTCGTCGCGCCGTGCTTGGGGCCCGAGTTCCAGGACTTCAGGTCCAGGTGCATCTCCCACCAGACGCCGACGTACTTCATCGGCTTGAACCAGGACACGTCGCCCAGCCGGTTGGGCTCGTTCAGGTTCAGGATCAGGCTGGAGTCGATCAGGCCCGCCGCGCTGTCGCTGATCTGGAGCGTCCTCCAGGGGGTGTTGAACGGCGCCTCGCGCACCACCGCCGCATTGGTCAGGCCGGGCGTCAGCTGGGCGCGGAAGCGGGTCCCCTCCGACCGGCGCAGGTTCATGCCGGCGTAGTCGAGGCAGGCCGCCTCGTGGATCGAGACGTGCAGGCCCGAGCGGCCCTTGACCGTCATCGGCGTCTGGGCGCTGCCCACCGCGCTGATCGGAGTGCGGTTGTAGAGGTATTCCTCGCGGTTCCATTCCCAGGCGGGGCACCACAGGGCCTCGCCGTCCTCGGCCAGGTTGAACTCGGTGATCTCCGAGCCGATGCGGACGGTCTTCAGGCCGGGCTGTTCGGGGAATTCGTAGCGGAAGCCCAGGCCCTCGTCATAGAGGCGGAAGACCACGTCCACGCGGCGGGCGAGGCCGCCCGGCTCCGTGAAGCTCACGCGCCATTCGTTGTAGTGGTTGCGGACGAACCGGCGCTCGCCCCAGGGCTGTTCCCAGGTCTCGTCGACCGTGACCGGCTGTCCGGCGGCGATGGCGAAGCCGCGCTCGATGGCGGGGGCGTCGGTCAGCAGGAAGCCCAGCTTGGACGGCGCGACCACCACGCGGCCCCGGCGCATCACCGAATACATCGGCCGGCCGTCGTTGTCGGTGAAGGCCTCGACCGTCAGAACGCCGCCGGGCGAGGCGGCGCGGGCGTGCGTCGGCGCGGTCTGGGCCCGGCCGTGGGTGGCGCCGAAGGCCAGGACGGACGCTCCGCCGAGGGCCAGGAAGGTTCTGCGCTTCATCATGGAAACTCCGTCACGCCGCCTCTTGCCAACCGATGCGAACGGTGGCTGAAATATTTGCAGAAAAATTTGCAGCGCCGGAACGCTGCGACGAGGACCCGCGACCTTGAGCCGCAAGACCACCCGACTGGAAGACATCGCCCGCCTGGCCGGGGTGTCCATCGCCACCGCCTCGCGCGCGCTGAACGACAATCCCGCCGTCAACGACCGCACCAAGCAGCGGATCTGGAAGCTGGCGAAGGAGCACGACTACCCCTTCCGCCGCCACATGCCGGCCGGACCGATCGGCGCGCAGGGCACCATCGCCCTGGTGACGCCCCGCCCGCAGGGGCGGGAAGGGCGCCTCAGCGATCCCTTCTTCCTGGAGCTTCTGGCCGGGGTGGGCGAGGCGGCGCGCGAGCGGGGCTGCGACCTGTTGATGAGCCACATCTCGCCCGCCAACTACGAGGAGCTGTCGGCGGCGCTGAACACCAGTCGCGCCGACGGGGTGATCTTCCTGGGCCAGTCCAGCCTGCATTCGGCCTTCAACCGGCTGGTCGACGCCGACCATCGCTTCGTCGTCTGGGGCGCCGAATTGCCGGAGCAGGACTATTGCTCCATCGGCTCGGACAACATCTCCGGCGGCCGCCGCGCGACGCTGCATCTGGCGCGGCTGGGGCGGAAACGCATCGTCTTCCTGGGCGACCTGGACCCGCCCGAGGCCATGCAGCGGCATCGTGGCTATCTGGATGCCCTGGGCCAGGCGGGGGTGGAGATCGACGCGGACCTGATCGTCCCCGCCCACTTCGAGGTGGAATCGGCCGAGGCCTCCGTGGACGCCCTGATCCGGCGCGGGCTGGACTTCGACGGCGTGGTCGCGGCCTCGGACCAGATCGCGCTGGGCGCCGTACGCGCCCTGCTCCATGCGGGGATCGAGGTGCCGGGACAGGTGTCGGTCATCGGCTTCGACAACGTCCCGTTCAGTCGCTATTCGCGCCCGGCCCTGTCGACCATCGCCCAGGATACGATGAAGGCCGGCCGCCTGATGGTCTCCAAGCTGCTGGACCACGGCGGCGGCAACTCGGGCATGGGGGCCGGCCGGTCCGAGCGGGTGCCGACCGAGTTGATCGTGCGGGAGACCTGCGGCGGCTGAAGCCGTCATGGCGCTTCCGCGAACAGCAGGCCGGCCAGCGGCCTCAGGGTCGAACCGTCGGCCTCGGTCCAGTTGACCGCCTCGATGCGGCGCGCGCCGGCGGGCGGGGTCCAGTCGATGGCGTCGTGGCCCAGGTTGAAGACGCACAGCAGGCGCTCGCCGCCTTCAGCGCGCTCGAAGCGGTGGAAGACCAGCAGGTCCTTCGGACCCTCGACCAGTTCCAGCCCGCCGATCCGGAGCGCCGGATGGGCGTGGCGCAGGGCGACCAGGCGCCGTGCGACATGCAGGGTGGAGGCCGGGTCGGCCTCCTGCGCGTCCACGGCCAGCGTCAGGTGGCGCGGATCGACCGGCAGCCAGGGCTCGACGGTGGAGAAGCCGGCGTTCGGCGCCGAGGCCGTCCACGGCATCGGGGTGCGGGCGCCGTCGCGGCCCAGGGTCTGGGGCCAGTTGGCGATGGCCTCGGGATCGACCAGCCGCTCGAACGGCACCTGGGCCTGGGGCAGGCCCAGTTCCTCGCCCTGATAGACGAAGACGTTGCCGCGCAGGCACATCAGCAGCAGCAGGGCCATCTCGGCGAAGGCCTTTTCGTCGCGCCCCTGGGCCCAGCGCGACACCGCGCGCGGCGCGTCGTGGTTGGAGAAGGTCCAGGAGGGCCAGCCCTCGCCCTGCCGGTCCGGCCACATCTCGTCGCCGATCCTGACCAGTTCGCTGCGGAGCGTGTCGGCGTAGAGGTAGAGGAAGCCGTAGGCGGAATGCAGCCGGTCGTCGCCGGCGGTGAATTCCTTCATCTCGCGATCGGCGTGGTCGCCGCCGACCTCGGCCACGGTGAAGCGGCCGGGATAGGAATCGGTCAGCGCGCGGATGCGGTTCAGGAAGCCGATGATGTCCGGGTGGGACTGGTTGTAGATCTTGTCCTGGAAGTCGAACGGGCGCGTCCGCTTCCGGCTATCAGCGATCGGCGGATTGTCGCGCAGGGACGGGTCATGGATGGCGAAGTTGATGGCGTCCAGCCGGAAGCCGTCCACGCCGCGCTCCAGCCAGAAGCGGGCCGAGGCGATCAGGGCGTCCTGCACCGCCGGGTTGCGGACGTTGAGCTGGGGCTGGGAGGCCAGGAAGTTGTGCATGTAGTACTGGCCGCGCCGCGCATCCCAGGTCCAGGCCGGGCCGCCGAACACCGACTGCCAGTTGGACGGCGGCGAACCGTCGGGCTTGGGGTCGGCCCAGACGTACCAGTCGGCGTGTTCGCCCGTCCGCGACGCCCGGCTGTCGACGAACCACGGGTGTTCGTCCGAGGTGTGGGAGAAGACCTGGTCGATGACCACCTTCAGGCCCAGCGCATGGGCGCGGGCGACCAGGGCGTCGAAGTCGTCCAGCGTTCCGAAGATCGGATCGACGTCGCAATAGTCCGAGACGTCGTAGCCGAAATCCTTCATCGGCGATTTGAAGAAGGGCGACAGCCAGACGCCGTCCACGCCCAGGGACGCGACGTGCTCCAGATGGTCGGCGATACCCTTCAGGTCGCCGACGCCGTCGTCGTTCGAATCGACGAAGCTGCGGGGATAGATCTGGTACAGGACCGCGCCGCGCCACCATTCGTGCGCGGGCGCCGGGGCGGCGTCAGCCGTGGAGAGGTCGAGGGGCTGGGCGGTCACGAAACGCTCTTGCAGATCAGATAGTCGAGGGGAGGGACGCTGACGCCATAGCTGGCGGGCGCGGAGGAATCGGCCGCGCAGTCGCCGCGCAGAGCCTGCCACCGAAGGGAGGTCGGCTCCACCTCGACCTGGGCCGTGATCGGCGCGGTCGAGGTGTTGAACAGGACCAGGACCTCGCCGCCGTCGTCGGACAGGCGCGACAGGGCCAGCAGGCCCGGCTTGTCGTCGGAGGCGCGCACGACCTGGCGGCCCCGGCGCAGGGCCGGTTCGGCGGCGCGCAGGCGGGCCATCTCGGCGATGGCGCGATAGAGGGGCGCGTCGGTGGAATAGGCGGGCCGGCGGCCGCCGATCGGCGCCGTGTCGCGATAGACCGGGGTCTGGCTGTCCCACATGTCCTGGCGGGCGTTTCCATAGCCGCCGGCGCCGGCGAAGCCCTGTTCGTCGCCGTAATAGAGGGTCGGCACGCCCCGGCTGAACATCATCAGGGCGTGGGCCAGACGGATCCGCGCCAGCAGTTCGGCGTCGTCGGCCTCGGGGTTGGCCTGTTTCACGAAGAAGCCGACGCGGCCCATGTCGTGGTTGCCCAGGAAGGTCGGCAGGACGGCGGCGGTGTCGGCGCCGTTGGCATAGATCGCGTCGGCGTCGAACAGCTTGGCCAGGGCGTCGGTCCCGGCCTTGCCCGACGCGACGTCCACCGCCTGCTTCTGGAACGGGAAGTCCAGCACGGCCGGATAGCCGTCCACGCGGGTGAAGCGCGCCGTCACGGCCGGATCGGGGTCATAGACCTCGCCGAAGATGTGGAAGTTCGGGATGCCGTTCGCCTCGGCCCGCTCCAGCATGGCGGGAATGAAGGCCCGCCAGAACACCGGGCTGACGTGCCGCGCGGTGTCGATGCGGTAGCCGTCGATCCCGTACTTGTCGATCCAGTCGCCGAAGACCTTGATCATGCCCTGGATGACGACGGGATCCTCGGTGAACAGGTCGTCCAGTCCGGCGAAGTCGCCGTCCAGCCCGCTTTCGCCCGCGAAGGTGCTCTCGCCCCGATTATGGTAGCGGATCGGGTCGTTCAGCCAGGCCGGGACCTTGGCGTTCTCCTCGCCCGCGGGGACATAGGGCGTGTAGGCGTAGTCGGGGCGCGTCAGGCGCGAAAAGTCGCGGCCGTCGAAGCCCTCGTTGATCGGCGGTCCGTCCAGCCCGCCCCGGCGCGTATAGGGATAGTCGGCGCGGCTGCGGTATTCGCACGGGCGATCCGGACATTCCCGATATCGGATCACGTCGGCCGTGTGGTTGGCCACGATGTCCAGATAGACCTTCATGCCGCGCGCATGGGCCGCCTCGACCAGCGCGCGCATGGTCGCCTCGTCGCCGAAGTGCGGGTCGACCGCGGTGAAGTCGGTGATCCAGTAGCCGTGGTGCGCCGCGCCGGTGTAGTCGCCGTGCGTCTGCACCGGCTTGTTCTTGAAGATCGGGGCCAGCCAGATCGCCGTCGCGCCCAGGCCCTGGATGTAGTCCAGCCGCCGCGTCACCCCGGCCAGGTCGCCGCCGTGGTAGAAGTCCGTGTCGCCGGGGTCGAAGCCGCTCTTCAGGCGATCGGCCGGATAGCCGCCCAGGTCGTTGGACGGATCGCCGTTGGCGAAGCGGTCGGGCAGCAGGAAATAGATCACCTCGTCCTGCGGTGGCCGCTGACGCAGCGCCGTCACGGCGTCCGTGAGGGCGTCGGCCGGGGCCTGGGCCAGCGCGGGCGAGGTCCCGGCCAGGACCAGGGCGGCTGCGGCGGCTCGCGCGCCGAACCTCCATGCTCGTGGGTTCGCCATTTCACCGTCCTCCCTGCCTGCCCGGACGATGCAAAGTCTTCCGGATCGATTTGCAAGATTTTGCAGGACCGGGCCGCCCTGTCAACGCGGATGAATTTTGTTGCGATGCATCATGATGCCGCAATGCGGCGCGGTGAATCCCCAAAATCCAGGGATCGACGCGACCTCCAGCAGTGTCGAAATTCGGGCGATGACATTACCGGCTTGCAAGGTCGTCCAAGATTTGCATATTTTTGCGACGGCTCCGATCGCGACATCCAGAATCGCGGTCAGCCCCAGGGAGGATGATCATGTCTCAACGTCTCAACCGGCGTGCGCGCCTGCTGTCCGGCGCCGCTTTCGGCGTCGCGGCCCTGATGGCCGTCGGCAGCGCCCAAGCCCAGACCACCCCGCCGGCGACCGACGCCCAGGCCGAGCCGACGCAGGTCGACGAAATCGTCGTCACCGGCATCCGCCGCGCCATCGAGGCCTCGATCTCGGCCAAGGCCAACAACACCTCCATCGTCGAGGTCGTCTCGGCCGAGGACATCGGCAAGTTGCCCGACGTGTCCATCGCCGAATCCCTGGCCCGCCTGCCGGGCGTGACCTCGCAGCGCCTGGACGGCCGCAGCCAGCTCATCTCCATCCGCGGCCTGGGCCCGGACTTCACCACCGCCCTGCTGAACGGCCGCGAGCTGGTCACCACCGGCGACAATCGCGGCGTCGAGTTCGACCAGTTCCCGTCGGAGCTGCTGGGCGGCGTGGTGGTCTACAAGACCCCCGACGCGGCCCTGATCGGCCAGGGCCTGGCCGGCACGGTCGACCTGAAAACCGTCCGTCCGTTGGAATACGGCCGCCAGGCCATGGCGGTGAACTATCGCCATGAGTGGAACGACATCGGCGCCCTGAACTCGGGCACGACCGACAACGGCGACCGCTACACCATCTCCTACATCGACCAGTTCATGGACGGCACGCTGGGCGTCGCCCTGGGCTACGCCCACATGAGCTCGCCGTACCAGTCCGAACGCTTCAACAGCTGGGGCTATCCGGAATACAGCGACGGCAATCTGCTGACCGGCGGGGTCAAGCCCTATGTCATGTCGTCGGAGCTGAAGCGCGACGGCTATATGGGCGTGATCGAATGGCGGCCGAACGACCGCATCCATTCGACCTTCGACGCCTTCTATTCCGAGTTCGAGAACACCCAGGTGATGCGCGGGATCGAATTCCCGCTGGCGTGGGGCGGCTCCGCCGGCGACTGCGATTCCGTCGGCAATGTCGCCACGCCCGACGTGTGCCGCCCCGGCCCGTCGTTGCGTCCCGGCTACACCGTCGAGGACGGCCTGATCGTCGCGGGCACCTGGGACAACATCAAGGGCGTGGTTCGCAACGACCTGAACAAGCGCGACAGCAAGATCACCGCCCTGGGCTGGAACACCGAATTCGTCGCCAATGACGACTGGACCCTGGGTCTGGACCTCAACTATTCGAAGGTCGACCGGCACGACATCGTGCTGGAAACCAACGCCGGCACGGGCCGCAACATCAACGGCGCGATGGACACGCTCGGGTTCGAGCTGACCGACGACGGCGTGACGCGCTTCACCAGCCAGCTGGACTACTCCGATCCGGCGCTGATCAAGATCACCAGCCCGCAGGGCTGGGGCGGCGACGTCATTCCGGAAGGCCAGGCGGGCTACATGAACACGCCGACCGTCACCGACGAGATCAAGGCCGTGCGCCTGACGGCCAGCCGTCAGCTGCACCAGAGCCCCTTCAAGTCGATCGACTTCGGCTTCAACTATTCGGAGCGTGAAAAGGCGTTCGTCAACGACCAGTACTATCTGGGTGTCCCGGGCGGCGGCGACCTGACCATCCCCAGTGAATATCTGCTGGACCCGACCAATCTGGGCTACCTCGGCATTTCCGAGGTCATCAGCTACGACGCCCTCGGCGTGGTCAACAGCGGCCTGCTGAACCTGATCCGCAATCCGAACGCCGATGTCATCTCCGGCAACTGGGAAGTGCGCGAAAAGGTGTCGACCGCCTATGTCCGCGCCAACATCGACCACAATCTGTTCGGCCTGCCGCTGACCGGCAACGTCGGCATGCAGTTCGTCTACACGGATCAGAGCTCGGACGGCTTCTCGGCGCGTCAGGTCGGACCCGGCGTGTCGGAGACGGTCGCCGTCTCGGGCGGCGTGGACTATCTGGAAATCCTGCCCAGCACCAACTTCATCTTGGAAGTCGCCGACGACGCCTTCGTGCGCTTCGCCGTCGCCCGCACCCTGGCGCGGCCGCGGATGGACGACATGCGCGCCTCGCGGAACTACAACTATGACTCGGGTCTAGTGGATTCCACCGACATTAATCGTTCTCCCTGGAGTGGCGGCGGCGGTAATCCGGAGCTGAGGCCCTATATTGCCGACGTGGTGGATTTGTCTCTGGAGAAGTACTTCGCCAACCGTCGTGGCTACGTATCTCTGGCCGCCTTCTACAAGAACCTCGAAAGTTACGTCTACAACCACAACCAGATCGTCGACTTTACCGGCTATCCCGTCGGGGATGAGGAGCCTGAACTTCGCCAAGGCATTGTCGGCGCCCCGGACAACGGCGAGGGCGGCTGGATCAAGGGCGTGGAGTTCGCGGTCTCGACGCCGTTCGATATCTTCCACCCGGCTCTGGAAGGCTTCGGCGTCCTGTTCAGCGCCTCGGCGACCGACAGCGAGATCCAGCCCGATCCGACCCAGGCGCCGACCGCCCTTCCGGGTCTGTCGGAGACCGTCCTGAACGGCACGCTTTATTATGAGCGCGCCGGTTTCCAGGCGCGGGTCTCCAGCCGCTACCGCTCGGACTTCCTGGGCGAGGTCGCCGGCTTCGGCAACGGCCGCACCTTGCGGTCGGTCGCCGCCGAGAACGTCCTGGACGCCCAGATCGGCTACGAGTTCCAGTCCGGTCCGCTGGAGGGTCTATCCATCCTGGTCCAGGGCAACAACCTGACCGACGAGCCGTTCAAGACCTTCGAGAACGGGGACGAACGCCGCACCATCGACTTCCAGCGGTACGGCCGGACCTATGCAGTCGGCGTGAACTACCGCTTCTGAGACGTCCTCCTCTGAGCCAACTTCGGCCGCCTCCCCGCGAGGCGGCCGTTTTCTTGTCCGGAACGGGGAAAGTTTCGTTACAGCGCGTCGAATCCGGCTGGACGGCGACGGCGCGATATCACAACCAAGGCGACAGAGCCGCCGAGAAGCGGCCGCGTTCAGAGGGGGAACCCATTCCATGACTTCCGCGGACAGCGCCAGGCGCCAGGGCTCCGGCCCGGCCTTCGCCTATGTGACCACGCTCTTCTTCGCCTGGGGCTTCGCCACCTCGCTGATCGATCCGCTGATCGCGGCGGTGAAGCGGGTGTTCGACCTGAACAACGCCGAGGCCTTCCTGACCACCTTCGCCTGGTTCATCGCCTATGGGCTGATGTCGCTGCCGGCGGCATCGGTGCTGGGCCGGCTGGGCTACAGCCGCTCCATCATCGGCGCGCTCGTCGTCATGGTGGCCGGCTGCCTGATCGTGCCGGCCGCGACCGCCGCGGACTGGTATCCGGGCGTGCTGCTGGCCCTGTTCGTCATCGCCTCCGGCGTGACCCTGCTGCAGGTGGCCGCCAATCCGCTGGTCGCCGAGCTGGGCAGCCGCAAGGGCGCCCACACCCGCCTGAACCTGTCTCAGGCGTTCAACTCCCTGGGCACCACCATCGGGCCGTGGCTGGGCTCGCACGTGCTGCTGACCGGCGGGGTCTTCGCGGCCGGGGCCGTGGTCACGGCTGCGTCGCGCGGCCAGTCGCTGCGCAGCATCGACATGGCCTTCCTGGGCATGGGCGCCTTCTTCGCCCTGATCGCCGTCTTCATCTTCACGGCGCGCAAGCGGATCAACGCCGCCGCGCCGGCCACGACCGGCAAGCCCGCTTCGCCGCTGAAGGCGCTGTCCTCGCCCTGGGCGATCTTCGGGGCCCTGGCCATCTTCCTCTACGTCGGTTCGGAAGTCGCCATCGGCGGCATGCTGACCAACTTCCTCAACAGCCCCGATTCCCTGGACGCGCCGATCGAGACGGCGGGTAAGATGGTGGCCCTGTACTGGGGCGGCGCCATGGTCGGTCGCTTCATCGGCTCGGCCGTGCTGACGCGTGTGCGCGCCGGCGTGGTGCTGGCCTTCTGCACCGTCGTGGCCGGGCTGCTCTGCCTGGTCGTGACCCGCACGGGCGGGGCGACGGCGGCCTATGCGGCCCTGTCCATCGGCCTGTTCAACTCCATCATGTTCCCGACCATCTTCACCCTGACGCTGGAGCGGTCCTCCGCCCCCACCTCGGCCACCTCGGGCCTGCTGGTGTTCGGCATCATCGGCGGCGCCCTGCTGCCGCAGGTCGCGGCGCGGATCGGCGACAGCGCCGGCCATCTGTCGCCGGCCTTCCTGGTGCCGCTGCTGGGCTATGTCGGGTTGACGGTCTTCGCCATCGCCTGCGTCCGCACCCAGCCGCGCGGCGACGTGGAGGCGGCCGTCTCGCCCCATTGAGGCGCGCGCCGGACACGAGGAAGGGGCGCGGAGAGCGATCTCCGCGCCCATTCTAATTGCGGAACGGTGTCAGTTGTCGATCAGGGCCTGAAGGATGCCCGCCAGGCGGTCGCGCATGCGTTCGCACTCGTCCGCTTGCAGCCCGAAGGAGCCGCCTCCCAGCTCGCGGCTGATCGACATGCCCATGATGAAGCCGGCCATCAGCCGGGCGCGGACGGCGGCGTCGGGGCCGCTGAGCCATTCCTCCAGCGGGCTGAAGAAGCGCGCGGCGCAGGTGGTCTGGACCATTTCGGACGCGCGGGTCGAGCCGATCGAGCGCAGCATGATCGACATGCCCTTCAGCTTGTCGGCCTTCTTGGGCTCATAGACGATCTCGTGCGCCACGCGCCGGCCGAAGTCCGCCTTGTCGCCCTGCATCAGGGCGCTGCCGTCGCCGCAGCTCTCCAGGGCGGACAGGAACAGTTCGTCCTTGGAGCCGAAGTAACGGCTGATCAGGGCCGCGTCGACGCCGACGTCGCGGGCGATGTCGCGCATGCCGACATCGTCGTAGCTCTCGGCGGCGAAGCGCTCTCGCGCGGCGTCGAGAATGGCCGTCCGCGTGGCGGCGGCGTTTCTCGGGCGGGGGCCGGGACACAACAAGGCGGGCGACGCTCCGTGGTGGATAATAACCGTAGATCACATATGGCTTTGTCAACGCTTGTTGACAAGCGCCGCCGACCTCACCATTAAGTCACCAGGCGTTGACCGGCCGACTCCCCATAGGTTCGGGTCCGCTCACAGGGTATTGCCTCCGACAGGGAGATCGCGCTGATGCGCAGGCTGAAGATCGCCGCCGTGTCCGTCATGGTGACGGGCGCGCTCTATGGATGTTCGCAACGGTCGGAGGCCCAAGGGCCGGCCGCGCCGCCGGTCACGGTGGCCACGCCGCTGCACCAGAAGGTCGTCGACTGGGATGAATTCACCGGCCGGTTCGAGGCCGTCGAGACCGTCGACGTGCGCGCCCGCGTTGGGGGTTATGTCCAGGCGGTCCACTTCCGCGACGGCCAGATGATCCAGAAGGGCCAGCTGCTGTTCACCCTGGATCCGCGCCCGGCCCAGGCCGCCCTGGCCCAGGCCCGCGCCCAGGTCGCCCAGATGCAGGCCCAGGCGACCCTGGCCCGCGCCAATCTGGCGCGGAACGAGACGCTGCTGGCCTCCCAGGCCGTGTCCCAGGCCGAGTATGACGCCAGCAAGGCGGCCCTGGACGCCGCCCAGGCCAACCTGGAGGCGGCCAACGCCGCCGTCCGCAACGCTCAGCTCAACCTGGAATTCACCCGCGTCACCGCGCCGGTCTCCGGCCGGGTGTCCGATCGTCGCGTCGACCCCGGCAACCTCGTCGCCGGCGGATCGTCGGCCGGGGACGTCCTGACCACCATCGTCTCGGGCGGTCCGATCCATTTCGTCTTCGACGGCTCCGAAGCCGTGCTGCTGAAGTATCAGCGCGAGGGCGGCTCGAACCAGGGCGCGCCCGTGCGCATCCGGCTGCAGGACGAGACGAGTTATGGCCACGCCGGCCGGCTGGACTTCTCCGACAACGCCATCGACGCCGGTTCGGGCGTGATCCGCCTGCGGGCCATCGTGCCGAACGGCGACGGCCTGCTGCGTCCCGGCATGTTCGGCCGCGCCCAGGTGGCGGGAGCCGGCTCCTATGACGCCCTGCTGGTGCCGGATTCGGCGATCAGCACCGACCAGGCCCGCCGCATCGTCTATGTCGTCGGCGCCGACGGCTCGGTGACGCCGAAGACGGTGGAGCTGGGCCCGGTGGTCCAGGGCCTGCGCGTCGTCAAGTCCGGCCTGGGCGCGAACGACCGCGTCATCATCGCCGGTCTGCAACGCGCCGCCCAGCCGGGCGCCAAGGTCACCCCGAAGAACGGCCGCATCCAGCCGGTCGCGCAACAGGGCGCCGACGGTCCGGTCACCCAGGCCGCGCCCGCCTCCAGCGCCTCGTTCGCCAACAGCCTGTCCTCCGGCGACTAAGCCATGAACATCTCCCGCTTCTTCATTGACCGGCCGATCTTCGCGGCCGTGATCGCGGTGGTGATCACCATCATCGGCGTCTTCGCCTATCCGCTGCTGCCGCTGTCGCAGTATCCGGAGATCGCGCCGCCGACGATCACCATCAACGCCGCCTATCCGGGCGCCTCGGCCGAGACCCTGGCCGAGACGGTCGCCGCACCGATCGAGCAGGAGGTGAACGGCGTCGAGAACATGCTCTACATCACCTCCTCGTCCACCTCGGACGGGGCGGTGGCGATCACTGTGACCTTCAATCCGGGCACCGACCTGGATGATGCGCAGGTGCTGGTCCAGAACCGCGTCGCCCTGGCCGAGCCCCGGCTGCCCGAGGCGGTGCGCCAGACCGGCATCACGGTGAACAAGGCCGAGACCGGCTTCCTGATGATCCTGGGCCTGACCTCGCCCAGCGGCGCGCTGAACAACGACTATGTCGGCAACTACGCCAACTCCACCCTGCGCGACCGCCTGCTGCGGATCGAAGGCGTGGGCCAGGTGCAGGTGTTCGGCGGCGGCAACTATTCGATGCGCGTCTGGATCGACCCGGCCAAGGCGGCCGAGCGCGGCCTGACCGGCCCCGACATCGTCGCCGCCCTGCGGGCCCAGAACGTGCAGGCCGCGGCCGGCTCCATCGGCCAGCCGCCGTTCCCCAACAGCGCCGCCGCCTTCCAGCTGCCGGTGCAGGTGCAGGGCCGCCTGACCGATCCCGACGAATTCGGCAACGTCGTGCTCAAGACCGACGCACAGGGCCGGGTCACCACCCTGCGCGACGTGGCGCGGATCGAACTGGGCGCCCAGGACTACGGCATCCGCGGCTTCTTCGACGGCCAGCGCGGCGTCGGCATCGCCATCGTCCAGCAGCCGGGGGCCAACGCCCTGGGCACCGCCGAGCGCGTGCTGGCCGAAGTCGAGGCCCTGAAGGCGGACCTGCCCGCGGGCATGGACGTCTCCGTCCCCTACAACCCGACCGAATTCGTCGCCGCCTCGGTGGAGTCGGTGCAGCACACTCTGCTGGAAGCCGTCATTCTGGTCGTGATCGTGGTCATGGTCTTCCTTCAGACCTGGCGCGCGGCGATCATTCCCATCGTGGCCATTCCCGTGGCGCTGGTGGCGACGTTCGCGGTGCAGCTGGCGCTGGGCTATTCGATCAACTCCCTGTCGCTGTTCGCCCTCGTGCTGGCGGTCGGCATCGTGGTCGACGACGCCATCGTCGTGGTCGAGAACGTGGAGCGGGGGCTGCGAGACGGCCTGACGCCAAAGGAAGCCGCCTACCGCTCGATGCAGGAAGTGTCGGGCGCCCTGATCGCCATCGGCCTGGTGCTGGTGTCGGTGTTCGTGCCGACCATGTTCGTGCCCGGCATTCCCGGCATCTTCTATCGTCAGTTCGCGGTCGTCATCGCCGCCGCCTCCATCGTTTCGCTGATCGTGTCGCTGACCCTGTCGCCGGCCATGGCCGCGCTGCTGCTGAAGCCGCACGTCGAGCATGATGAACATGCCCGCAAGCCGGGCCTGTGGGGCTCGGTCATGTATTACGGCGGCTGGGCCGGGCGGAAGTTCAACGAGGGCTTCGACTGGCTGTCGGACCGCTATGGCCGCCTCACGGCGCGCCTTGTGCGCACGGTGGCCATCGTGCTGGTCGTCTACGGCATCCTGCTCGGCGTCACCGGCTGGCGCCTGATGGCCACGCCTTCGGGCTTCATTCCGGAACAGGATCAGGGCTTCCTGATCGGCGTCATCCAGCTTCCGGCCGGCGCCTCTCTGGACCGCACCGAGGCGGTGATGACCCGCGCCCGCGAGATCATCCAGGGCACCGACGGCGTCGACGGCACCGTGGCCTTCGCCGGCCTGGACGGCTCCAGCTTCAGCTTCGGCTCCAACGCCGCGACCATCTTCGTGCGCCTCAAGCCGCACGAGGAGCGCACCAAGGAGCAGGCCGCGGTCATGCTGGGCAACGCCATCACCATGGCGGCCGGATCGATCGAGGAGGCCAACATCTTCGTCATCGCCCCGCCGGCGGTCCAGGGCCTGGGCAATGGCAACGGCTTCAAGATGATGGTGCAGGACACCTCGGGCGCGGGCTATCGCGCGCTGGAGGGAGCGACCTTCGCCATGATGGGCGCGGCCGCCCAGGCCCCGGACCAGGTCAGTCAGGTCTTCTCGACCTACAACACCGGCTCGCCGCGCATCCAGGCGGACGTCGACCGCGACAAGGCCCTGATGATGGGGGTCCAGCCGTCGTCGGTGTTCGACACCCTGGGCGTCTATCTGGGCTCGTCCTACGTCAACGACTTCAACTATCTGGGTCGCACCTTCCGGGTGACGGCGCAGGCGGAGCCGACGGCGCGCGACGACATCGCCGATATCGCAAACCTGAAGACCCGCTCCAGCTCCGGCGCCATGGTGCCGATCGGCTCGGTCGCCAATCTGAGGGAGGACTCCGGCCCGTCGCGGATCGTGCGCTACAATCTGTTCCCCGCCGCCGAACTGCAGGGCCAGCCGGCGCCGGGCGTGTCGTCCGGCCAGGCGCTCGGGGTCATGGAGGACATGGCGGCCAACACCCTGCCGCAGGGCTTCTCCTACGAATGGACCGAACTGGCGTTGCAGCAGAAGCAGGCCGGATCGGGCGCCGCCCTGATCTTCGTGATGTCGGTGGTGTTCGTCTTCCTGGTGCTGGCGGCGCAATACGAGGCCTTCACCTTGCCGATGGCGGTCATCCTGATCGTGCCGATGTGTCTGCTCGCGGCCATGATCGGCGTGAACATCCGCGGCCTGGACAACAACATCCTGGTCCAGATCGGCCTAGTGGTGCTGATCGCCCTGGCGGCCAAGAACGCCATCCTGATCGTGGAGTTCGCCAAGCAGGCGGAGGAAGAGGAGGGCATGAACCGCTTCGACGCGGCCGTGTCCGCCGCCCGCACCCGTCTGCGGCCGATCCTGATGACGTCCTTCGCCTTCATCCTGGGCGTGGTGCCGCTGATGCTGGCCACGGGTCCGGGGGCGGAGATGCGTCAGTCGCTGGGCACGGCCGTGTTCTCGGGCATGCTGGGGGTGACCTTCTTCGGCCTGATCTTCACGCCGGTGTTCTACGTCGTCATGCGCTGGCTGTCGGGCAAGCTGCCCAAGACGCCGGGCAAGGAACGTCAGCTCCCCACCACCTACGGCCGACCGCCGCATGATCCCATCACCGATCCGGACGGCCCCGCGCCGGCGACGGGACGGACTGGAAACTGACCATGACCCGCAACAAGACCCTGACCTTCCTGACCGCGTCGGCCGCCAGCGCTCTGCTCGCCGCCTGCGCCGTCGGGCCCAAGGCGCCGGTCGCCGATCTTCCTTCCGCAGGAACGGGCGCCTTCGTCGGCGCGGCCAACCCGGCCGTGTCGACCGCTCAGGCGCGCGACGACTGGTGGCGGCTGTACGACGACCCGGCGCTGGACGCCCTGATCCGTCAGGCCTTCACCGAGAACAACGACCTGGAGGCGGCCTTCGCCAATCTCAGGGCCGTTCGCGCCTCCCTGTCCGAGGCGCGCGTCGGCCGCCTGCCGACCACCTCGACCAGCGGGGCCTACACCCGCAGCCGGTCGTCGGCGGCGACCTCCGCCGTCGTGGGGCCGGACGGCAAGGCGCCGGAAGTCGACGTCTATGACGTCGGCCTGGACGCCAGCTACGAGATCGACCTGTTCGGCCGCGTGGAATCCACCATTCGCGCCGCCCGCGCCGACGTCCGCGCCGCCGAGGCGGCCTTTGCGACGGTGCAGGTCAGCGTGGCCGCCGAAACAGCGCGCGCTTACGCCGACACCTGCTCGGCCAACGCCCAGATCGCCGTGGCGGAGCGGACGCTGGGCCTGCAGCGCGACACCGCCCGCCTGACCGAGCGTCTGCTGGACGCCGGCGCCGGGAACGGCCTGTCGGTCGCCAGCGCCCGCGCGGCGGTGGCCTCGACGGCGGCGACCCTGCCGACCCTGCGCGCCTCTCGCAACGAGGCGCTGTTCCGCCTGGCCACCCTGACCGGCCGCACGCCGGCCGAGGTCGACCAGGCCGCCGCCGCCTGCACCCGCCCGCCGCAGCTAACGCAGCCGATCCCGGTCGGCGACGGCGCCCAGCTTCTGGCCCGCCGTCCGGACGTGCGCCAGGCCGAGGCCAATCTGGCCGCCGCCGCCGCCCGCGTGAACGTGGCGACCGCCTCGCTCTATCCCAGCATCAGCCTGGGCGGTTCGATCGGCTCGACCGCCCTGGACGGCGACGGGCTGGGCGACGACGAGAACGTCCGCTTCAGCTTCGGCCCGCTGATCAGCTGGTCCTTCCCCAACGTCTTCGCCGCTCGCGCACGGATCGAGGCGGCGGACGCGCGGTCGCAGGCCGCCCTGGCGACCTTCGACCAGACAGTCCTGGCGGCGTTGCAGGAGACCGAGACGGCCCTGTCGAACTACGCCAATGAGCTGGACCGCCGCGCGGCCCTGGCCGAGGCGCGCGACCAGGCGGCCCGCGCCGCCGGCCTGTCGCGCCAACGGTTCGAGACCGGCGTGGACAGCTTCCTGATCGTGCTGGACGCCGAGCGCACCCAGGCCCAGGCCGAGGCCGCTCTGGCGCAGTCCGAGTCCCTGCTGACCACCTACCAGATCGCCCTGTTCAAGGCGCTGGCCGGCGGCTGGGCGCCGGAAGCCTGACGCCCGGATTCGTCATCCTCGGGCTGGTTCCCAAGGGACCTGAATTGCAGAAGGGACGCGTCGATGGCGCGTCCCTTTTTCATGACCGGACGGCGCGTGCCCTGGATGAACCTGGGGATCGCGGGAGGGCCTGACGTCAGTTATAGCGGCGGCGCTGTTCGGCGCTGCGCAGGGTGGAGCGCAGGAACTCGGCCGGCGGGTCGGTCTCGGCCAGCACCTCGTCCTTGATGGCGCGCGGCTCTCCGAACAGGTGCCCCTGGCCCATGGAGACGTCCAGCTCCAGGATGTCGACCACCTGCCGCTCGGCCTCCACCTTCTCGGCGATGACCTCGACGCCATAGCGGCGCGTCAGGCCGGCGAAGTCGGCCGCCTGGATGTCGGGCATGGAGCGCAGCGGCGCGCCGCCGTCCAGGTCCAGCAACTGCTCGATCAGCAGGTCGGCGGCGACCTTGATGAACTTCACGTCCGAGCGTTGCAGGTCGGCGAAGTCGAGATCCAGCGTCTGCACCTTGTCCAGAGAGAAGCGGAAGCCCAGGTCGGCCAGCTTGGCCATGTTGCGCGCCTCGACCGCGCCGCGCGCATCGAAATTGGCCTGGCCCAGCTCGAAGATCAGCGCCTGGTTGAGGTCGCGGTTCTCGCTGAGGAAGTCCAGGAACTTGGGGAAGAAGGCCTCGTCGCCCAGGCTGGTCAGGGCGATGTTGCAGAAGACGCCGACCTTGCGGTCCTGGCGCGCCAGCCGCCGCACGATCTGGGCGCAGCGGAACAGCAAGAGGTTGTCGATGGCGGGGACCAGGCCCTCGCCCTCGGCCACCGACAGGTATTCGGCGGGCATCATCACCCGGTCCGAGGCGTCGCGCAGGCGGGTGAAGCTTTCGTAGAAGATGGTGCGGCGCTGGGGCAGGGTGACGACCGGCTGGAGGTACAGGTCCACCCGATTTTCACTTAGCGCGTCGTGGATGGTCTGAAGCAGCAGGTTCGACTGCACCTGGCGACGGCCCTCGAAGGTGTCGCCGGTCAGGGGCGTGCTGGCCAGCCGCTGGTCGATGCTTTCACTCATCTGCTGGACCAGGCTCTCCAGCATCCGCACCTCGCCGGTCAGGGCGTTGGTGTCGGTCAGGGCGCCGCTCTCGATCGCCTGGGCCAGTTCGGTCAGGGCGCCCTGGGTGGATTCCATCGCGTCGGCCAGGAGGCGGTGCGCCTCGCGGACCTGGTCGATTTCCTTTTTCAGGGCGCGCCGCTCGGCGATGCCGGTGACGACGGCGTGGATGGCGCCCAGCACCCCGGCCGCGCCCAGGGTCCCCGCCACGCCCGCGCCGACGCCCAGCCCCGCGCGCCACAGGAAGGCGCCCACGGTCATGCCGAGAAACAGGTAGGCGAAATAGAGGAAGCCCGTGGTGATGTTGCGCATCGGTTCGGCGCGTGGCCCTCATCCGGATGGAATCGCCCGAGTATCGGGCTATCAAGGGCGTTCGGCTAGAGCGGGAACCAAGATATCCCCGCCGGAAATGGAAGGAAGCGCATGGAATTGTTCGATCTGACCGGAAAGGTCGCCGTCATCACCGGCTCGTCGCGCGGCATCGGCAAGGCGATCGCCGAGCGGCTGGCGGAACACGGCGCGCGCGTGGTCATCTCCTCGCGCAAGGCCGGACCGTGCGACGAGGTCGCCGCCGAGATCAACGGGCGCTTTGGCGAAGGCCGCGCCATCGCCGTGCCCGCCAACATCGCCTCCAAGCAAGAGCTCCAGCGTCTGGTGGATGAAACCAACGCCGCCTTCGGCCGCATCGACATCCTGGTCTGCAACGCCGCGACCAACCCCTACGCCGGACCCATGGCCGGTATCGCCGACGAGCAGTTCGAGAAGATCCTTCAGAACAACGTCGTCTCCAACCATTGGCTGATCCAGATGGTCGCCCCGCAGATGGTTGAGCGCAAGGATGGGTCGATCCTGATCATCTCGTCCATCGGCGGCCTGCGCGGCAACGCCCTGATCGGCGCCTACAACATCTCCAAGGCCGCCGACATGCAGCTGGCGCGCAACCTGGCGGTCGAATACGGGCCGTCGAACGTGCGGGTGAACTGCATCGCGCCGGGCCTGGTTCAGACCGACTTCGCCAAATATCTGTGGGAGAACCCCGAGCTGCTGAAGACCGTCACCGATCCGGCGCCGCTGAAAAGGATCGGCCAGCCCGATGAAATCGCGGGCACGGCGGTCTATCTGTGCAGCCCTGCGTCGGCCTATGTGACCGGCCAGACCCTTGTGGTGGACGGTGGACTGACGATTGCCTGGTGAACAAACCGACCCGCGCTCAAACAGCCGCAGGGGCGATGGTGCTGTCAGCTTCCGCCGGGATCTGACCTGGCGGCTGGAAGCCGTGGCCTTTCGGGGGCTGTTCGGCTTCCTGCGCCTGCTGGGGGTCGAGCGGGCCTCCGCGCTGGGCGGCTGGCTGCTGCGGACGCTGGGGCCGAAGACGGGAACGCAGAAGACGGTGATGCGAAATCTGCGCATCGCCTTCCCCGACATGCCGCCCGCCGAACGCGAACGGCTGGCGCTGGACCAGTGGGACCAGACCGGCCGCACCTTCGCCGAACTGGCGGTCATGGACCAATTGACGCCCGAGGGCGGGCGCGTCGAGGTGGTGGGGATCGAGCGCCTGCACGCCCTGCGCGACGGCGGCAGGCCGGCCGTCCTCATCTCGGGCCACCTGGCCAACTTCGAGGTCATGGCGGCGGTGATCATGGCCGCCGGCGTGCCGTGCCAGGTGACCTATCGCGCGGCCAACAACCCCTATGTCGACGCCCTGATCCGCCGGAGCCGCGAGCGGTACGGCATCCGCCTGTTCGCGCCCAAGGGCGACGGCACGCGCGAACTGATGACCGGGATGAAGCGGGGCGATTCCATCGCCCTGCTGGTCGACCAGAAATACAATCAGGGGCCGGAGGTCCGGTTCTTCGACCAGCCGGTCAACGCCTCGCCCGGCGCGGCGCGGCTGGCGCTGCGCTTCGGCACGGTGATGCAGCCGCTGTCGGTCGTTCGTCTGCCGGGCGTGCGCTTTCGCGTCACGGCTCACGAGCCGATCGTCGTCCACGACACCGGCGACAAGGCGGGCGACATCCTGCGCGGCGTCCAGGCCGCCAACGCCTTCGTCGAGGATCGCGTGCGCGAGCATCCGGTGGACTGGTTCTGGGTCCACAAGCGCTGGCCCGACGAGGTCTATGCGGCGCTGGACCGGCCGGCGTCGGACGACCGTCGGAACGGCCCGTCGTAGCCCTCAACGTCCCGGCGACGGCGGCAGGGACCGAAGTAGGTATCCGTCTTCACGAACGGTCGCGGCTTGAAGATCACCGCATTGATGCGGTCCAGCACGGCCTTGGCGGTGATCGGCTTGACGATGAATTCGGTGACGCCGGCGTCGCGCGCCTCGGTGACGCGCTTCTTCTCCGCGTGGCCGGTCATCATGATGATCGGCAGATAGACGTTGGGGCTGTCGGGGCTGTTGCGCACCAGGCGGGTGAACTCCACCCCGTCCAGCGGGAACATGTTGAAGTCGACGATGGCCAGGTCGGTCGGATGCTGGCGCAGCAGGTCGAAGGCGGCGGCGCCGTCCGGCGCCTCGCGCACATGGCGCACGCCGGCCGATTGCAGCACCGCAGAGGCGATGGCGCGCATGTGCTGGTTGTCGTCGACCAGCAGGACGTTCAGCGACTGGAAGGCGGACATGGCGACCTGCACGGCGGTGGATGGCGAAGGCTATGCCGGGGTTGGTTAACGACCTGTGAGGTTTCGAGCTTGGCTATTGATCAGGCTGAGGTTTCCGGCGCCCGCGCGCCGACCATCAGCGACGGGTCAAGGTTGCGGTCGCGCCACTTCATGCGCCAGCACAGGTGCGGGCCGGTGGCCCGGCCGGTCGCGCCGATGCGGCCGATGGCCTCTCCGCGCCGCACGCGCTGGCCTTCGGTCACGTCCAGCCGCGACTGGTGCAGATAGCAGGTGATCAGCCCCTGGCCGTGGTCGATCAGCGTCAGCCCGCCTTCGAAATGCATGCCCGAGCGGGCCATGGCGACGCGGCCGTCGGCGGGCGCGCGGATCGCCGTGCCGGCGGGCGCGGCCATGTCGAGCCCGTAGTGCGGCCGCGCCGGCGTGCCGTTCAGCACCCGCTGCGAACCCCACAGGCTGGTCACGCGATAGGCGTCCAGCGGCCAGGCGAAGCCGCCCTTGAAGCTGTCGTCGTCGGTGCGGCTGGCGAAGCCCTCGGACTTCAGCACGATCTCGCGCTGGATCCGCTCCAGCAGCGCCGGGTCGGTGGGCGTGACCGTGGTCTGCGGCAGGCCGTCGATGCGGGTGGAGGGGAAGGCGTGCGGGGCGACGTCCAGCACGCGCCGGGTCTCGCGGCCGCCGGCGCGCACGGCGACCTCCACGCTGCCGGGCGCGTCGCGGTCGAAGCCGACCACGAACAGGCCGTCGGCCGAGGCGGCGCTCAGCGCCTCGCCGTCGACGAACACCAGGGCGCGCGGCGCGGTGCGGCCGAAGGCGAAGCCGCCCTGGCGCCAGACGCCGTTCAGCGCCAGCGGCGGCGGCCCCATGCGCGCCGTCTGGGCGCGCGCAACGGGTGCGGCGAGGGCGGCGGCCGCGCCCAGGACCAGGGTGCGGCGGTCCGGTCTCATGCGGCGCTCCGGCTGGCGGCCAGGAATTCGGCCGGGCTCCAATAGGCCTCCTGCCGGACCTCGCTCCAGTAGCGCAGCACCTCCAGCGGGATCGGCCGGTCGGTGACCGCGCAGCGCACGAACCGCCCCGGCTTCAGCACGACGAACTCGCCGTCGCCGTAGTGCAGGGTCGCCAGGTCGGAAGGCTTGTAGTCCATGCGAGGAGGATAGGCGCGGCGCCCGCCCGGCTCAATGGGCGCCGGGAACGGCGTCGGTGATCGGGCCCCGAGCGGCGTCGGGGGCGGTCTCGGACACGGGGCCCTTGGGCGGGCGCGGCCGGCCGCCCAGCCAGTCGGTCAGGCGGAAGACGAACGGGTTCAGCGAGATCGACAGCAGCGCCGCCGCCAGGATCAGGTCGTGCGTCTCGCGGCTCAGCGCGCCCAGCGTCACCCCGATGGCGGCCAGGATGAAGGAGAACTCCCCGATCTGGGCCAGGGCGGCGGCGACGGTGAAGGCGGTCGCCCGGTCCAGCTTGAACGCCTTGGTGATGACCAGGGCGCCCAGCGACTTGCCGACGATGACGATGGCCAGCACGCCGAACACCGCCAGCGGGTCGCGCACCAGGATCATCGGATCGAACAGCATGCCGACCGACACGAAGAACAGCACGGCGAAGGCGTCGCGCAGCGGCAGCGACCGCTCCGCCGCATTGTGCCCCAGCGGCGAGGCGTTCATCACCAGCCCGGCCAGGAAGGCCCCCAGGGCGAAGGAGTGGAACAGGAAATAGGCCAGCCAGGCGATGCCCAGGGCGATGGCCAGCACCCCCAGGGTGAACAGCTCGCGCGACTTGGTGTGGGCGATGCGGATCAGCAGCCAGGGAATGAGCTTGCCGCCGACCACCAGCATGCCGGCGACGAACAGCGCCACCTTCAGCAGGGTCCAGCCGACGTTGACGCCCAGCGCCCCCAGGTCCGACGCCGCGCCGGCCGGGCCGACGATCATCGGCAGCATGACCAGGGCGATGACGATCACCAGGTCCTCGACGATCAGCCAGCCCACGGCGATGCGCCCCGCCTCGGCCTTCAGTTGCTTGCGCTCCTCCATCGCGCGCAGCAGCACGACGGTGGAGGCGGTCGACAGGGCGAAGCCCATCAGCAGCGCCTCCGTGTCGCCCAGCTTCAGCAGGAACCGCCCCAGCGCCCAGCCCAGCACGGTGGCGACGGCGATCTGCACCAGGGCGCCGGGCAGGGCGACCTTGCGCACCTGCATCAGGTCCTTGGGCGAAAAGTGCAGGCCCACGCCGAACATCAGCAGGATGACGCCGATCTCGGCCAGTTGCGGCGCCAGTTCGGTGTCGGCGACGAAGCCGGCGGTGTAGGGGCCGACCGCCACGCCCGCGATCAGATAGCCGACCAGCGGCGACAGCCTGAGACGATTGGCCAGCATGCCGAAGACGAAGGCCAGGACGAACCCGCCCACCAGGGTGAGGATCAGGCTGTCGGCATGCGTCATCGGGGCTCCTGTGTCGGGGGTCCGGCGGGCGGCCGGATCAGGCGCAGTTGGGGTGCGCCGCGCAGCTTGGCAAGGCGACGCGGTGTCGCGTCCGCGCGGTTCGCAAGGGGACTGTGTCCCGTCTGTCTCGCCGGGACGAAAATCACGTCGAATGCGCAACGGCGGCGTCGCCCGCCAGCGCTTTTTCGTAGTCGGCGTAGGCGGGCGGCAGCGGCCGGCCGCGCGCCAGCCGGACCGCCACGTCGACGGCGATGGAGCGGACGAACCGGACCAGCAGGGCCTCGCGGCCGTCGTCGTCGATCTCGTCCTCCTCGTCGGGCCACCAGTCGACCTGGGCCTCGATGCGCAGCACCGCTTCGGCGGCCAGGGCCATGCGCTGGGCGTCCAGCGCCCGCCCTTCGCGCAGGGCGTGGGCCGCCCGCGCCAGCGACTGGCGCGCCAGGGACCGGGGGCTGAGCGACAGGGGAATGCGATAGGCCGTCACCACGGGCCGTTCGGCCGCCGCCAGGCCGTCGGGCGCACCGGAGGCGCCG
>JAEWDF010000068.1 GCA_023390245.1 Pseudomonadota bacterium
GCGACCATTTTACAAACGGAAGGCTAAGTTCGGCGGGCTCGACGTGTCGGAGGCTCGGCGGCTGAAGACGCTCGAGGATGAGAACGCCCGGCTGAAGCGGATGCTGGCGGACGCGATGTTGGACAACGTGGCGCTGAAGGACCTGCTGGGAAAAAAGTGGTGGTGCCCGCCGGCTATCGCAAGGCGGCTGGTCATGTGCAGGCCGCCTACGAGATAAGCGAACGGCGGGCGTGCCGTGTGTTGGGCGTCGATCGGACGAACGTGCGCTATCAGGCGACGCGCCCGGACGACGGCGTCCTGCGCGACCGGCTGAAGGCCCTGGCCCAGGCGCGTCGGCGGTTCGGCTATTGTCGCCTGCACGTCCTGCTGCGGCGCGATGGCCATGCGATCAACAGGAAGCGGGTCCAGCGGATCTATCGCGAGGAGCGGCTGACAGTGCGCCGGCGCGGCGGCCGGAAGCGAGCGATGGGCACGCGGCGTCCGTTGGAGATTCCCCTGGCCGCGAACCAGCGGTGATCGCTGGACTTCGTCTCTGACCAGATGACGGGCGGGCGGCGCTTCCGCATCCTGACGGTCATCGACCACTGCACCCGCGAGCGCCTGGCGCTGGTGGCCGACACCTCGCTGTCGGGCGCGCGGGTCGTACGGGAGTTGGACGCCGTCATCCGGCAGCGGGCCGGCCCGCTGCCATCGTCAGCGACAAGGGCACGGAATACACCGGGGGTCACGTCATGAGGGGCCGTAGCGGTGGCGACTCCCGCGCGTTCGCCGTTCACTCTGTCTTCCTTGAAAACCGGGATCGGATAAGGAGAACTGGCCACGAACTGCTAGTGTAACGTTATGGTGCGTTCGGCGTAGGCGCTGGGCGCACCATTCAAATTTCAGCTGAATCGTGGGCGAACTTGGCGAAAGGCCCGGGTTCGCCTTAGCGGGACCCTCGCACCAAAAAAGCACGGGCTGATCGATCATGGCGCGATCGGGATGCGCGCCGGCATTTCGGCGATCCTGAAACCGTCTCCGATCAGTCGGGCGGTCGGTCGGCTCTGACGACGAGGACGTCGCTGGGGACCGAGTGGACGATCCTGGGGCCTGCGCCCTGCACCACGATGTGGAACAGCCGGCCGCGCTCGTAGGCGCCGACCACGGTCAGGTCCGCGCCGCGTTCGCGGACATAGGCGGCGAGCATGGCTTCGGGCGGGCCGTGCTCGATCAGCGTGTCGATCCGCGCCCGCACGGAATCCGGCAGGTCGGCCTTTCCGAGCCAGGTCGAGAGGGTGTCCGTCTCGACCGCGCCGAAGCGCTCGGCCAGGGCGGGGTCGAGATAGAGGCTGCGATACGGCATGTCGTAGGCGTGCATCAGCGCCAGCTCGGCCGAGGGGAACAGGCGCACGGCGGCCTCCAGGCCGGTGCGCGCCTCGTCGCTGTAGTCCGTGCCGACCAGCACGCGGGCATAGGGGCCGTTCGGCCGCGTCTTGACGACCAGCATGGACGACGGCGACCGCCTGAACAGTTCGTCCACAGTGCGCGACAGGCCGCCGAGCGGCCCGTCCTGTCCGAGGCCCACCACCAGCAGATCCGGCTGTTCCCGTCGCACCGCCTCCAGGATGACCTTCAGCGGCGCGCCTTCCTCGATGTGGAAACGGAGCCGGGGGGCGTCGCCCCGGATGTCGTCGCGGATCTGCCGCTCGACTAGGTGCGCGACGTCGGGCGAGCGGCGCCAGGACGGGAGGCTCCGCGTCCCGCCGGACGCGGCGTCCTCGATGGCGTGGACGATCACGAGTTCGGCGTCCCAGCTCCGGGCCAGCTCCGCCGCGCGATCCAGGGCCCGGTCGCCCGCGCCGCTGAGATCGGTCGCCAGAACGATCGTTTTCGGCGGCGTCGCCATGTCCTGGCTCACATCGATGCTCCTTCGCCTCTGGCGGATTTCGACGGCGTTCAATGAACCTAGGCATGAACGCCGCCGCCGCCAGCGCGTGCGTCAACCCGACGCGACCCAAAGGAGGCGGGCGAGGATGCGAAGAGGCTTGATTTGGCGGCGTATCCCGATAGTTCAGTAGGAACATGCCCCTGGCCTCCGCGACATCGACAGCCGCGCTCGAAGCGGACGAGGACCCCGGCCTTCGTTCCGGCGGAGGCCGCCTTGCCCGGTCCTGACGCCTGGCTGCCGCTGCTGCTGGCGACGCCGTTCGCGGCCAGCCTGGCGGCGGCGCTGCTGCCGCCTCATGCGCGCAACACCGCCGCGGGGCTGGCGACCGGAGCGATGCTCGCGGGACTGGTCGCCGCGCTGGCGCTTTCGGGACCGCTGACGGAGGGGGCGGGACTCGGCTGGGCGGTCGACTGGGCGCCGGCGCTGGGGCTGAGGTTCGGCCTGTCGCTGGACGGCTTCAACTGGATCTTCCTGATGCTGATCTTCGGCATCGGGCTGCTCGTCAGCGTCTACGCCCGCTACTACATGTCGCCCGAGGACCCGGTCCCGCGCTTCTACTCCCTGCTGATGGCCTTCGCGGGGTCGATGGCGGGGCTGGTCCTGTCGGGCAATGTCGTCCAGCTGGTCGTCTTCTGGGAGATGACCAGCCTGCTGTCCTTCCTGCTGATCGGCTACTGGCACCATGGCGTCGCGGCGCGGGAAGGCGCGCGGATGGCCCTGATCGTCACCACGGCCGGCGGCCTGTGCCTGCTGGCGGGCCTGCTGCTGCTGGCCGGCGTCGCCGGAAGCTATGAGATCGACGCCATCCTGGCGGCGGGCGACCAGATCCGCGCCAGTCCGGTCTATGGACCGGCCCTGGCCCTGATCCTGATCGGCGCCTTCACCAAGAGCGCCCAGTTCCCGTTCCACTTCTGGCTGCCGCAGGCCATGGCGGCGCCCACACCGGTCTCGGCCTATCTGCATTCGGCCACCATGGTGAAGGCCGGGGTCTTCCTGCTGATGCGCTTCTGGCCGGCGCTGGCGGGAACCGAATCCTGGTTCATGGTGGTGACCGCCGTCGGCCTGATCACCCTGACGCTCGGCGCCTTCGTCGCCATGTTCCAGAACGACCTGAAGGGGGTGCTGGCCTATTCGACCATCAGCCACCTGGGCCTGATCACCTTCCTGCTGGGGCTGGGCAGCCCGCTGGCCTGGGTCGCGGCGGTCTTCCACGCGGTCAATCACGCGGTGTTCAAGGCGTCCCTGTTCATGGCCGCCGGCGCGGTGGACCACGAGACCGGGACCCGAGACCTGCGCAAGCTGCACGGCCTGGCGCGGTACATGCCGGCGACCACGGCGCTGGCGACCGTGGCGGCGGCGGCCATGGCCGGCGTCCCGCTGCTGAACGGTTTCCTCTCCAAGGAGATGTTCTTCGAGGAGACCCTGCCTGCGGGACACGGGCCGATCGTCGCCTTCCTGCCCGCCGCGGTCGCGGTCGCAGCCACCGCCTTCTCGGTGGTCTATTCCCTGCGGTTCGCCGCCGGGGTCTTCTTCGGCGCGCCGCCGGCCGACCTGCCCCGCACGCCGCATGAGCCGCCGCTGTGGATGGTGGTCCCGATCGGGCTTCTGGCGCTGCTCTGCATCGTCGTCGGGGTCATGCCCGCCATCACCGTCGGTTTCGGCCTGAGCCGCGCCGCCGCGGCCGTGCTCGGCGAGACGGCGCCGAGCTTCACCCTGGCGGTCTGGCACGGGCCGACGCCGGCCCTGGGCATGAGCCTGGGGGCGCTGGCCCTGGGCGTGGCCGGCTATGGGCTCTTCCGGGACCGGCTGCTGGCCCTGCGCCGGCCGCCTCTGGGGAGCCTCAGGGGCAAGGCGGTGTTCGAGCGGCTGTTGTGGTTCGTCGGCGAGGCCGCGCCGGGCTGGATCAAGCGGTCCTTTCCCGGCGAGCGGCTGCAGCCCCAGGTGCTGCTGATCGTCCTAGTCGCCCTGGCGGCCGGGGTCGTCGCGATCGGCGGGGCCCGGCTGGGGGCGGGGGACAAGCTCCCGGCCGCCGTCGATCCGGCCTTCGCCGTCCTCTGGCTGATCGGCGGCGCCTGCGCGGCGGGCGCGGCGGGCCTGGCGAAATTCCACCGGCTGGCCGCGCTGGTCCTGATGGGCGGGACGGGCCTGGTCTCGTGCATCAGCTTCGTCTGGCTGTCGGCGCCGGACCTGGCCACCACCCAGCTTCTGGTCGAGGTCGTCACCACCATCCTGATCCTGCTGGGGCTGCGCTGGCTGCCGCCGCGCCGCCCGGCCGAGGAG
>JAEWDF010000072.1 GCA_023390245.1 Pseudomonadota bacterium
GGTAGCTAAGTATGGAATAGATAACCGCTGAAAGCATCTAAGCGGGAAACTAACCTCAAAACAAGGCTTCGCTGAGGATCGTGGAAGACTACCACGTTGATAGGCCAGGTGTGGAAGCGCGGTGACGCGTGTAGCTTACTGGTACTAATAATCCGATCGGTTTGATCGTTTCTCAGCAAAACTCATTCGATGATCGCTTCATTGACCGAAGCGATCTCCGACAATGTCTTCTTCACTTGGTCTCAAGCAGCGCGCAGCGCTGACAGGCCAAGAAACTATGTGTCTGGTTGACCTGGTGGCTATGTCGGAGGTTCCCCACCCGATCCCATTCCGAACTCGGTCGTTAAGCCCTCCAGAGCCAATGGTACTTCGTCTTAAGGCGCGGGAGAGTAGGTCGCCGCCGGGTCTACCAGACACATAGTTTCTCGAACCGTTCTTCCTTCCGATTTCCTGCCGTTTGCCGCGGGATGGAGCAGCCCGGTAGCTCGTCAGGCTCATAACCTGAAGGTCGCAGGTTCAAATCCTGCTCCCGCACCCATTGACACCGACACCCTCGAAGCCTCGACTTCGGGGGTGTTGCTGTATCTGACGCCAAGCCGGTCCAGGATGGCTCTGAACTCGCCGTGGAGCGCCGCGTGGACCTCGCCACGCCGGTCGCCGGGCATCAGCACGACCCGCTCGATCAGGGCCCTCAACCGTCCGCCCGCCATGGATGCGGTCCAGCGCGGTCGCCGGCCTTGAACCAGGCCCAGCCGACGCGGATTGTCAGGCACGACCTTATCCAGAAGGGCGCGCAGATGGGCGCCGTAGGTTCTGCGCGTGATGAACTCGCCGCTGGCCTGCCGCGCCAACCACTCCGAAAGGTGCGCCGACTCGTCGGGAAAGGCGCTCATGCTGTCCAGGCGGACATTGAGCAGATGGTCGGCGTTGCCGGGGTCATAGGCCGTGCCTGGGCCGAGGGCGCTTCGGCGCTCCACCAGGGTCACGCGCTCGTTGGGTCAGCTTCACAGCAGATGGATCGCCGTCAGCAGGCCGCTGAAGCCGACGCCGATCACGATCACATGAGGCTGGGCGGACGCTCATCTGCGTTCTGGATCAGAACGTCTTGGTGATGTCGATGGCGCCGTAGACGGTGTCGCCTAGGCCCGTGGCGTTCGGCGCCTCGCGCAAGAAGCCTTCGTCGAACAGGACGGCGCCGCTGACCTCCAGCCGCAGCGATCGGGGAACCAGCCAGTAGCGGGCCTTGGTCTCCAACTGATAACCGGCGAACCGGCCGGAGCCGCCCGCGCTGTCGCGCACGCCGGTGCGCGCGAAGCTGTCACGCGCTTCCTGGAGCCACAAGGCGCGCGCGGAGACGAAGCCGTCCAGCCGATCACTCGGCTTGACCTGGATGCGCACGCCTGGCGCGCTGACATTGGATCTGTCCAGTGGACCGTAGAGAGCGCTGGGTCCGAAGTCACCCGTGCGCGACCCGTACAGAGGGTCGAAGCGATGGACCTTGTCGTCGGTCGGATCCTTGTCGCCGCTGGCGATGTCGTAGATCAGCGCCAGGCGCGGGTTCCAGGGGGCGTCGAAGGTGTAGCCCGCCTCCGCATGGACGAACCAGGCGCGGATGTCGAGGTCGGTCACGTCGGCGGCGGCGTTGGAGTTGCGCGCCGAGCCGCCTTGCCACGCGCCTTCCAGCTCGGCGTCCCAAGCCTTCTTGGCGGGGGCGCGGACGATGCGGCCGCCGGCGGTCCACAGGTCGCGGTTCCGCGTCGGCAGGTCCGCGGAATCGTCCTCCTTCAGCCCATAGAGATAGGCCTCAACCGTGGCGTCGCCGATCGCCTTGTTCCGGGCGTAGAACAGACCCCAGAAGCGAAGGTCGCCGCTTTCCTCGTCCCAGTCGTGGTGGTTGTCTAGCAGGGCCGGCAGGTCCGACGGCAGGCGGGTCTGAGGCAGGGTGTAGAAGGCGCTGAAGGCGTCGTCGCCGCGCTTCCAGTCGATCGACGCGCCCGTGAAGGCGGTGGTGACGTTGGGGTAGGCGCTGATCGCGACCAGCCGGCGCGAGCCCTGGTTCAGATAGAAGCGGCCGACGCGGACCTCGGTCTCCGAGCCGTCGCCCAGCCAATCTTCCGCATCGTAGCGGAGATGGAGGACGGGGACTTCGAAGGTGTTGACCTCGGACGTCGACAGGCTGGACCCCTCGTCGGCCTTCCAGCCCCGCGCATCGGTGAGTTCGCCGACCAGCGACAGCGCGCCCAGGTCCAGTTCGGCGCCCAACGACAGCTTGGTCGACAGGAACTGGTCCGAGGCGCTGCGGCCCGGGCGGTACTGGCCGCTCAGACTCTCATAGCGGGCGCGGGCGCTGCCGCTGAAGGTCAGCGGGCCGTCCTCGGACTGGGCCAGCGCGGGGGCGGCCAGCAGGGCGGCGGCGGACACGGTGATCGAAAACAGACGCATGGCGGCCTCATTAATCTATCAAGTCAGTAGGATATTAAGGCGCGGCTTGGCGCCCGGCGGCACACTTCACTCTTTGAACAGGTGGATGAGGTCGGGTCGTAGCCGCACCGTCTGGCCGGCTACGAGTTCGGAAATGGGGTCGTGGGCTGGGCGCTCGAGATCCAGCGCCTGTCCTTCGATCTCGATGCCGACGCGGGTGCGGGGGCCGCGCGGGCTGACCGTCAGAACCCGGGTCTCCAGCCCCTCTTCCGACAGGATCAGATCCTCGCCGCGAACCGCCAGCACGACGGGGCCGACCGGCGACCCTTCGGGCGCGGGCGCGCGCCAGCCGTCGACCGCCAGGACGCCATCGACGACCTCGCCCGGCAGGTGGACCGCGCCGCCCAGAAAGTCGTGCACGAAGGCCGAGGCCGGGTGCTGATACAGGTCCAGCGGCGTCGCGACCTGCTCGATCCGGCCGTCCTTCAGGATGGCCACACGGTCCGCCAGGTCCAGGGCCTCTTCCTGGTCGTGGGTGACGAAGACTGTGGTGACGCCGGTTTCGTTATGGATGTGGCGCAGCCAGCGGCGCAGTTCGCGGCGCACCTTGGCGTCCAGCGCGCCGAACGGCTCGTCCAGCAGCAGCAAGCGCGGCTGGATGGCCAGGGCCCGCGCCAGGGCGACGCGCTGGCGTTGTCCCCCGGACAACTGGGCCGGATAGCGCTTCTCCAGCCCCTCCAGCTGGACCAGTCGCAACAACTCCGACACCCGCGCGGCGATGTCCGCCCTGGACGGACGTTGTCCACGCGGCCGCACCTTCAGGCCGAAGGCGATGTTGTCGGCCACCGTCATGTGCCGGAACAGGGCGTAATGCTGGAACACCAGCCCGACGCGGCGCTGCCTCGGGGTCTGGACCAGGAAGTCCTCGCCGTCGAAGGCCACGGCGCCGGCGTCAGGCCGGTCCAGCCCCGCCATGATGCGCAGAAGGGTGGTCTTGCCGGAGCCCGAAGGGCCGAGCAGCGCCAGGAACTCGCCTTCCCCAACCTCCAGGTCGATGGCGTCCAGCGCGGTGAAACCCCGGAAGGTCTTGGTCAGGTTCTGAATGGACAGGGGCATTCTAGTGTCGCCTCGTGGCGGCCAGTTCGTCGGCGAAGCGCCATTCCAGCAGGCTCTTGATCAGCAGGGTGACCAGAGCCAGGCCCGCCAGCACCGTGGCGGTCGCGAAGGCGCCGACGAAGTCATATTCGTTGTAAAGAATCTCGACGTGCAGCGGCAGGGTATTGGTCAGGCCCCGGATATGGCCCGAGACAACCGACACCGCGCCGAACTCGCCCATGGCGCGGGCATTGCACAGCAGAACACCGTACAGCAGCGCCCAGCGCACGTTGGGCAGGGTGACGCGAGAGAAGATGGCCCACGGGCCGGCGCCCAGGGTCACGGCCGCCAGCTCCTCGTCGGCGCCCTGCTGCTGCATCAGCGGGATCAGCTCGCGCGCCACGAATGGCAGGGTCACCAGGATGGTCGCCAGCACCAGGCCCGTGACGGTGAAGATGACCCGCACGCCGAGCGCATCCAGCAGCGGCGCGAACCATCCGGCCGTGCCGAACAGCAGAACCCAGACCAGGCCGGAGATGACCGGCGAGACCGAGAAGGGCAGGTCGATCAGGGTGGTCAGCAGCGCCTTGCCGCGAAACTCGTAGCGGGTGATGCACCAGGCGGCGGCCAGGCCGAAGACGGCGTTCAACGGCACCGATATGGCGGCGACCAGCAGGGTCAGCCGCACGGCCGACCAAGCGTCCGGCTCGTCGAAGGCCTGCAGGAAACCCTCCAGCCCGCGCCGGAAGGCTTCGGCGAACACCATGCCGAGCGGCAGCAGCACGACCAGCGCCAGCCACAACAGGGCGACGCCGATCAGGATCGGAGCCAGACCGCGAATGGGGGAACGGCGGACGGCGCTCACGCTCGGCCCCGCCGCGCGATGACCGCCTGGAGCCCGTTGAGCGTCAGCAGGATCAGGAAGGACAGGGCCAGCATGGCCAGGCCGATCGCGGCCGCGCCGGCGTAGTTGAACTGCTCCAGCTGGATGACGACCAGCAGGGGCGCGATCTCGGACCTCAGCGGCATGTTGCCGGCGATGAAGATGACCGAGCCGTACTCGCCCACCGCCCGGGCGAAGGCGAGGCCCGCGCCCGAGATCAGCGCCGGCAGCAGGGCGGGCAGGACCACCAGCCGCGCCCGCTGGAACGGCGTGGTGCCCAGGGTCTCGGCCGCCTCCTCGATCTCGTGATCCAGATCCTCCAACACGGGCTGGACCGACCGCACGACGAAGGGCAGGCCGACGAAGATCAGGGCGATCAGCACGCCCAGCGGCGTATAGGCCACGCGCAGGCCCCAGTCGGTCAGCACCGACCCGACTGGTCCGTTCGGCGCATAGATGGCGGTCAGGGCGATACCGGCCACGGCCGTCGGCAGGGCGAAGGGCAGGTCCACCAGGGCGTCGATGACCCGCCTGCCGGGGAAGTCATAGCGGACCAGCACCCAGGCGAGGAGCAGCCCCATCACTGCGTTAATCAGGGCCGCCAGCCCGCCCGCGACGAAGCTGAGACGCAGCGCCGCCAGGGCGCGCGGGCTGGTCGCCGCCTCCCAAACCCCCGCCGGCCCCAGTTCCCACGGCCGCACGATCAGCGCGGCCAGCGGGATCAGGACGATCAGCGACAGGTACAGAACGGTGAAGCCGAAGGTCAGGCCAAAGCCGGGCAGGACGCTCGGCTCCTTCCAACGCCATCGTCGGAAAAGCGGAACAGCCGTCACGCGCCGCTCGGCCGATAAATCCGGTCGAAGACGCCCCCGTCGGCGAAATGCTTGGCCTGGGCTTCCGGCCAGCCGCCGAAGTCGCCGATCGTGGCCAGCTCGAGCTGCGGGAACCGGCTGGCGAAGCGCTGGGCCACGGCGGCGTTGCGCGGCCGATAGTAGTTCTGCGCCACCAGAACCTGCGAAGGCTCTTCATACAGGAACTTCAGATAGGCTTCGGCGAGGGTGCGCGTGCCCTTCTGGTCAACGACCCGATCGACCACGGCCACCGGCGGTTCGGCCAGGATGGAGAAGGGGGGCACGACGATATCGACCTTGTCCGGTCCCAGTTCCTCCACCGCCAGGAAGGCCTCGTTTTCCCAGGCCAGCAGAACATCGCCGATCTCGCGTTGCACGAAGGTCGTCGTCGACCCGCGCGCCCCCGTGTCCAGCACGGGAACATGGCGGAACAGTTCCGTCAGATAGGCGGTCGCTGTCGCTTCCGAGCCGCCGGGTCGGCGCAGGGCGTCGCCCCAGGCCGCCAGATAGTTCCAGCGCGCGCCGCCGGACGTCTTGGGGTTGGGCGTGATAACCTGCACCCCCTGACGCACCAGATCAGGCCAGTCCCGGATGTTCTTCGGATTGCCCTTGCGGACCAGGAAGACGATCGTCGAGGTGTAGGGGCAGGCGTTGTCGGGCAGGCTGTCTGCCCAGCCTCGCCGCAGGAAGCCGCGCTCGGCGATGGCGTCGATGTCCGCAGCCAGCGCCAGGGTCACCACATCGGCCTGCAGACCATCGATGACGGCGCGCGCCTGCTTGCCCGACCCGCCATGGGACTGTTCCACATTGACCGAGCCCTGGCCCGTATCGCGCCAGTGGGTGGCGAACAGGCCGTTGTAGGCGCGATAGAGCTCACGCGTAGGGTCATAGGAGACGTTGAGCAGCGAAGCCCCAGCTTCGCCCCCGCCGCGCGGCGAGCACGCCGCCAGTGTGAAGGCTCCGCCCCCCATGAGCAGTCCGCGACGATGAAACATGGTCAGTCCTCCCTGCCTGTGATCGCAAGGGAACGCAGAAATGCCTATCTGCCAAGGGGGAGTTCGGAGAGGATTTCTGAAACGTGATCCTAGCTGAACTCTGCGAGAGCTGCGGGAACCTTCGCCAAATCGGCGATCGTATGGTCTTCCAAGACCTCAGCCACCGCCGCGCGCGCCGCCGTCAGGCTTGGTCGGATCGCGCAGTTGCGAAGATCCTCGCACCCAGGGCAGGTCCGGGTCGAGTTGCGCGCCGCACAGGGCGCCAGGGCGAGGGGGCCGTCCAGGCAGCGCAGCACGTCCGCGACCGTGATCGCCGATGCGGGCCGGGCCAGTTCATACCCTCCGGTGCGTCCCATCCGGCTGTTGAGCAGGCCGTCGGTCTTGAGTTCGAGAAGGATCGCCTCGAGAAACTTACGGGGCGCCTTGGACCCTGCCGCGATAACGCTGATCGGCGCAGACATCGGGAATCGCTGCGCAAGGAAAATCAGAGCCTGAAGAGCGTACCGCGTTTTCATCGAAATCATGATCTGACCTTTGTGGCGGGGCAGAGCTACCGAGGCAAGATCGGAGAGGTTTGGCCATTGCAGAGGCGGGCAGCATCACCCATGGAGCCGCCGCAGCCGGCCTTTCGCTTTCGGCGGCGAGCCAGAGGCTGCTCGGATGACGCGCGTGGTCGTGGCGTTCCCGTGACGTACCTGTCCGATAGGGCTTCCTTCCATTCCAATGAAAGGATCACACCATCAAAACATGGGATCAAACACCGAGCCGCCGAACCGCCGAACCTTGCTTCGGACCGAACGTTGGATGAGAAATCCAAGAGGAAACCATGTTCAAGCCTGAAGGCTACAACAGCCTTTCGCCGTACCTCATCGTCGATGACGCGCAGGCGGCGGCCGATTTCATCAAGGCGGTCTTCGACGTCGAACCCCATTCCGTGCACCGCGCCGACGATGGAGGCATCGCGCACGCCGAGGTCTGGATCGACGATACGATCCTGATGTTCGGCCAGTGGAAGGGCAGCGGCGCGGTCGCCCATGTCCACGTCTATGTTCCGGACGTCCGCGACAGTTTCGAGCGCGCCCGCAAGGCCGGCGGCACGGTCGTCCAGGAACCTATCCGCAAGCAGGACCCGGACCTGCGCGGCGGCGTCGTCGATCCCAGCGGTACGACATGGTGGCTCTCGACGCGGCAGGGTTGATCCCGTCTTGGCCGAACGGTTTCAGCGAACCCGGCGATCACCGACTGGGTTGGCTCTGGAAGAGACTGCGCTGACAGCGGTCGGCTAGAGCACCGACAGGGCGAGGTTGTCGAGATTGCAGGAAGGATCCTTGCGTATCTCCACCTTCCGCTCGATGGATTCGAGGATCGGCGTAGAGAAGCGCACGCCGGCCAGCTTGGAACAGGTATGCAGATTGCCGGGGCTGAACACGTTCACTTCCAGAATCTTGTCGCCGACGATGTCGATGCCGACCAGGAACATGCCGTCGCGGATCAGCTTGGGACGGATCACCTCGGCCAGGCGCAATTCGGTCTCGCCGATCTCGGCGGGCTCCATCGAGCCGCCGGCGTGGACGTTCGAGCGGACGTCGCCCTCGGCGGCGACACGGCGCAGGGCGCAGTATTTGGCGCCGATCTTCAGCGGCGCGCCGTTCATCAGGAACAGCCGGATGTCGCCCTTGGAGGCGGCGGGCAGGTAGGACTGTGCGATGATATAGCCGTCGCGGCCGATGGCCTCGATCATCTGGTTGAGGTTGGACGCCGCCTTGCCCCCGACCGCGAAGACGCCCTGGCCGCCCGAACCCTGGAGCGGCTTCAGTATGACCTTGCCGCCATGCTCCTTGGAGAAGGCCTTGATGTCGGCGGCGGTCTTGGAGATCAGGGTCTCGGCCCGCACCTCTTCGGGGAAGCCCTGGAAGTAGAGCTTGTTGACGGCGCGTGACAGGCCGTCGGGGTCGTTCAGGACCAGCACGCCGCGCCGGGCCGCCTCGCGCCCGAACAGGACGCCCGCGCCCTCGGCCCAGGGGCGTTCTCCGGCGTCGTTGGAGGGATCGTTGCGCAGCATCAGGACGTCGATCTCCTCGATCGGAACGAGGCGCTTGTCGCTGTTCTCCTGAAGCGCGGCGAAGAACTCCTTGAACGTGCGATACTTCTTTTTCGGGACGCAGGTGGCGTGCACATGCATGCTGTTGTCGCCCTGGATCACGAAGTCGCCGGGCGTGACATAGACCACCGAATGTCCGCGTCGGACGCACTCATTTGCCAGGATGGTGGTGGTGTAGTGCGGATGTTCGCTGTCGAGGCCGTTGACGAAGAAGGCGATCAGCATGGCGGGCGGTCCTTTCAGAGCAGGTCGGCGAGGGTCAGGCCCCCGGCCGCGCGGGCGAGGTTGGCCTGGGCGTCCTCGCGGTCGAGAAATTCGGGGGTGACGGCGGGCGGGCGCAGGAAGCCGCGCTCATTCAGTTCGTCGATGACGGGCACATGGGCCATGGCGATCTTGCCCGACCAGAAGGGCGTCAGGGATCGCCCCGCGCCCAGCCAGTCCAGCACATCCAGCAGGCCGCGCAGGTAGATGAAGTCCTTGGCGAAGCCGCCGGAGCGATAGACGCGGGCGCAGACGTGAAAGGCCATGCGCGACGACACGCCGTGGGTGGCGGTCAGCAGCCGCCACGCTTCCAGGAACGCGGCGCCGTCGATCATGGCGTGGACGGCGATGACCCGGGCGGCGAGCAGGCGCATGCGTTCGCGCGTCAGGCCGCCCACGGCGAACTCGGCGAAGACGCCCAGTCCCTCCTGGATGCCCTCATAGCCCGCCAGGCCCGAGCGGAAGATCTGCAGGCCCTGCTGCTTGCCGGTGAAATAGGTGAGGAGGTGGACGCTGACCTCGTGCTGCAACAGCGGATCGACCCGCGTCGCCCGCATGCGGGTGTGACGCGAGATCATCAGGCGGGGGCCCGAGACCATCAGGCCGGTGACGTCGTCGCGCAGGCTGATGTCCGCCTTGAAATCGTCGAGACGCTTGCGGTAGCGGGCCACCAGGGCCGTGGCGGCGTCGCGCACGACGTGGCAGTCGGCCGTGTTCGGGACGTCTTCCTCGTCCGTCGGGTTCGGGTCCTTTGCCTGGAGCGCGGCCAGGACGGCGGCGGCCTGGTCCGCCAGGCGGTCATCGACGCGGCCATAGAGCATGACCGAGGCGTCGCGGAACCGCGTGGTCTGGCGCGACTGGAGCAGGGTCAGCTGCAGGTCGATCTCCTGCTGCTTTTCTCGGAACAGGGTTTCCAGCACCGGATCCTCGACCCCGTCCACATCGATGGCGTAGAGCGCCCGCTTCTCGCGCGAGGCGTCCACGGTCAGGGGGCGATAGTGGAAGACGGGCTCCTGATCCTTGCCGCCGCCGCGAAAGGTCTCCCAGGCCTGGGCGGTGTTGATCGGCGAGACCGAGAGCAGGAAGTCGAAGCGGCCGGCGACCTCGGCCAGCTGATGATCCACATGCCGGGCGGCGCGGATGAAGCCGCGACGGCCTAGGGCGCGGTAGTGGACAGGCGTGGGCAGGCTGGAGGCGGCGACGACGCCGCACAGCGCATGCAGCAGGGCGTCCAGCACCCCGGTCTGGAGATCGTGCAGCACGCCGGGAAAGGCCCCTTCGCCGCCGGGCGTGCGATAGGTGCGCGGAATGCCCAGCGAGAGACGCGGCGTGTCGGCGGGCAGGGCGACCAGATCCTGGTCCGCAGGCCGGGGATCAATGCGCGGGGTCTGGCGCTCCAGTTCCAGCTGTCCGAGCGCGGTCTTCAGCGCCACGGCCGCGTGTTGGGCGTCGCCGTGGTCCGACGCGTCGACCTGGAAGCGGTAGGGCGTGGGGTCGGCGGAATCCGCCTTGTCCGTCTCGGGCACCGGCAGGTCATAGAGTTCGACGACCAGGAAGGCGCCGAGCGAAGTCTTCAGGGTGCGGCTCAGGCTCTCAATCAGGTCGTAGGCGAAGGCGTCGTCCTCGGCCTTCATCGGCCAGATGGCGTAGACCGGGCTGGCGCTGGCCACGCCCAGGGCGGCGCTGGCCGAGCGGGTGCGGCGACGGCGGTGGATCACGACGAAGGGCAAGAGGCGGTCGACATGGATGCGGCCGCCGCCGGGCAGCTTTCGGCGCACCGATTTGCCGGCGGCGACGCGCGCGGTCAGTTCGGCGATGAATTCGGCCTCGCTGGATGCCTCCCGCTCCGTCATGGACGGCGGTCCCCGATCAGGTCGGTGAGGAAGGCGACGGAATCGCGCACCAGCCGTCGCATGGCGTGCAGTTCGGCCGGGTCGGCGGCGCCGGTCCATTCGTCCATGAAGAACTTCTTGAACTCGAAAGCGATGGCGCAGCCCTGCCTGGGGTGGCGGTCGTGGACGAAGCGGGTCCATTCGCCCTTGCCCTGAAACGCCAGGTTCTCGGCCACCGACAGGCGGCGTCCCGCGAAGTCGTAGTCGGAAAGGAAGGCCAGATAGGGATCGACCACATGCGCCCATCGCTCGCGCGGCATGGAGAAGGTGCCGATGTTGATGTCGGGAGCCTGCTCGGTAGGGGTTGGCAGAGCGTCCGGCCCGTCGCGGCGGTGGTTGTAGCTGTGGACGTCCAGAACGACGAAGGCGGGGAAGTCTTTGGCCAGCTGGTCGATCGTCCGCCCCAGTTCGGCGTAGACCCGGCGGTGATAGTCGCGCGACTGCTCGACCTCATCCCCGGTCAAGGGGCGACGCCAGACCTTTAGTCCCCAGCACTGCTCGGGTGTCTGATAGACGGCGGTGTCGAGCGGGCGGTTGAGATCGACCTCGAAACGCGAACGATGAGCGATGAAGTGATTTGGCGCATCCAGGACAGCGTTGCCCGTGAAGGGATCCTCCTCTCGCAGGCGCTCGGTGTCGCTCAGGGCAAAGCGATCCGCGAGGTCGGAGCGCACCGCGTGGCCGTCGTGGATGGCGGTAGAGAGGACCGGACCGTCTCCGCGGGCCAGGGTCCACCAGGGCGTTGGGGCGGCCAGGTTGTCATTCGGCATGCGATCCGAACGCGTCAGCATACAGTCAAGTTCAAAGCTCATGACCTTCCAAGCGGAGCGATGAGCCTGACTGTCGCCGGCCGTGATTTGCGCAGCCTGGTGCCGCGACGCCGAGCGGCGGTCGGACAGCGAGGCGGAATTCCTTCAGGCCGAGGAATCCCGCGACGATTTCCGGGACCGCTTCGCCTCGAGCTGCGTCGAATAGGTCGGGCGGGGATGAGGCTCCATCCGGCTGTTTAAGCTGGGCCTGCCGTTCAACCTGGACGACTGCGACGGCTATCCGGTTGCGCGCGAGCGGCTATACGAGACGTTCCGGCAGGCGGGCGTCGAGCCGATCGTCCGGGCCGGCGACAGTGGCCTTCCGGAGCGACAAACGGCCTCTTCGCCAAGCCCTATGACCTGACGATGGTGAAGCGCTATCGGGTGGCGTGGGGCGACGCCGCGCCTGGCCCGTTGGAAGAGATCTGAGGCGCAAGGTCAGGGCCTTGGTCCATCGCAAACGGCGAGCGTACGTCTTCGTCTGAACCCGTCTCTCAGGCAGAGTACCCGTGGGACCTGGTGACCGCCTGTTCGCGTCAGGGCGCGTCGTCCGCGCCGATAATCCCGCCCTCGTTTTCCAGCCGGGCGACCTGGCGCACGTCCTGGCGCGTGAACTTTAGACGCACCCCCGCGCCCATGCCGTCGGCTTCCGCGACGAGGATCACGCCGAAGTGGTCGAGGCCGCGGGCCAGGGAGTCGGCTTCAGAGGCGGAAGGCGCCGCCGCGCCGCCGCCGGCCTCGATCCGGCCCAGGGTCTCGACGGGCAGGCCGGCGGCGGCGGCGAAATCGGCCGGGCCGACGCCGACCAGGGCGCGCGCTGCGGCGATCAGGCGTCCGGTGATCCGATTTTCCTCGCTCATGTCTGCGGTCCTGTTCCTCGGGAAATGCTGGAGGCGGGCAGGATAGCCGGGGTTCGGCCCGGTGGTCGAGCAGCGCCGGTATCGTCGGCCGTCAAGCTTCGCTAGGGTGCGCGGTCCTGCATCCGGAACATCCCATGATCCGTCCTCTTCTCGCCGCCCTCCTCGGCTCCTCTGCATTGATCTCGAGCGCCATGGCCCAGACCTCCGCCCCGCCCGCCGCCGGTTTCGCGACCAGCGAGGCGAGCGATCCCTACCTGTGGCTGGAGGAGGTCGAGGGCGAGCGGGCCATGGCCTGGGTGCGCGAGCACAACGCCCGTTCACTGGGCGTGCTGCAGGGGGACTCGCGTTATGAGGCGTTGCACGATCAGGCGCTGGCGATCGTCCAGGCCCAGGACCGCATCCCGTCGCCCGGCTTCACCCGCGATGGCCGGATCGACAACTTCTGGCAGGACGCCGCCCACGTGCGCGGCGTCTGGCGGCGCACGACGCTGGACAGCTACCGCACGGAGGCGCCGGAATGGGAGACCATCCTGGACGTCGACGCCCTGGCCGAGGCGGAGAACGCCAACTGGGTCTACAAGGGATCGACCTGCCTGGCGCCGGAAGAGCGCTATTGCCTGATCAGCCTGTCGAATGGCGGCAAGGACGCCGCGACGCTGCGCGAGTTCGATTCGGTCGAGCGCCGCTTCGTCGAGGGCGGAATCGTCCTGCCGGAATCCAAGGGGGACGCCGCCTGGATCGACAGGGACACGCTGCTGGTCTCGCGCGACTTCGGCCCCGGCACCCTGACCGATTCCGGCTATCCGATGACCGTCCGGCTGCTGAAGCGCGGCCAGACCCCGGATCAGGCCGAGACGATCTTCACCGGCCAGTCCAGCGATGTCTCGGTTTCCGGCTACACGCTGCGCGACGCCGACGGGGCCGTGAAGGCGGTCCTGATCAACCGCGCCGTCGACTTCTATTCGTCCGAGACCTGGCGGCTGGCCGACGACGGGACGCTGAGCCAGCTGGCGCTGCCGGCCAAGTCGGACATCAACGGCCTGGTCGACGGCCGGCTGGTGGTGTCGCTGAAACAGGACTGGATCGCCCCTTCGGGCCAGGAATTCCGCAGCGGCGACCTGGTCGCCTGGCCGCTGGAGGCCTGGCTGGCCGACCCGGCCACGCCCGCCCAGCTGATCCTGCGCCCGACCGACCGCCAGGCGGTCGAGGCGATCAACGCCACGCGCCATGCGCTGGTCGTCGCCCTCTATGACAATGTGCGCGGCTCGGTGCGCGTCTATCGGCCCGGCGAGGGCGGATGGAGCCAGACGACGCTGGACCTGCCGCAGAACGTCTCGGTCGGCGTCGGCTCGGCCTCGGAGACCGACGACCGGGTGTTCGTCAGCGTGACCGGCTATCTGAACCCGCCCAGCCTGTGGCTGGCCGACGCCGCCACCGGCGCGGTCGAACAGGTCAAGGCCATGCCGGCCAAGTTCGACGCGGCCGGCATGACGGTCGAGCAGCACGAGGCCCGCTCGGCCGACGGCACGGCGATCCCTTATTTCGTGGTGCACAAGGCCGACATGCCGCTCGACGGATCGAACCCGACGCTGCTCTACGGCTATGGCGGCTTCGAGAGTTCGCTTCTGCCCGGCTATTCGGCGACGGTCGGCAAGCTGTGGCTGGAGCGCGGCGGCGTCTATGTCATCGCCAATACGCGCGGCGGCGGCGAGTTCGGGCCGCGCTGGCACGAGGCGGCGCTGCAACAGAACCGCCAGCGAGCGCACGAGGACTTCCAGGCCGTGGCCCTGGACCTGATCGCATGCAGCATCACCAGCCAGCCAAAGCTGGGGATCATGGGCGGCAGCCAGGGCGGCCTGTTCATGGGGGCGATGCTGACCCAGCGGCCGGACCTGATCAACGCCGCCGTCATCCAGGTGCCGCTGTTCGACATGCTGCGCTTCCACAAGCTGCTGGCCGGGGCCAGCTGGATCGGCGAATACGGCGATCCGGACATCCTCGAGCAGCGCGCCTGGATCCAGGCCTATTCGCCCTATCAGAACCTGCGCGCGGGCCAGCCCTATCCGGAGGTCTTCATCCACACCTCGACCAAGGACGACCGCGTCCATCCGGGCCACGCGCGCAAGGCGGCGGCCCGGCTCGAGGACCTGGGCTATCCGGTGCTGTTCTACGAGAACACCGACGGCGGCCATGCGGCCGGCGCCAACCTGCGTGAGACCGCCCGGCGGATCGCGCTGGAATACACCTATTTGTCGCGCCGCCTGATGGATGCGCCGGCGCAGGAATAGTCCGGGGGGGCTGAAACGGACCTGGCCTCCCGCGAGTTCATGGCGGAGACAGGATCCGGGACACGCGCGACCGCCCGGCGCGCGCCCGGCCCAGGGAGGCGAAGCGCCGGCATGGACGACAAGGCCCGGACGGAATCGCGCAATCCGATCAAGGCGAACATCGTCCTTTTCGGCGCGCTGTTCGCCAACCTGGGCATCGCAGTCGCCAAGTTCGTGGCGGCGGCGATAAGCGGCTCCTCATCCATGCTGACGGAGGGGGTGCATTCGCTGGTCGACAGCGGCAACCAGATCCTGATCCTGCATGGCCAGCGCAAGGCCAAGCGGCCGCCCGACGCGTTGCATCCGTTCGGCTATGGGCGCGAACTCTATTTCTGGGCCTTCGTCGTCGCCATCCTGATCTTCGCGGTCGGGGCGGGGGTGTCGGTCTACGAGGGCTGGGTCCACATCCGGTCGCCGGAGCCGCTGCGCGACCCGCTGATCAACTATGTGGTGCTGGGCATCGCGGTCCTTCTGGAAGGCGGATCCTGGGTCATCGCGGTGCGCGAATTCGACGGCAAGCGCCAGGGCGTGGGCTGGTGGCGGGCGGTGCGGCGCTCCAAGGACCCGGCCGGCTTCATCGTGCTGTTCGAGGACAGCGCCGCCCTCCTGGGCCTGGCGATCGCCGCCATCGGCGTGTGGACCAGCCACGCCCTGGGCGAGCCCCGGATCGACGGCGTCGCCTCCATCGCCATCGGCCTGATCCTGGGTCTGGTGGCGGCGCTGCTGGCGCGGGAGGCCAAGGGGCTGCTGATCGGCGAAAGCGCGGACCCGGCGCTGGTGGCGGGCCTGTGGTCGGCGGTCGAGCGGCGAAGGGGGATCACGGCGGTCAATCACGTCCGCACCATCCACACCGCCCCGGACGCGGTGTTCGCGGCGATCAGCGCCGACTTCGACGACGCCTTGTCGATGGGCGAGGCCGAGACCCTGGTGGAGGCGCTCGAGGCCGAACTGAAGCGATCCTATCCGCAACTCACCTCCATCTACATCCGGCCGGAGAAGGCCGAGATGGCGGTGCGTCAGTCCCCGCCCGCGCCGGTGGCGGGCTGAAGGCGAGGGCCGATCAAGCGGCCTGCGGAAAGCGGACGATGAAGGCGCTGCCCAGGTTCGGGCCCTCGCTTCGCAGGCCGATGCTGCCGCCGTGCAGTTCGACAAGCTGCTTGACCAGCGCCAGGCCGATGCCGAGCCCGTCCCGGGAACGGGCGTCCGGCCCCTGCACCTGGGTGAAGAGGTCGAAGATGCGGGACTGCATGTCCGGCGGGACGCCGATCCCGTTGTCGGCCACCTCGATCTCGACGGTGCCCATCCCGAGCCGCGCCGTCAGCCGGATCTCGCCGCCGGGCGGCGTGTACTTCGCGGCGTTGCCGAGGAGATTGCTGACGACCTGGGCCAGGCGCGTGAAGTCGCCGGTCAGCCAGACCGCCTCGTCCGGCGCTTCCACCATGAGGGTATGGCGTCCCGCCTCGACTTTGTGGCGGACGATGTCGACGGCGGAATCGAGGACGGCCTGGAGCGACACGCGATCCAGGCTGAGCGTGATCTTGCCCTGGTCGATCCGGGAAATGTCGAGCAGGTCCTCGATCAGGCGCGACAGGTGCAGCACCTGGGTGTCCATCCGCGTGCGGATCGCGGCGGCCTTGTCGGCGTCGTCCTGCCGCGCCAGGAGCTGCACCCCCGCGCGTAACGCCATCACCGGATTGCGAAGTTCGTGGCCTAGAACGGCGAGGAATTCGTTCTTGCGCCGATCGGCGTTGCGCAGGGCCGCCGCCTGGGTCTCCAGTGCGTCGCGCTGGGCCAGGATCTGGCGGCGCTGCTGGTGCAGGTCGAAGAAGACGGCGGCTTTGCTGCGCAGGATGTCCGGTTCGATCGGCTTCTGGATGAAGTCGACGGCGCCGGCTTCGTAGCCGCGGAAGCGGCGGCGCGCATCGGCGCTTCCAGCAGTCACGAAGATGATGGGAACATGCCGCGTCCGGTCGTTTCCGCGCATGAACTCGGCGAGCTCGAAGCCATCCATGCCTGGCATCTGAACGTCGAGCAGCGCCAGCGCGACATCGTGGATGAGGAGAAGTTCGAGCGCCTCCTCGCCCGACCGCGCCTTCAGGCAGGTCAGCCCGTTTCGCTGCAACAGCGCCTCGAGCGCGACGAGGTTCTCCTCGAGGTCGTCGACCAGCAGGAAGTTGATCGGCTGTTCCAGGTCCGTCATGCCGCAGCCAGCCCTCTCAAATGGGACGCGATCGCGTCCAGCGTCATCGCCCTGGCGGAGGCGCAGGCGGACAACGCCGCCTCCGGCATGGCCGGGGCGTAGGCCCCGACGGGATTTTCGACGACCCCTTCGCCGCCCGCCCGCATCACCGCTTCCAGCCCCCGGGCGCCGTCGTGGTTGGCGCCGGTGAGGATGACGCCGGTCAGGCCGGGACCATAGGCGTCGGCCGCGCTTTCGAACAGGACGTCGATCGAGGGGCGGGAATAGTTGACGGGCTCCTCGGACGACAGGGCCAGGGTCCCGTCCTTCTCGGCGAGGAGATGATAGTCAGAGGGCGCGAAATAGACGACGCCGCCGACCGCCGGCTCCTTGTCCTCGGCCTCCTTGACCGCGATCCGGCAGCGCTCGGTGAAGAAGGGCGCCAGGACGTTGCTGCGATCCGGCGGCACATGCACCACGACCAGGACCGGCAGCGGATAGTCGGCGGGCAGGGCGGGGAGGATGGCGGTCAGCGCCTGGATGGCGCCGGCCGAAGCCCCGATCACGACCGCTCTCACGGCGGGTTCGGTCATGGCTCGCGCTTCCTGTAGATCTTTTCCTCCCGGACGAACTCGGAAAAGGCCGCGGCGTGCGCGGAGAAGCGAAGGCTCTCCTTGGCGCCCAGTCCGAGGAACCCCTGTCGCGCCAGCGAGTCGCGGAAGAGGCCGACCGCGCGGTCCTGCAGCGGCCGGTCGAAATAGATCATCACGTTGCGGCAGGAGATCAGGTGCATCTCTCCGAACACCGCGTCGGTGACCAGGCTATGGTCCGAGAACACCACCCGCTCGCGCAGCGTCTTGTCGAAGACGGCGCGGCCGTATCCCGTCGTATAGTAGTCCGAGAGCGACGAGCGGCCGCCGGCCTTCTGGTGGTTCGCGGTGAAGGTCTTCAGCCGGTCGAGGGCATAGATCCCGGATTCGGCGGCGCTCAGCGCATCGGGATTGATGTCGGTCGCGTAGAACAGGGTCCGGTCGTAGAGCCCTTCCTCGCGGAACAGAATGGCGAGCGAATAGAGCTCCTCGCCGTGGCTGCACCCCGCGACCCAGACCTTCAGGGAGGGATAGGTCCGCAGGTGCGGCAGCACCTTTTCCCGCAGGGCCAGGAAGTAGGACGGGTCCCGGAACATCTCGCTGACCTGCACCGTCAGATAGCCGAGCAGGCGCGGCAGCAGGGCCGGATCGTGCAGCACGCCGTCCTGCAGCGCCGACACGGTGGCGTAGCCCATCTGGTCCCGCGCCTGCAGCAGGCGCCGCTTGATCGACGCGCGCGCGTAGTGGCGGAAGTCGTAGTGATAGCGCTGATGGAGCGCCTCCAGCAGGAGCTGGATCTCGATGTCCTCGACGGTGTCCGGCACGAGAGGACTCACCGCGGCATCCAGACCCGGACCAGCGACAGCAGCTTGTCCACGTCGATGGGCTTGGCCATGTAGTCGTTGGCGCCGGCGGCGACGCATTTCTCCTGGTCGTCGGGCATCGCCTTGGCGGTCAGCATCACGATCGGCAGCTTGGCCCATTGCGCATCGTCGCGGATGCGGCGGGTCGCCGTCAGTCCGTCCATCACCGGCATCATGACGTCCATCAGCACCAGATCGATCGCCTTCGAGGGATCCTCCGCAGACCGCTCCAGAGCCTCGATCGCCTCCTGGCCGTTGCGCGCGATCTCGATACGGGCGCCACGCGGCTCCAGCAGGTTGGTCAGGGCGTAGACGTTGCGGATGTCGTCCTCCACGACGAGGATGCGGCGGCCCTCGATCACCGCGTCCCGGTTGCGCGCCTTCTGGATCATCTTCTGCTGCTCGGGCGGCAGTTCGGACACGACCTGGTGCAGGAACAGCGAGACCTCGTCGAGCAGCCGCTCGGGCGACTTCGCGCCCTTGATGATGATGGAGTTGGAATACCGGCGAAGCCGCTGCTCGCTGTCGGGAGACAGGTCGCGCCCGGTGTAGACGATGACTGGCGGGAAGGCGTGGTCGCCGTCCTGGCTCAGGGTCTCCAGCAGGGAGAAGCCGGAGGCGTCGGGCAGGGCCAGGTCCATCACCATGCAGTCGAAGGTCTGCTGGCGCAGTTGCTCCAGGCACTCCGCGGCCGTACCCACGCCGACCGTCTCGACATCGCCGGAGGACAGGAGCTGGCGGATGGCGTCGCGCTGGACATCATCATCCTCGACGATCAGCACGCGACGGACCGTGCGCGTCAGCTGGGCCTCCAGGGTCTTGAGCACCCTGGCCAGGTCCTTGCGCTTCACCGGCTTCAGCAGAGAGCCGACCGCGCCGAGCGACAGCGCGGTCTGGGCGTGATCCTCGCCGGAGATCACATGGATGGGGATGTGCCGGGTGGCGTCGTCCCGCTTCAGGCTGTCCAGGACGGTCAGGCCGGACTGGTCCGGAAGGCCGATGTCGAGCACGACCGCGCTGGGCCTGAACTCGCGGGCCAGCGCCAGGGCTTCCTCGGCGGTGCCGGCGACCAGGCACTGGAAGCCCATCTCCCGCGACAGGTCGCACACGATGCCGGCGAACCGCGTGTCGTCCTCGACCACGAGGAGCACGCGCCGTGCGTCGACGAGACGATCCCGGTCATCGTCGATGGCCGCCCTGGCTGAGGCGCGGGCCTTCGCCGGCGCGGGAGCCGGGATGGCGGACGGCGGGATCGGCGCCGGCTGTTCGCGGGCCGCGACGTATTCGGGCGAATAGGCGACCGGAATGGAGAGGGTGAAGGTGCTGCCCTCGCCGGGGCGGCTGTCCAGGGTGATCGAGCCGCCGAGCAGCCGGGCCAGTTCCCGCGAGATGGACAGGCCCAGGCCGGTCCCGCCGTATCGGCGGCTGATCGTGCCGTCCGCCTGCTGGAACGCCTCGAAGACGCTTTGCTGCTGATCGGGCGCGATGCCGATGCCCGTGTCGACGACGGCGAAGGCGACGCGGTCGTCCTCGACCGGCCGGACGACCAGGCGCACGCCGCCCTTCTCGGTGAACTTGAAGGCGTTGGACAGCAGGTTCTTCAGCACCTGCTCGACGCGCTGGCGGTCGGTCTCCAGCACCTCGGGGCAGCCGTCCGCCACCTCGATCTTGAAGCCGAGCCCGCGCTGGTCCGCCACGGGCTGGAAGAGCTGGCGGAGATCGCCGGTCAGCCGTTGCATCTGGACGGCTTCGGGCCGGACCTCGATGTGACCGGCCTCGATCTTCGACAGGTCGAGGATGTCGTTGATCAACGTCAGCAGATCCTCGCCCGAGGACTGGATGGTGCGGGCGTGCCGGACCTGCGTGTCGGTCAGGTTCTCCTCGGTGTTGTCGCTCAGAAGCTTCGACAGGATCAGCAGCGAATTGAGTGGCGTGCGCAGCTCATGGGACATGTTGGCTAGGAAGTCGGACTTGTACTGGCTGGCCTGCTCCAGTTCGCGGGCCTTCAGCGCCAGGGAGGCGCCGGCGCGCTCCAGGTCGTCGCGCTGGGTCTCCAGGGCCTGGGCCTGCTCTTCCAGCTGGCTGTTGGTCTGCTCCAACTCGACCTGCTGCTGCTCGAGGCGGGTCTGGGACTCCTTCAGCGCGCGCCCCTGCTCCTCCAGTTCCTCGTTGGAGACGCGCAACTCCTCGCTCTGCGCCTGAAGCTCCTCGGCCTGGCGCTGGGTCTCCTCCAGCAGGGCCTGCAGTTCGGAGCGGTATTGCGCGGAACGCAGGGCGACGCCGATGGAGGCGGACGCCTGTTCCAGCAGCGCGACCACGAGCTCCCCGGCGGGCTGCATGAAGCCCAGTTCGAAGACGGCGTTGACGGCCTCGTCCGCGCGGGCGGGCGCGATCAAGAGGTGTCGCGGCGTGTCGCGGCCCAGGGCCGAGCCGAAGACCAGATAGCCGTCGGGCACGTCGTCCAGAGCGATCGCCTGGCCCTCGGCGGCGACCCGGCCCAGCAGGCCTTCCTTGACCGCGAACCGTTCCGGGACGCCGGCGTCGGCGGGAACCCCCAGGGTCGCCACGCGGCGATAATGGCCGCCGTTTTCCTTGAACAGGGCGCCGGCCTGGGCCCCGGTGTAGCGGCCCAGGAAGGCCAGGATGTTGTCGGCGAGCTGTTCGACGGTCTGCTCGCCCATCATCGCCTCGGAGAGGCCGACCTGGCCCGATTGCAGCCAGTCCTGGCGGGTTCGGGCGCGGGCGCTGCGCCGGATCAGCAGGAAGACGGCGGCGCTGAGGATCGCGCCGAGCAGGGCGGACACAATGCCGCTGGCGACCGCCGTCGCATAGGCGGTCTCCATCTCGGCGAGCCGCTCCTGACGCCGCCGCGCCTCTTCCTGACGCATGGCGGCCAGCCGGGTGCGGATGGCGTCCATCTCGATCTTGCCGCGATCCGTCCTCATCTGGACGAGCGCCGCCTCGGGCCCGCCCGTCTCGCGCAGTTCGAGGGTCTCCTTCAATTCTGTGAGCTTGGCGCCGACATGGCGCGTCAGTTGCGCCAGGTTGGCTCGCTGGCGCGGATTGTCGCGCGTGAGATCGGCGACGGCGTCGAGACGCTCCTGCACCGCTGTCGTGGCCGTCTCGTAAGGCTCCAGGTAGCGCTCGTCGCCGGTCAGCAGGAAGCCGCGCTGCCCGGTCTCGGCGTCCTGGGCGGTGGACAGGATCTCGTCCAGCGCGACCAGAACCGTATGGGTCTGGGTGATCCGCTGATTGTTGGTCCGCAGGCTCTCGATATTGAGGTAGGCGACCACCCCGCTTAGCAGGAAGAAGGCGAGCACGAGCCCGAGACCGAGCCCCGCCCATGTCTCCACCGTCGACCGAGAGGAGGCGCGGCGGAATCCGGTCAGCGGCATGAGGATCTCCGGCTAGGGGAAATTACGGATACAGGATCGCGTTCCTGCCTAGCCGGAAGTCACGGGAAAGCAAGGCCGATCGCCGATATGGCGATGGAATGCGTCGGTTGGATCGGTCCGGGCCGCTCATGACGCCGTCGCCGGGCCCGGCGCTTCGGAAACGGCCGCTGGACGAGAAAAAAGGGGCGTCGACCACGACGCCGCCTTTCGCTCGCCTGGAGGTTGGTCAGAACCGGTAGGCGACGCCCACGCGAAGGTTGCGGCCGGGCAGAGGCGCGATGTCCTTCAGGAAGGAGGCGTGTTCGCGGGCTTCCTCGTTCGTCAGGTTCCGCGCCTCGGCGAAGACGGTGACGTTCTGCTGGGCGAACGGGCGCACCGCCGCCGACAGGTTCAGCAGGGTGTAATCGTCCGTCGGCAGCTCGAATTCGTTGGCGACGCGGTCCTGCTGGCCGACATGGCGCACCTCGGCGCTGGCGTCGAAGCGGGCCGACGTCCAGGCCAGGCGGCCGGTCATGGAATAGGGCGGAATGCGCGCCGCCGGCCCGAAGTCGGTCTGGGCGTGGACGTAGTCGAGGGCCCCTTCCAGCGACAGCTTGCGGTCGCCGTCCTGCCAGACGGCGTAGGAGCCCTCCGCCTCGAAGCCGTAGAACTTCGCGTCGGTCTGGGTGAACCGGTAGACGGGGAAGTATTCGTCCTCCTCGTCGAAATAGAATTCCTCGCCCGTCGGGCGCTCGTCGATGAAGCCGTCATACCAGGAGTGGTAGACGTGCAGGTCGCCCGAGAAGCGGCCCCTGTCGTAGTGGGCCGTGCCTTCCAGGGTCATGACCTTCTCGGTGTCCAGGTCCAGGTCACCCGTCTCATAGGCGGCGGTGGCGATGTGGACGCCGTCGGCGAACAGTTCGACCTCGCTCGGCGCGCGTTCGTTATGGGCGAGGCTGAGGCCGAGGAACAGGCCGCTGGCCGGGCGCAGGAAGGCGGCGATCGAGGCGGACAGGTTGTCGAACTCGCGGTTCACCTCGTCGGTCCCGCCGATCGGCGTGGCCTTCAGTTCACGGCGGTCGTAGCGTAGGCCGCCCTCAAAGCCGTGGTCGCCCCGATCCAGCCGCTGGACCGTATAGAGTCCGAGTTCGTCGATATCGACCGTGGGCACGAAGGCCTCCTCGCCGATCGCCTCGAAGGTGCGCGACAGGGCCTGGACGCCGACCGCGCCGTTCCAGCCGTCGCGCTGGCGCTGGATCAGGTCCGCCCGGCCTTCCCAGCCGTCGGAGTTGAAGACGGTGCCCGGCTCGCCCACGTCCTCGAACTCGGTGTGGGTGTATTCGGCGTGGCCGTAGGAGCCCCGGACGGCCGAGAAGGGACCGTCGTCGAAGCGGTATTCGCCGCGCGCGTCCCAGCGCTTCTGGTGCAACTGGATGAAGACGCTCTCCTCGGCGACGGTGCCGTATTCGCTGTCGGTCTCCTTGTAGGACAGGCCGCCGAATCCCTTGTCGCCGATGTAGGAGCCGCCGACGCCCCAGGCCTCAAGGTCGGTGTAGCTGTTGGGTTGGGAGCCCGTATCCTCGCGATCGATCCCTTCGGCCTCGGCCAAGCGGCGCGACACGGCGGGCGCCGGAATGTCGTAGTCGTCGGTCTCGCGCTTCACCGCATCGACGTTGAAGGCGAAGCGGCCGGCGCCGGCGGTCAGGCGGGCGAAGCCGCCGCGGCCGTCATCGACGCTGGAGGCCTGGGCCGAGACCACGCCGTCGATCCCGCCTTCGGGCATGGCGGTGGGGATGCGGTTGTCCAGCACATTGACAACCCCGCCGATGGCCGAGCCGCCATAGACCAGGGTGGCCGGGCCCCGGATGATCTCGATGCGGTTGGATTCGGCCGGATCGGTGGCGACCGCATGGTCCGGCGAGACCGAACTGGCGTCGATCAGGCCGATGCCGTTGGTCAACACCTGCACGCGCGGCCCGCTGAGGCCGCGGATGACCGGGCGGCTGGCCCCGGGGGCGAAGTCGGTGGAGCGCACGCCGGGACGTCCGTTCAACAGGTCGCCCAGCGAGGCGGCGGGCGCGGTCGCCAGCGTCTGCTCGTCGACCACATCGGTGGCGATGATCGCGGCCCGCTGGCTGACGCCGTAGGGCGCGGCGGTGACGACCACGTCGTCGAGCGTCGCCGGGCCGTCCGCCGACTGGGCGACGGCCGCGCCGGCGAGGGCGGAAGAGGCGGCGGCGAGGAGCAGCGATCGCGAGGCGGTGGAAACGCGCATGACGGAGACCTTCGGCAAGAGGATGCGTGTTGTTATGAGATAACGTCACATTTGGTCAAGCCGCGGAATGTCCGGCTCGTTCAACATGGGCGCTTCAGGGACCCTGCCCCCCCCCGAGCATCGGCGGGAAGACGGACGCGGGGGCGTTTTCTTCCGGCCGATAAAGGGTGCGCCAAACTGGCGGCCCCGATGATCGCCGTCAGTCTGACTGTGCAAGGACGACCTCCGGGAGTCCGCCCGGCGGCGTCAAGGCGCCGAGGCGTTGCAAGAACACGAGGCGACGCTAGGCCAAACATTCCTGTGCGCCCTTGTTCCGGGGCGGCGGGGAAGGCCCCAGTTTGGCGTCAGGCGGCCTGGGCGATGTCGGCGGCCGTGGCTGGCGCCGTTGCGGGGCGGCGCACCGGCAGGTCAAAGCTGACCGTGGTGCCCACGCCCGGCTCGCTCTCCATCATCAGCCGTCCGCCGTGCATCTCGATCAGGGACTTGGTCAGGGCCAGGCCCAGGCCGGTGCCCTGGGTGGTCTTCGAATGCTGGCCCTCGACCTGCTCGAACGGGCGGGCCAGGCGGGTCAGGTCTTCCGGCGCGATGCCGATGCCGGTGTCGGCGCAGGCGACCCGGACCCGCGCCTCGCCCTCGGGGCCCGTGAAGCCGTTGAGCGTCAGGGTGATCGATCCACCCTCGGGGGTGAACTTCACCGCGTTGGAGATCAGATTCAGCAGCACCTGCTTCACGCCGCGATGGTCCGCCTCGATGTCGGGGACGTCGTCGCCCTCGATCGCCAGGGTCAGGCCGGCCTCCTGCGCCTTGCCGCGCATCAGGCGAACGGCGTCCTCGCAGACCTCCTTCAGCGACACCGCCTCATAATGCAGGGTCATCTTGCCCGCCTCGATCTTGGCCATGTCGAGGATGTCGTTGATCAGGCTGAGCAGGTGCTGGCCGGATTTCAGGATGTCTGCGGCGTAGCCCTTGTACTTCTCGCCCAGCGGCCCGAACAGTTCGCCGGCCATGATCTCGGAGAAGCCGTTGATGGCGTTCAGCGGCGTGCGGAGCTCGTGGCTCATATTGGCCAGGAACTCGGACTTGGCCTGGTTGGCCGCCTCGGCGCGGGTCATGGCGACCTCGTACTTGCGCGCCAGCAGCGCCAGCTTCTCCTGGCTGGCCTCCAGCTGATCGACCATCTGACGCAGGGCGTCGGCGGCGCGCTGGCGCTCCGCCTCCTGCCGCTTGATGGCGGTGATGTCGGCGGCGGTGACGACCGAGCCGCCCTCGGAGGTGAAACGCTCCGACAGTTGCAGCCAGCGGCCGTCGTGCAGCTCGATCTCGCGCAGGCCGGCGCGGGCGTCGGCGGGGGCCTGTTCGGCGTTGATCGCGAGGGCGGCGATCCGGTTCAGCTCCTCCTTCAGCGCGCCGCGCCGGACCACGCCGGCCTCGAAGTTGAAGGCGTCCTCGAACGCCTGGTTCCACAGGATCAGCCGGCCCTGGCGGTCGAACAGGACGAAGGCGTCCGAGATGCTCTCCACCCCGTCGCGCAGCCGGCTCTCGGCCGCTTGGGCCGCCGCCCGCGCGCGGCGCGCCTCGGTGATGTCCAGGGCCACGCCGAGGATGGCGGAGAAGCCTGTCTGTCCGCGCGGACCCCGGGCCTGGCCGCGCGCGTCGATCCAGCGGGTGCGGCCGGCTTCTCCCGGCACGGGAAAGGTGACCTCGAAGGCGCCGTAGGCGGCCGCCTGGCGCAGGGCGTGCTCGACCTCCTCGCGATAGCGGGGATGGATGCGGGCCATCACGGCCTCGGCCGGTGCGACGCCGCCGCTCTCGAAGCCCAGCATGGCGGCCATGTAGTCGGACAGAGTGACTTCGCCTTCCTCCAGGTCCCATTCCCACACCCCGCAGCGCGCCGCCTCCACCGCGATGCGGAAGCGCTTCTCGGAAGAGGCCCATTCCCGGCTGCGGCGCGCCGTGCGCCAGCGGTGGTACAGGTAGAGCAGCAGCACCCCCAGGCCGAGCAGGGCGGGCGCCGCCAGCACCCACAGGTCGTCCAGCAGGCCGGCGGCCTGGCCCGGCCGGGAGGCGATGGCATAGAAGCCTCCGACGCCAGCCGGCGCGATGGCCGTCGCATGCGATTCCTGTCCCGCCCGCAGGGTTCGCGGCCCGCCTTCGCGCGTGAGTTCCTCCGACGTCACGCCGGTCAGGTCGGCGGCGGAACGACCCGCTTCGCCCGCCGTCGGCGCGGCGACGATGCGGCCGGAGGCGTCGGCCAGACGCAGGGTGGTCCCGCTTTCGGCGTCCAGGGAAGGCGACAGGCGCGCCGTCAGACGGCGTCCATCCGCCTGCGGGCTGTGGAGCGAAGCGCCGGGGCCGCCGAAATCGGCCGGTGCGGCGCCCGCCGCAGCCAACACGACGCCGGACCCGTCCAAGACCGCGAAGGCGACGCCTGGGGCTGCGCGCCGCGCGGCCTCGACCGCCTCGATCGCGGGCCGCCCGGATCGCAGCCGGGACCAGCCGGCCGCCAGGCCGGACTCGCCGTCGCGGACGGCCTGGGCGGTGCGCACGGCCAGCAGTTCGGCGTCGAGCTGGAGAACGTGATCGCGCAGCTGCTGCGCCTCGCGCGCGGGCTGCGCCACCTCGCGCGAAACCAGCAACACATAGCCGGCCAGCGCCAGGGTGACGCCCAATATGGCGATGCGAATCCAGGCCGGGGCGCCTGGCGCGCGGTCCGAGACGCGACGTCCCGGACGGTTCTCGCGCCGCTCCATGCCTGGCAAGGCGATCTCCCGAACAAATCAGCTGGCGGCCGAATCTAGGCTGCGTCGCGGAATTCTGTCGAGAGGGCGCGTGTTTTCGTCAGGCGGCGGCGGACTGGCTTTCCGGCGGCGGGGCCAGGACGTGGGTGACGCCGCGCAGGATCTCGCGGGCCTCGCGGGCGAGGGCCAGGACGGCCGGCGGCGCATCCTCGGGGCTTTCGCCGACCAGGGCCGTCAGCGTCTCGGCCAGCCGCATCAATGGGGGCGCGGCGGCGATCAGGCGGGCCTGGAATTCGATGCGGTCGGGGTCGCGGTCGTATTCCGCGCCGGGCACGCGCCAGCCGCCCCAGTCGGCGTGATCGGTCACCACCACCGGATAGGTGCCGGGGAAGGGATGGTGCAGGCAATCCTCCGGCGCCTGCCACTTGTTGCGGGCGCGCAGCAGGCGCCAGGTCTCCTGGTCGCCCTGGGCCGGATCCTCGGCCGCGACCAGCAGTTCGCTGGCCGTGAATTCGCGTCCCAGGCCGACGTCATAGGTGACGCGCACGGGCTCGTCGAAGCCCTTGGCCCAGACCGGCTGCACCTTCTCGATATGCGCCCAAGCGCCGACGCACTCGACCCAGACCTTCTGCCCCTTCTGGAACTGCGCGCGCGCCATCCGATCCTCCGCTGAGGACGGCAGGATGAAGGCGGAGCGTTAGCGGCCGGTGTCGCGGCGCGGTTAACGCGAGATTTCCTCCAACGTCTCGCCGGCGTATTTCTCCTTCACGCGGGTCGACAGGTCGCCCAGGGAGACGACGCCGACCACCCGGCCATGCTTGTCGATCACGGGAGCGCGGCGAATCTGCCGGCCGCCCATCAGGTCCAGCACCGACTTGAGATCGTCGCTGTCGAGCACGGTGTGCGCGTCCCGGCTCAGATACTCGGCCACCGTGGCGGTGGGCGAGGCGCCAGCCGCCACGGCCCGCACCACGATGTCGCGATCGGTGATGGTCCCGATCAACTGGTCGCCGTCGGCGACGGGCGCGAAGCCGAAGTCGCCCCCCGCCATGCGCTGGGCCACCTCCTGCAGGGTGTCGCCGGGGCGGACGATCTGGACGTCGCGGGTCATCACGTCGCGGATTTTCATGGTGGATTCCTTCTGGTCGCTGCCCTGTCGGAACCGTCGGCGCCGGGAAGCGGTTCCCGGCGCCACGCGCTACGGTTCGCGCCGCTCCGGCAAGCCCTGGGCGGCGCGGACCAGTTGCACGAATTCGGCGCGTTCGCCGTAAGGGTCGTCGCCGCGCGCGCCCTGCGCCTGTTCAAGGATGCGGTCCCAGCCGTAGTCCGCATCCATCCAGGGATCGCCGCGCAGCTTCTGGCCGAAGGCGGCGACCGCCAGGGCCCAGCGCGTCGCCTCGGGCGGCTGGGCGCTCACCGGGCCGGAGACGCGGTTGGCGATCGGCTGCTGGATCAGCTCCGATCGGGCCGCGCCCGGCTGCTTGTAGCGCACCTGGATGAATCCGATCTCGCCGTTCGGATCGCCGCCGCCGACGCCGACCCGGTTGTCCGGATAGCGTCGCTCGGGCAGGCGCGCCGGCCCGCCGACCGGCGTGATCTCGTACAGGGCGGTGACGCTGGCGCCGGACCCCGCCTCGCCGGCGTCGATCTGGTCGTTGCTGAAGTCCTCTTCGTTCAGCAGGCGGGTCTCGTAGCCGACCAGCCGCCATTCGGCGACGCGGGCGGGATTGAACTCGACCTGGATCTTCACGTCGTCGGCGATCGGGAAGGCGCCGCGGTCGAAGCCGGGGCCGAACAGGCGGCGCGCCTCGTTCAGGCTGTCGACATAGGCGGCGGTTCCGTTGCCGGCCTGGGCGATCGCCTGCATCCGCGCGTCCTGGTAGTTGCCGCGCCCGAAGCCATAGACCGACAGGTAGATCCCCGTCGTCCGCTTGTCGGCGACATAGTCCTCCAGCCGCTTGTCGTCGGTGACTCCGACGTTGAAGTCGCCGTCGGTGAACATCAGGATGCGGTTCACGCGGTCGCGGGCGAAGTTGACCTGGGCCTGGTCGTAGGCGTTGGTCATGCCCGTCGCGCCCGCCGTGCCGCCGGCGGCGCGCAGGCTGGCCACCGCGCACCGCAGCTTCAGCTTCTCGACGCCCGAAGTCGGGGCCAGGGTGGTCCCGGCGCCTTCGGCGTAATAGGTCACGGCGACCGTGTCCTCAGGCCGCAGCCGGTCGATGACCAGGTTCATCGCCTTCTTGGCCAGTTCCAGCTTGTCGGGACTGTTCATCGAGCCGGATACGTCGACCAGGAAGGTCAGGTTCAGCGGCCGGCGCTCGCCCGGCGGCAGTTCGTAGCCCTGGAGGCCGATGTGGACGACCTGGCGTCCCGGCGCCCAGGGCGCGGCGGCGATGGCGGTGGTCACGGCGAAGGGGCGGGCCGGCGAGGTCGGGCGCGCATAGCCGTAGTCGAAGTAGTTGATCAGTTCCTCGACCCGCACGGCGTCGCGCGGCGGCGCGCGCCCTTCGTCGATGAAGCGCCGGACATTGGCGTAGGAGGCCGTGTCCACGTCGATGGCGAAGGTCGAGACCGGCTGCTCGGCCGTGCGCTTCACCGGATTGGGCGTGGCGTCGGGATAGCGCTCCGTGTCGGGCTGCGATTGCGGCTGGGGCGGTCGAACGATCGCGGCGCCCGTCGTCGGCTCGCGGACCTGAAGCGGCGGAGGCGGCGGCGCAGGAGGGGGCGGAGGCGGAGGAGGAGGCGCGGCGTAGTCCGCCCGGCTTTCCGGCATGGCGGGCGCGGCGACCGGCGCGTGACGACGCAAGGTCAGCGGCATGGGCCTCGGACCGATCGAAGGCGGGGCCAGGTCGAAGCCCAGGCGCGCGCACGCGGCCGGGGTGGCGGCGCCGTCCAGCGGCTTGGGCGGTCGGGTCTGGGCCAGCGGCGCCGTCGGCGGCGCGGCGATCGACAGGCCGATTACGGCGGCGACCGCGGCTCTTGCGAAATGCGACATGGAATCCTTCCCGTGACCTCGTCCCCCGGCGCACAGTCGGCGGACTGTGTTCGGCGAAACTGTGGCGCCCTTGACGCGGTCGGGCGCCAGCGCCGTTCCACGATGGCAATTCGGTCACAGGCTCCCCACAATGACGGTCTCAGCAAGAGAACGCGCATGGCCGAACCGACGACAGGACTGGATCTGGGGGCGGCGGCTGCGCTGCTGGCGGCGGGGGTCGTCGCCGTGCCGGTGTTCCGCAAGATCGGCCTCGGCTCGGTGCTCGGCTATCTGGCGGCGGGCCTGGCCATCGGCCCCTTCGGCCTGAAGCTGTTCCAGAGGCCCGAGACCATCCTGCACGTCGCGGAGTTCGGCGTGGTCATCTTCCTGTTCATCATCGGGCTGGAGATGCGGCCCAAGCGGCTGTGGGGGCTGCGCAAGGACATCTTCGGCCTGGGTGCGGCCCAGGTGCTGGTCTGCGGCCTGCTGATGACGCTTGCGGCCATGGCGGTCGGGGTTCCCGCGCCGGCGGCCTTCGTGGGCGCCATGGGGTTCGTGCTGTCCTCCACCGCCGTCATCATGCAGGTACTGGAGGAACGGGGCGAGATCGCCGGGCCGGCGGGCCAACGGGCCGTGTCGATCCTGCTGCTGGAGGACCTGGCGATCGTGCCGTTGCTGGCCGTGGTCGCCGTTCTGGCCTCCGTGCTCGGCGTGGCCAACGAGCATGCGCCGCCGCTGTGGCGAACGGTGGGCCTGGCGGTCGCCGCGGTCGCCGGCGTGCTGGCGGCCGGGCGCTGGCTGGTCAATCCGGTGTTTCGCATCCTGGCGCGCTATGGCGGGCGCGAGGTGATGACCGCCGGCGCCCTGCTGGTCGTCGTGGGCGCCGCCTGGGCCATGTCGCTGGGCGGTCTGTCGATGGCCATGGGCGCTTTCCTTGCAGGTGTGCTCCTGTCGGAATCGACCTTCCGGCATCAGTTGGAGGCGGACGTTGAGCCGTTCCGCGCCATCCTTCTGGGCCTGTTTTTCCTCAGCGTCGGCATGTCGCTGGATGTGTCGGTCGTGGTCGACAACTGGCGCGTCGTCCTGGGCGGCGTGATCGGCTTCATGGTGGTCAAGGCGGCCGGCATCTATGGCGTCGCGCGCCTGTTCCGATCCAGCCACCGCGAGGCGGTGGAGCGCGCGGCCCTGTTCGCCCAGGGCGGGGAGTTCGCCTTCGTCCTGTACGGCGCGGCGGTGGCGGCGGGCCTGTTCTCGCCCCAAACTGGCGCGGCCCTGACGGCGGTGGTGATTCTGTCGATGGCGCTAACGCCGCTGACCAGCGCGGCGATGATGCGGTTCCTGCCCCAGCACGTGCTGTCGCCGGAAGACGCCGACGATGTCGATTTCGCCAAGGACCTGCGCGGCCAGGTGCTGATCATCGGCTTCGGCCGCTTCGCCCAGGTGGTGTCCCAGCCGCTGCTGGCGCGCGACGTCGACGTGTCGATCATCGAGAACGACGTGGAGATGATCCAGGCCGCCTCCCAGTTCGGGTTCAAGGTCTATTACGGCGACGGCACCCGGCTGGACACGCTGCGCGCATCGGGTGCGGAGGAGGCGGAGCTGGTGCTGGTCTGCGTCGACAAGCCGGAGGCGACGGACCGCATCGTGGAGTTGGTCAGGCACGAGTTCCCGACCACCAAGGTCATGGCCCGCGCCTTCGACCGGGGGCATTCGATCCGTCTGATCCAGGCGGGCGTCGACTACCAGATTCGCGAGACGTTCGAATCCGCCCTGAAGTTCGGCGAACGCGCCCTGGTCGAACTGGGGCTGGAGGAACATGAGGCGGCCGACACCGTCGGCGACGTCCGCCGCCGCGACGACGCGCGGCTGGATTTGCAGCTGACCGGCGGCGTCACGGCGGGGCGGCAGCTGATGCGCGGCAACATCCCGACGCCGCAGCCGGCGCCCTACATCACGCCGCGGCGCGAGGGCCGGCTGCTGAACGAAGACGAAGCGGGCCCGCCGGCGCCCCTCCTTCGGCAGGAAGAGACGCGCGGCGAGCCCGCAGACGTCTAGGCCGGGTTCAGCCTTACTGGCTGACGCCCTTGGACTGCTGCGCGCCGATCAGGGCGGCGCGGGCCTGCAGCGAGGCGTCGGACGACACCGCCGTGGCGATGGCGTTGAAGCGCTCGACCTCAAGGCCCGAGTTCTCGACCGCGGCGGTCATCTGGGCGCTCTGCTCGGGCGTCGGCTGGTTGTTGGCGACGCCTTGGGTGACCGAGCGGATCTGGCCCATGGCGCTGACGAACTGGGTCAGCTCGACGTCGCTGACGCCCGCGGCGACCGAACCGGCGGCCGGTTTCGGCGCCTTCAGGACGGCGATGCGCGCGACCAGTTCCGGGTCGCCCGACACGGCGGTCGAAATGGCGTTGAAGCGTTCGACCGACAGGCCCGAGGTTTCGATGGCGGCGGCCATCTGGGCCTGCTGGTCGGCGTTCGGCTGGGCGCCGTTAAGCCCTTCGGACAGGGTGCGGATCTGGGTGTAGGCCGCGTCGAACTGGGTCAGCTCCTGGTCGGTGAAGCCGCCGGCCGCTGGGGCGGCGGCGGGCGACGCCGGCGCGGCGTCCTGGGCCAGGGCGGCCGAGGCCGAACCGCCGGCGGCGATCAGGGCGGTGGAGGTCAGGATAAGGGCGAGACGATTGGCGCGCATTGGCGTTTTCCTTTCGGTCTAGCGTCCACTGACGCGCCGCAAGGGACGCGGAGACGGTGCAATCACACTGCCGCTCCCCGAAGGTCGTGAACCAATGAAAGACGAAAAGGCTCGGGGAGTCCGCCACATATAGGAAGCTGCGGCGTATCCGGCAAATTTCGCGGGGTGGAGGCGCGTCCGGCGATGGGCTAGACGGCCTGATCCGTTGTGGGGTTCCTGATCATGAAACGTCTCGTCATCGCCACCCTGGCCCTCCTGGCTGTCGCCGCGCCCGCCGTCACCGTCGACGCCTGGGGCAACACCGGGCACCGGCTGATCGGGGTGGCGGCGATGCGCGCCCTGCCGAACGATCTGCCCGCCTTCCTGCGCACCCCCGGCGCCGTCGCCGACGTCGGCGAACTGGCGCGCGAGCCCGATCGCTGGAAGGGCGCCGGCCAGCCGCACGACCGCGAACGCGACACCGCTCACTTCATCGACCTGGACGACAACGGTCATGTGTTCGATGCACGCGGCATGGCGCTGACCGACCTGCCGCGGCTGAAGTCGGATTACGATTCCGCCCTGACCCAGGCGGGGCTCAGCGTCAACGACACGGGCTGGCTGCCCTACGCCATGATGGACGCCTGGCAGAACCTGGAGCGCGACTTCGCCTATTGGCGCGTGCTGAACGCCGCCGAAGCGCGCGAGACGAACATGGAGCGCCGCGCCTGGTACCGCGCGGACCGCGAGCGCCGCGAAGCCCTGATCCTGCGCGATGCGGGCATCTTGGGCCACTATGTCGGCGACGGGTCCCAGCCGCACCATGCGACGATCCACTTCAACGGCTGGGGCGACTATCCGAACCCGGAACGCTTCACCAATTCCCGCAAGACCCACGCCGCCTTCGAAGGCGCCTTCACCGGCCGCGTGGCGCGGCTGGACGCCATCGAGGCGGGCATGACGCCGCTGAACGCCGACGGCTTCGACATGAAGGCGCGCACGGTCGCCTATCTGACCACGACGGTCGGCACAGTGATCCCCTTCTATCGCCTGGAGAAGGCCGGCGGCTTCGCCGAAGGGGATGCGCGCGGCGCCGCCTTCGCCACCGAACGGCTGGCCGCCGGCGCCAGCGAACTGCGCGACTGGATCACGGCCGCCTGGCGCGCCTCGGCCCGCTCCTCCATCGGCTGGCCGGCGGTCAAGGTCGCCGAGGTCGAAGCCGGCGCGGTCGATCCGTGGCTCTCGATGGTGGGCGAGGACTGATCTTGGCCGAGCTTACGCCGCCCGTCGTCATCCTGGACAAGCCGCAACTGGCCGACAACATCGGCGCGGTCGCCCGCGTCATGGCCAACTTCGGCCTGTCGGACCTGCGTCTGGTCAGCCCGCGCGACGGCTGGCCTCAAGACCGCGCCTGGGCCACGGCGTCGGGCGCCGACTGGGTTCTGGACGGTGTGCGGGTGTTCGACACGGTGGCCGACGCCATCGCCGACCTGACCACCGTCTTCGCCACCACCGCCCGTCCGCGCGAGACGCGCCAGCCGGTGCGGACACCGCGCGAATCCAGCCGCATCCTGTACGATGACACTGCCTCCGGCCTGACCACCGGCCTCCTGTTCGGCGGCGAGCGGGCCGGGCTGGAGACGACCGACATCGCCCTGTGCGCCGGCATCGTCACCATCCCGATCGACCCCCGGCACCACTCGCTGAACCTCGCGCAGGCGGTGGCGATCAACGCCTATGAGTGGCGCACGATGGTGCTCGACGCCCCGCCGCCGCGCTTCCGCGAAGGCGAGCCGCCGGCGTCCAACGAACTGCTGGTCGGCATGTACGAGCATCTGGAAAGCGAACTGGAGCAGGGGGGCTTCTTCCATCCGCCGGAGAAGAAGCGTTCGATGAGTCAGAACCTGCGCGTCATGCTGGGTCGCGCCGCCTTCACCGAGCAGGAGGTCGCCACCTTCCGCGGCGTGATCCACGCCCTGGCCAAGGGCCGCGGCCGGGTGCTGGCCAAGCTGGCGGCGCAGAAGGCCAAGAGCGGCGAGTGAAGCTGGCCCTCATCTATCCACTGGCGGCGCTGGCCGAGATCGGCGGGTGTTTCGCCTTCTGGGCCTGGCTGAAGCTGGGGCGGTCGCCGCTGTGGCTGGCGCCGGGCGTGGCCAGCCTGATCGTCTTCGCCTGGCTGCTGACGCTGGCGCCGACGGATGCGGCGGGACGGGCGTTCGCAGCCTATGGCGGGGTCTATATCTGCGCCTCCCTGGCCTGGATGGCGCTGGTGGAGAAGACGGCGCCGGACCGCTGGGACGTGCTGGGCGGGGCGATCTGCCTGGTCGGCGCGGCCGTGGTGCTGTTCGGGCCGCGCGCCTAGCCCAGGCCCAGAAGGTCCGACCAGCGCCAGCGGCGGGTTCCCAAGGCCAGCTTGGCGCCGTTCGCGCTGTCGTCCAGAGAGACGACGGCCAGGCCGCTCATCGCCTGGGTGCGGCATTCGGCGGGGGCGAAGGCGACCTCCAGCGCGATGGCCTGGCGCACGCCGGCCAGCCCCTTGCCGGCCTGGCCCTGGCTTTGCAGCCAGTCGCCGTTCCAGACCTGGATGGCCTTGCCGGCTGCGTGCAGGTCGCGGTGGGCGGCCTCGACCGCGCCCTTGACGCCGGCGTTGCGGCGCAGGGCGTCCTGCACCCGCTGGAGCATGTCGCAACCGCCGCCGGAGCCAGAGCCGCCGGCTCCCGAGCCCGTTCCTCCGCCGCCTCCGCCAACGCCCTGGCCCACATGGGCGGCGCCGGCCAGGGCGCCCGCGCCGATCAACGGAAGGGGTGGGCCGGGCGGCGCGGCGGCGACCTGGAGCGGTTCGACGTCCGGCGGCGGCTGCAGCCGGGCGGGAC
>JAEWDF010000077.1 GCA_023390245.1 Pseudomonadota bacterium
GCCGCCCCGTCGCGGCGGGGTCGATCAGGTCGACGCGGCCCCCGATCGTGCGGCCGCGGGCCGGCGCGGCCAGGCCCAGCCGCACGGTGGCGGCGAGCGCCTCGACGAAGGTCCGCATCTCGTCGGCGTCGGCGAAGACCCCCTGGTCGCGCCCGGTCCGGCCCAGGCGCGCGCACCAGCCGTCCACCACGCCGTCCAGCCAGGCGCCGGGATCGGCGTCCTGGTCCGCGCCATCCAGCCAGGCCTCGATCTGCGGGTCGGTCCAGCCGGCCGGCGCCGTGACCGTCTGGACCCCGTCGGCGCGCTCCACGACTCGGGTCTCCATCGGGACCCGGCGAGCGAGGGCGGCGAAACCGGATTGAAAGCGCACGGGCGGCGTTCTCCCTTAGGCGTCCGGACAGATTAAGGGGCGACGCCTGCCGTCATCAATAAATATGGTGTCCGACAGGCCGGTTGCCCACAAGATATCGGTGGAGCGCGGGGAACGCCGCCGCTGGACGAACCGCTCCGGCGTTTCTATGATCGCGCCAGCCGCCGGACCTCCCGCCGCGGCCGCTTTCGCGTGGATGTCGAAGACGTGCTGAACAAGATTTTCGCCTGGTGGAACGGGGCGACCATCGGAACCCTTTTCACCATCGCCAAGCGCGGCCGCCTGGTCGGCCAGGACGAATTCGGCAACCGCTATTACGAAAGCCGCGACAACATCAGCTACGACGGCCGCCGTCGCCGCTGGGTGATCTATGACGGTTACGCCGAGGCGTCGAAGGTTTCTCCCGACTGGTACGGCTGGTTGCACTACACCTTCGCCGAGCCGCCGACCGAGGCGCCGCTGAAGACCCGCGCCTGGGAGAAGCCGCACCTGCCGAACCTGACCGGCACCCCCCTGGCCTGGCGTCCGCCGGGCTCGCTGGCCAACGAGGCCCGGCGTCCCGCCGCCACAGGCGACTACCAGGCGTGGAGCCCCGAGTGAGCGCCAGGCGGCTCCTGCTGGGCGGCGCGCTGGTCCTCGGCGTCGCGGGCGCCGGGGCGGTGACCGCCAGCGTCCTGCAGGACGCGCCGCGCGACGCCCAGCCGGTCCAGCAGCAGCCGTCCGCCGATCCCATAGGCGACATCCTGCGCGGCACGGCCAATCCACCGGCGCCCAGGGCTGCGCCGACCGAGGCGCCGCCGGCCGCGACGCCCGCGCCCAAGACGCCGATCGCCGTCACCCCGCCGCCGACCGTCGTCATCGCCGAGGACGCCGCCGTCGAGGAAAAGGCCGAAGAGACAGCCGCCGCTCCGCCCTCGGAGAAGGCGATCGAGCAGCCCCAGACCCCGGCGCGCCGTCAGCGCCGCAAGTTCGCGGTCATCCAGGCCATCGACAAGGTGACGGCCCAGACCATGAAGTTCGAGGTCGAGGTCGGCGGCCGCCCGGTCCGTTTCAACCGCGACCTGATCTTCAGCGTGCGGGCCTGCGAGGTCTCGACGCCGGACGAACTGACCGAGGATTCGATCGCCTATGTCGACGTCTCGCTCCAGCCTCGCACGGGGCAGGGCGCCGAGCAGCGGCAGATCTTCCGGGGCTGGATGTTCGCCTCCTCGCCCGCTGTCAGCGGCCTGCAGCACCCCAGTTACGACGCCTGGATCGTGGGCTGTAAGAACTAGATTGAGACTTCATGCATCTGTGCGGTTCCCTTCTTCGCTCTCTGTGAATCCCCACAGACGCTAGGCTGGACCCCGCATTCGACGCGCGGTAAGGGCTGCGCGACGGCGTTTCGTCGCCGGCCCGAGACCAGAGGACCTTCCGCCATGCTCGCCCGCATCTACCGCCCGGCCAAGACCGCGATGCAGTCCGGCAAGGCCAAGAGCCGCGACTGGCGCCTGGAGTTCGAACCCGCCTCGGCGCGCACCATCGACCCGCTGATGGGCTGGACCAGCTCCAGCGACATGAACGGCCAGGTGCGCCTGACCTTCGACACGCAGGAAGAAGCCGTCGCCTACGCCGAGCGCCACGGCATCCCCTTCCGCCTGCACGAGCCGCAGGAGCCGCCGGTCATCATCAAGGCCTATGCGGACAACTTCGCCTCCAACCGCAAGCAGTCCTGGACGCATTGAGCGCCCGGCGCGAGCGCCCTTAGCTCAACCGGATAGAGCACCCGCCTTCTAAGCGGACGGTTGCAGGTTCGAGTCCTGCAGGGCGCGCCAACACCCTCTGTTCGGGCCGCATCCGCACGGCCTATGCTGCTCCGTCATCGACGCCGGAGCCGCCATGTCTTCCCTTCGTCCGATCACGCAGCTCGACACGCACGAGGTCGCCAACCAGCCGCCGCCGCTGGAGGACGTGAACCTGTTCACGGGCGACCTGGCGCTGTCGGAAGCCGTGATCAAGGCGGGTGGGGCGGGGCATGTCGAACGGCTGACCGCGCTGGGGGCGCGGTGCGGCTCGGCCGAGGTGATCGACTGGGGCGTGCAAGCCAATCGGGTTCCGCCGGTGCTGGACAGCTTCGACCGCTATGGCCGGCGGATCGACGAGGTGACCTTTCATCCGGCCTATCACAAGCTGATGGCCCTGGGGCTGGACAACGGCTTCGCGGCGGCGGCGTGGGACGGGACGGCGGCCGGGCATGTGGCGCATGCGGCGATCCTGTTCCTGACGGCCCAGGCGGATTCGGGGACGACCTGTCCGATGACCATGACCTATGCGGCGGTCCCGGCCTTGCAGGCCGAACCCGAGGTCGCGGCCGAATGGACGCCGCGCATCCTGGCGGGGCGCTACGATCCGGCGGCAAGGCCGGCGGCGGACAAGGCCGGCGTCACCCTCGGCATGGCGATGACCGAGAAGCAGGGCGGTTCGGACGTGCGCGCCAACACCACCCGCGCCGAGCCGACAGGCGAGGACGGCTGGTACAGTCTGACGGGACACAAGTGGTTCTGCTCGGCGCCGATGTGCGACGCCTTCCTGACGCTGGCCTATGCGCCGGGCGGGCTGACGTGCTTCCTGCTGCCGCGCTGGACGCCGGACGGGGCGCGCAACGCGGGGTTCCGTGTCATGCGGCTGAAGGACAAGATGGGCGACCGGTCCAACGCCTCGTCGGAGGTGGAGTATCACGGCGCCCTGGCGCGGCGGCTGGGGCCGGAAGGGCGCGGCGTCGCCACCATCATCCGCATGGTCCAGCACACGCGGCTGGACTGCGTGCTGGGCTCGGCCCAGCAGATGCGCGGGGCGCTGGCGCAAGGCGTGTGGCACGCGGCGCATCGGTCCGCCTTCCAGAAGCGGCTGATCGACCAGCCGATGATGGCCGCCGTCCTGGCCGACCTGGCGGTGGAGAGCGAGGCGGCGACGGCCCTGGGCCTGCGGCTGGCCCAGGCGTTCGACCAGGACGATCCGCTGGCGCGGCTGCTGACGCCCATCGCCAAATACTGGGTGTGCAAGCGCGCGCCGGGGATGATCTACGAGGCGATGGAGAGCCTGGGCGGGGCCGGCTATGTCGAGACCGGGCCGATGCCGCGCCTGTTCCGGCAGTCGCCGCTGAACGCCATCTGGGAAGGCTCGGGCAATGTCATCGCCCTGGACGTGCTGCGGGCCATGGGGCGCGAGCCCGAGGCGGTGGAGGCGCTGCGCGGTTTCCTGGAGGCGCAGCGCGGGCGCGACGCGGGTTATGACGCCTTCCTGGACGCCCTGAGATTCGACGGCGCGCCCGAGGCGGGGGCGCGGCTGGCGGTGGAGCGGCTGGCGCTGGCCAGCCAGGCGGCGGTCCTGCTGGCGTGGGACAATCCGGTCGCGGAGGCCTTCTGCCGCCTGCGGCTGGGCGAGCGGGGCATGGCCTATGGCGCCTACGATGCTTCGATCGATGTGCGGGCGATCCTGGACCGGGCCATGCCGGCCTGACCTCAGCCGGCGAAGGCGGCCAGGCCGCGCTCCAGGTCGGCGATCAGGTCGTCGGGGTCCTCCAGCCCGACGTGCAGGCGGATCAGTTCGCCCTCCAGCGTCGGCGGGTGGTCGCGGTAGGCCATCTGGTGCGTCTCGTGCGTGGCCAGGCTTTCGAACCCGCCCCAGGAATAGCCCAGGCCGAACAGGGTCAGGGCGTCCAGCAGCCGCCGGCCCGCCGCTTCGTCGCCGCCCTTCATCACCACGCCCATCAGGGAGGCGGCGCCGGTGAAGTCGCGCCGCCACAGGTTGTGGCCGACCGAGCCGGGCAGGGGCGGATAGAGGACGCGCGAAACCTCCGGCCGCGCCTGGAGCCATTCGGCCACCTTCAGTCCCGACCGCCCCTGTTCGGCGTAGCGCAGGGGAAGGGTGCGCAGGCCGCGCAGCGCCAGCCAGGCGTCGTCGGGCGAAACGTGCCAGCCCAGGTCCTCGATCGCATTGGCGATGGCGGACAGGCAGCGCGGATCGCTGGCGGCGATCCCGCCCATCAGCAGGTCCGAATGGCCGCCGACATATTTGGTCAGGGCCTGGACGCTGACGTCCACGCCGTGGGCCAGGGGCTTGAAGGCCAGGCCGGCGGCCCAGGTGTTGTCCAGCATCGTCAGCACGCCGCGCGCGCGGCAGCCGGCGGCGACGGCGGCGGCATCGACCATCTCGAACGTCAGGGAGGCGGGCGATTCCATCAGCACGATCCGGGTCCGTTCGCCGACGGCGGCCAGGATCGCATCGGCGTCGGCGTCGGCCGACAGGAAGCGCGTCGTCACCCCGCGCGCGGCCTGGTAGCGGCTGAGGAAGCGGCGCGTCGGGCCATAGACGGCGTCGCTGGCGATCACCTCATCGCCCGGCCGCGTCAGGGCCAGCAGCGGCACGGTCACGGCCGCCAGGCCGGACGGGACGATGAAGGCCTGCTCCGCGCCTTCCAGGTCGGCCAGGGCGTCGCGCAGCGCGAAGGCGGCGGCTGTGCCCTGGAGCCCGTAGACCGGTCCGTCGCTCTCGTCGCGCATCGCCTCGGCGCGGTCGCTGAGCAGGGTGGACGCGCGCTCGATCGGCGGATTGACTGGCCGGCGACCCTTTCCGCGCCGCGTGGCGGAGGCGATCAGGCGGGTGCGGTCCGAATGCGGCGACATGGCCCCTCCGATGGGTTGCGGATCACGGCCTAAAGGCCTCTAAAGTCCGCATGGCGCAAGCGGCGGAGGCGGGAAACGCGATGCGGTGCGGGATGATCGGCGTCTTTGCGATGGCCCTGACGCTGGCTGTCGCCGCCTGTGACCGACGCACGCCGGAGAACGCCCAGCAGGACGCGGCGCCTCAACCCGCCGGCCCCGTGGCGGACGAACGCCCGCAGAGCCCGACCCTGGCGGCGATCAAGCGTCGGGGCCGCCTGAACTGCGGCGTGCATCAGGGGTTGGTCGGCTTCGCCTACACCGACAATCGCGGGCAATGGCGCGGGTTCGACGCCGACTTCTGCCGCGCCGTGGCGGCGGCGGTGCTGGGCGACGGCGACGCCGTGCGCTTCGTGCCGCTAAGCGCGGGGGACCGCTTCCCAGCGCTGTCGGAGGGGCGGATCGACGTGCTGTGGCGCAATTCGTCCTGGACGCTGAGCCGGGAGGCGGGGGACGGCTTCGTCTTCGCCGGCGTCAACTATTACGACGGTCAGGGCTTCCTGGTGCGGCGCGCGCTGAACCTGAACAGCGCCACCGAGCTGAACGGCGCGCGGGTGTGCGTGCAGGCCGGATCGAACGCCCAGGCCAGCGTCGACGACTTCTTCCGCTCGCGCGGGGTCGACTACCGGGCGGTGGTGCTGCCGAGCGAGGAGGCGGCGCGCGACGCCTATGGCCGCGAGGACTGCGACGCCTTCAGCGCCGACATCTCCGCCCTGGCGGCCGCGCGGACGGTGCTGCCCAATCCGCAGGCGCACGCCATCCTGTCGGACGTGGTGTCCAAGGAGCCGCTGGGCCCGGTGGTCCGGGCCGGGGACGAACGCTGGACCTCGGTCGTGCGCTGGACGCTGAACGCGCTGATGCTGGCGGAGGAGTTGGGCGTCACGCGCGAGAACGCCGCCGCCCAGGTGAAGGAAACGCGCGACCCCGCCGTCCGCCGCCTGCTGGGCGTCGACGGCGACTATGGCGAGATGCTGGGTCTGGATGAGACCTGGGCCCGGAATGCGGTGCTGGCGGTCGGCAATTACGGCCAGATCTTCGAGCGGAACCTTGGGCCGCAGTCGCCGCTGGACCTGGAGCGGGGCCTGAACGCCCAATGGAATGCGCGGCCGGCCGGGTTGATCTACGGCCTGCCGATCCGATAAGCCCGCCCTTTCGCCTTTCCTCGGGGGACCCATGTCGCAGACCAAGATCGGCGGAATACCGCTTCACTGGCTGATGTTGATCGGCTTCATCGTCGGCCTGGGCGGGGGGCTGCTGGTCAACCTGGTGCTGGGCGATTCCGTGCCCTGGGTCATCTGGGTCACCGACAACGTCACCGGTCCGATCGGCCAGATATTCCTGCGCCTGCTGTTCATGATGGTGATTCCGCTGCTGTTCTCGGCCCTGGTGGTCGGGGTGGCGGAGATGGGCGACCTGAACTCGCTGGGCCGCGCGGGGCTGAAGACGCTTGTGCTGACCGTGCTGATCTCGACCATCGCCGTGGTCATCGGCATCGTCATGGTCAATGTGTTCCGGCCCGGCGCCGGCGTCGATCCGGTGCTGGCGCAGCAGCTGCTGGCCCAAGGGCGCGGCGGGGCGGCCAACATCGTCGAGAGCGCGCCCGCGAGCATCAGCCTGGGCGACTTCCTGCTGGACCTGATCCCGACCAACGTCTTCACGGCGGCGTCCGAGAACCAGATCCTGCCGGTGATGGTCTTCGCCCTGTTCTTCGGCGTGGGCCTGGTGATGGCCAAGAGCCGCGTCACCGACCGCCTGCAAGAGGTGGTCGAGGGCGTGTTCGAAGTGACGATGAAGCTGATCAACCTGTTCATCAAGCTGGCCCCCATCGCCATCGCCTGCCTGATGTTCAACCTGGCCGCCCTGTTCGGCTGGGGGCTGCTGGTGCGGCTGGCGGCCTATGTCGGCGTGGCGGTCGGAGCGATGGCGATCCACATGTTCGTGGTCTATCCGCTGGCGGTCTGGCTGCTGGGCGGCAAGTCGCCGCGCGCCTTCTTCCGCGGCGTGCGCGAGCCGATGGTGGTGGCCTTTTCGACCGCCTCGTCCAACGCCTCCCTGCCGGTGTCGCTGCGCGCCGCCGAGGACGAGCTGGGCCTGCCGCGCAAGATCGCCCGTTTCGTTCTGACCGTCGGCGCCACCGCCAACCAGAATGGCACCGCCCTGTTCGAGGGAGTGACGGTGCTGTTCCTGGCCCAGTTCTTCAGCGTCGATCTGTCCATCACCCAGCAGTTCATCGTCATGCTGGTGTGCGTGCTGGGCGGCGTGGGCACCGCCGGGGTGCCGGCCGGCTCCCTGCCGGTGGTGGCGATGATCCTGGTCATGGTCGGGGTGCCGGCCGAAGGCATCGGCCTGATCCTGGGCGTCGACCGCTTCCTGGACATGTGCCGCACGACGCTGAACGTCACCGGCGACCTGGCCCTGGCCACCATCGTCTCGCGGGGCGAGGAGGATGCGCCGATCGCGCCGGGCGAGCCGCAGCCCTTCGTTCCCGACGCCTGACGCTCAGCCGGTTTCGATCGGGGCGTCCGGCCGGGCGCCCCATTCCGCCCACGACCCGTCGTAGAGACGCGACGGCCGGCCCAGTTCGGCCAGGCCGAGGCTGAGGATGGCGGCGGTGACGCCGGAGCCGCAGGTGGTGGTCACCGGCCGGTCGACATCCACGCCGGCGCCTTGGAACGCATCCTTCAGCGCCTGGCCCCGCTTCATTGTCCCGTCGTCGTTCAGCAGCCGGTTGTAGGGCAGGTTGACGGCGCCGGGCATATGGCCGGGCCGGACGCCGGGGCGCGGCTCGGCCGCCTCGCCGCGGAAGCGGGGCGCGCCCCGGGCGTCCACGACCTGTTCGCCCCGAGCCAGCAAGCCGCGCACATCGTCCAGCGCCGCGACCGCGCCGGGAGAGAAGACGGGCCGGAAAGTCGACGCCGCCGGTTCGCCCGCACCCGCCTCCAGCGGCCGGCCCTCCGCCCGCCACTTCGGCAGGCCGCCGTCCAGTACCTGTACGCGGCCGGCCCCCATGACCGTCAGCATCCACCAGAGGCGAGCGGCCGAGAACAGGCCGGCGGCGTCATAGACGACCACGGGGTCGTCCGCCCCGACGGCCAGCGCGCCCATCGTCCGGGCGAAGGCCTCGGGCGAGGGCAGCATGTGGGGCAGGGCGCTGTCGGCGTCGGACGCGGCCTCCAGGTCGAAAAAGACGGCGCCGGGGATGTGGGCCCGCTCGAAGTCGGCGCGGGCGTCGCGGCCGTCCAGATGCCAGCTGCCGTCGAGCACCCGCAAATCCGGCGCGCCCAGCCGCGCCGCCAGTTCGCCGGTGGAGATCAGCGGGCTCATGCGCGCGACAGCGCCAGCTGCACCACGTCGGTGCGGCGCGAGCGGAAGCCCGCCTCGCAATAGGCCAGGTAGAAGCGCCACAGGCGGCGGAACCGCTCGTCGAAGCCGGCGATGCGGCGGATGTCGCTCCACGCCGCCTGGAACCGCTCGTCCCATCTCTTCAGCGTCTCGGCGTAGTCCAGGCCGAAGCGTTCGATCGCGTCCCATCCCAGTCCGGCGTCCGCGATGACGGGCTTCAGCCGGTCCTCGGAAGGCAGCATGCCGCCGGGGAAGACATACTTCTGGATGAAGTCGATGCGGCTGTTGTATTCGTCGAACAGCGCGTCCTGGATGGTGATGATCTGGAGCCCCGCGCGGCCGCCGGCTTTCAGCACGTCCCGGATCTTGCCGAAATAGGCCGGCCAATATTCCTTGCCGACCGCCTCGAACATCTCGATCGAGGCGACCCGGTCGAACCGGCCTTGAACGTCGCGATAGTCGATCAGCTCGATCCTCGCCTTCTCGGACAGGCCGGCGTTGAACAGGCGCTGGCGGGCGAAGTCGTACTGCTCGCGCGAGATGGTGACGCCGGTCACCTGGGCGCCGATCTCCCGCGCCGCGAACTCAGCGAATCCTCCCCAGCCGCAGCCGATCTCCAGCACGGACTGGCCGGGTTTCAGATCCACCAGGCGCGCCAGTGAGGCGTATTTTTCCCGCTGCGCCGCCTCCAGCCCCTCGCCGTCGCGGGCGAATCGGGCCGAGGAATAGGTCATCGTCCCGTCCAGCCAGGCGGCGTAGAAGGCGTTGCCCAGGTCGTAGTGGGCGTGGATGTTCTTCCGCGATCCCTTGCGGCTGTTGCGGTTGCGCCGGTGCGACAGCCAGTTGACCGCCTTCATCAGCCAATTGCCGTCGAACAGGCGGCGGATGTGGTCGTAGTTCTCGACCAGGGTCTCCAGCAGGGCGGCCAGGTGCGGCGTGTCCCACTCGCCGGCCATGTAGCCCTCGGCGAAGCCGATGTCGCCGGAGGCCAGCACCCGACGGGCGAAGCGATAGTCCTTGATGTTCAGCACCCCGTGCGGCCCCGGCTGGGGCCCGCTCAGGACGTGGGATTCGCCGTTGGGCAGCCGGACCGTCAGCCGGCCGGAGGTCCAGTTGGACGCCAGCAGCCGCAGCAGCAGGGCGAAGACGCCGGGCGTGCGGCGGGCGATGGCGTCGATGTCGGTGGTCGCGAGGCTCATCGGGGCCCACCTTTCCATCGGTGCGCCGGGCGGTCAATGTCGGCCGGGGTTTACCCGACGTGATCTTGGCGCCCGGATCGATGCGCGTTACGGCGTGTTCCACCACCGTCCTTGCAAGGAGACGACCCATGGCCGACTTGGCCCAAGCCACCGACAAGATCCGCGCCGCCGTCGGCGAGAACTCGGGTCTGGGCAAGACCGTGAAGCTGGACTTCGGCGACGACGGCAAGATCTACATCGACGGCGCCTCGACCCCGAACACCGTGACCAACGAGGACAAGCCCGCCGACGCCACCGTGTCGATCAAGTGGGACGACTTCGAGGCCCTCGCGGCCGGCCAGCTGGACCCGATGATGGCCTTCATGCAGGGCAAGCTGAAGATCGCCGGCGACATGATGATCGCCCAGAAGCTGGCCCCGCTGCTGAAGCGCTGATGGCCGCCAGGCTTTGAATTGAGGAACGGCGCGGCCCGGCGGGTCGCGCCGTTTTCGTTTGCGCGCCCGTCAGAGGCGCGACGAGAAAGAGGATACGACCATGGACTTCCAGCCTTCCGACCGCGCCCTGGAGTGGCGGGACCGCGTGCGCCGCTTTCTCGACGAGACGGTGATCCCGCGCGAGCGCGACTATTTCGCCCAGGTGCGCGAAGACGCGAACCGCCAGCCGCCGGTGATGGAGGAGATGAAGGCCAAGGCGCGCGAGGCGGGTCTGTGGAACATGTTCCTGCCCGGCGATCACGGCGCGGGGCTGACCAATCTGGAATACGCGCCGCTGGCCGAGATGATGGGCCGCCATCTGTGGTCGGCCGAGGTGTTCAACTGCAACGCCCCCGACACTGGCAACATGGAAGTGCTGCACATGTACGGGAGCGCCGAGCAGCAGGCGCGCTGGCTGAAGCCGCTGATGGCCGGGGAGATCCGCTCCGCCTTCCTGATGACCGAGCCGGAGGTGGCGTCCTCGGACGCGACCAACATCCAGACCCGGATTGAGCGCGACGGCGATCACTACGTCATCAACGGCCGCAAGTGGTGGTCGACCAACATGGGCCATCCGAACGTCGCCATGACCATCGTCATGGGCAAGACCGACCCGGACGCCGCGACCCACGCCCAGCAGTCGCAGATCATCGTGCCTGTCGACACGCCCGGCTTCCGCGTCGAGCGGATGCTGTCGGTGTTCGGCTATGACGAAAAGCCGATCGGCCATGCCGAGGTGGTGCTGGAGAACGTCCGCGTGCCGGTCGAGAACCTGATCGCCGGCGAGGGACGGGGGTTCGAGATCGCGCAGGGACGCCTGGGACCGGGCCGCATCCATCACTGTATGCGCGTGATCGGCGCGGCCGAGCGGGCGCTGGACCTGATGGTCGATCGCCTGCTGAGCCGCACCGCCTTCCGCAAGCAACTGTCGGAACATTCGGTGTGGGAGCAGCGCGTTGCGGAGGCGCGCACCAATATCGAGATGTGCCGGCTGCTGGTGCTGAAGGCCGCCTGGATGATGGACGTGGCCGGCGCCAAGAACGCCCGGTCGGAGATCGCCCAGATCAAGGTCGCGGCGCCGCGCATGGCGCTGAAGGTCATCGACGACGCCATCCAGGCGTTCGGCGGCGCGGGCGTGTCGGGCGACACGCCGCTGGCGGAGCTTTACGCCGGGGTTCGCACCCTGCGCATCGCCGACGGCCCGGACGAGGTGCACAACCGCACCATTGCGCGGCTGGAGTACGCCCGGCGCGGCGGCGGGCGTTGAGGTCGGGGCCGGGGTTCCCCATCTGACGGGGAACCTTGGCCTTGAGGTCACGTTCGCCTTCGGGTGGGACGTTTCGCCGCGCGACGGAAAGCTGGATCATGAACGCACGCTTCGAAGCGTCCACCCGAGGCGCGACGGACGCGGCGCGATACCGGGAGGTGCGCGCGGCCATGCCGGCCCTGGCGGAAGGCCTGTCGGCGGAGGACCTGGCCGCCCAGTCGATGGCCGATTGCAGCCCCGGCAAGTGGCACCTGGCGCATACAAGCTGGTTCTTCGAGGCCATGATCCTGGAAGCGGACCCGGCCTATCGGCCGGTCGATCCGCGTTTCCAGCGGCTGTTCAACTCCTACTACGAAGCCCTGGGCGAACGGGTCGCCCGGCCTGAACGCGGGCTGATGACGCGGCCGTCGCTGGAGGACGTCCTGGCCTATCGCCGCGAGGTCGACCGGCGCATGTGCGCCTGGCTGGCCGGTGCGCCCGCCGGGGGGCTGGAGCGCTACCTGTTCGAGCTGGGCCTGCACCACGACCAGCAGCATCAGGAACTGTTCCTGTCGGACCTGCTGAACCTCATGTCGCGTTCGCCGCTGGACCCGGCCGCCTATGCGGTCGAGCCCCGCGTCGCGCCGCTGCAACCGGCCAGGGGCGGCGTCACCCCGTTCGAAGGCGGGCTGGCGACCACTGGCCACGACGGCGTCGGCTTCGCCTTCGACAACGAGGGGCCGGCGCACAAGACGTGGCTGGAGCCCTTCGCCCTGTCCAACGATCTGGTGACCAATGGCGACTGGATCGCCTTCATCGAGGACGGCGGCTATGCGCGGGCCGAGCTGTGGCTGTCCGACGGCTGGGCTGTGGTGAAGACGGAGGGCTGGGATGCGCCGCTCTATTGGCGCCGGGATGGCGACGCCTGGACGGTCATGACCTTGGCGGGGCGGGAGCCGGTCGATCCCGCCGCGCCGGTCCGCCATGTCAGCTTCTATGAGGCGGACGCCTACGCCCGCTGGGCCGGCAAGCGCTTGCCGACCGAGGCGGAATGGGAGCATGCGGCGGCGACGCGGCCGGACGCCTTCTCCAACCTGTCGGGGGAAGTCTGGCAATGGACGGCCAGCAGCTATGCGCCCTATCCGGGCTTTGCGCCGACCCCCGGCACGGCCGCCGAGTACAACGGCAAGTTCATGGCCAACCAGATGGTGCTGCGCGGGGGTTCGTTCGCCACACCGCCCGGGCACGCCCGCATCACCTATCGCAACTTCTTCTATCCGCATCAGAGGTGGGCCTTCATGGGCGTCAGACTGGCCGAGGATCCGCATGCAGAGCGCGGGCCGAACGGGGATGGCGTGGAGGGCTTTCGCCGCGACCTGATCCAGGGATTGTCGCGCCTGCCGAAAAGCGTGCCGCCGAAATGGTTCTATGACGCGGAGGGGTCACGGCTGTTCGAGGTGATCACCGCCCTGCCGGAATACTATCCGGCGCGCCAGGAAGCGGCGCTGCTCAAGGCGAAGGCGAAGGCCTTGACGGCGGACTTCGGTCCGGACGCCGTGCTGGTGGAATTCGGATCGGGCGCCAGCGAAAAGACACGGATGTTGCTGGACACGGCGTCGGACCTGGGCGCCTATGTCCCGCTGGACATCAGCGAAAGCGCCCTGGTCGAGGCGTCGGCGCGTGTCCGCGCCGACTATCCCGATCTGACGGTCCGGCCCGTGCTCGGCGACTTCGAGCATCTCGGCGCCTTGCCGGAGGACCTGCCGCGCGGGCGCCGGATCGGCTTCTTCCCCGGCTCGACTATCGGCAACCTGGACCCGCGGGAGGCCGAGCGCTTCCTGGCCTCGGCGCGGCGGATGCTGGGAGAGGGCGCGCTGTTCATCCTGGGCGTCGATCTGGTGAAGGACCCGGCGGTGCTGATCGCGGCCTATGACGACGCGCGGGGCGTCACCGCCGCCTTCAATCGGAACCTGCTGGTCCGCGCCAACGTCGAGGCGGGCGCCGATTTCGACCTGGACGCCTTCCGGCACCGCGCGGTCTGGAACGGCCGGACCTCATGCATGGAGATGCACCTGGAGGCGACGCGGCCGACGCGGGTCACGATCGGCGGCCGCGTGTTCGCCTTCCAGGCCGGAGAGACGCTGCATACCGAGAACTCCCGCAAGTTCACGCGCGAGGCCGTGGAGGCGATGGCGGCGGCGGCGGGCTGGCGTCTCACCCGGTTCGATGTGTCGCCGGCCCCCAGCGTGGCCCTGGCGATGCTGCGCGCCTGAGCGGCGGAGTCCGCCGGATACGAAAAGGGCGCCGCGACATGGCCGCGGCGCCCTTGCATCCATGATCCCGACTCCTTCAGGAGGCGGGGCGGGTCTGGTCCTTGTTGCGGGCGCCGTGTGAGGCTTCGCCGCCCTTGCGGCCAGCCTGGGCGGCCAGGGAGCGATCCTGGGAGAAGCTTCTCTTCTCGCTCGGCACGCTGGCTCCGCCCTTGCGCGCGATCTCGCGTTGACGTTCGGGATCCATCGAGGCGAAGCCCCGCTTGGAAACGCCGGAGGTGCGGTTGGGCTGACCGTCCATCTGGATGTCCTTTCACGTTTGCCGTTGCGCTTGCGAGGATCAACCCAGTGGTCCCGCTACGGTTCCGCGCCTATCGGTGTTTTTACTTGGCCAGGACTTCCGGCGTTTCGGGTTCCACTTGGCCTCAACCGTAGGGGCGCGAATCGCCTTCCTCGCCGCCGCCCGGTTCAGGCTGTGGAACCTCGGCCGGGGTATCGGCCGGGTCGATCTCCGGCTCTTGCGGCGGGGGCGGATTGATTTCCGGCTCGGGCGTGCCGGGGGGCGTGGGTTCGATGTAGGTCATGGGACGCCTCCTTTCGGGTCTGGGCCGTGATCGAACGTTCCGAAAGCGCGGATGTTCAGAGGAACCGGCCGCCCGCCCGGCGGGTTGACCCCGCGAACCCATCGGAGATCAAGCCGTGACCCAGACCCCGCCTGCCCCGACCCCCGACGACATCGTCCTGGAGGATGACGATCTGACGCACCGCCTGGACCGCGAGGCCGACGCCCTGATCGCGGAAGGTCGGGCCGGCGGGGAGCCCCGGACCTATCGCCCCGTCTCCTCGGTCCGCGAAGCGGTGCGCGAGGACGCCGCCCTGCTGCGGGACCGCGCCTACAACCGCCTGGACTCCGCGCGCGAGGCCGTGCGCGACCATCCGACGGAATCGACGCTCTACGCCCTCGGCGTCGGCGTGCTGATCGGCCTGTTGCTGTCGCGCTAGACGGCCGCCGCGCGCCAGGCGGCGGCGACCGGCAGGATGTCCAACCCCGCGGCCCTGGCCAGGCGGATAAGCCGATCCAGGTCCTCGGGCCGGCAGCCGTAGGGCGTTGGCCGGTCGCTCACGTCGTGGCCATAGGCGATCAGCCAGCCGGCGCGGTCGGCGGCGTCCTGGACCAGCGCCTCCAGGTCGTATCCCGGCAGGCGTCGGCTCTCCAGGCCGATGGCCTGCAACAGGGCGCGGTCGGCGCGGCCCGCATTGACACCGTCGCGCACGCCTCGTCCGCACAGGAAGCGGCGATCGATCACCGCCTTCGACCCCAGGGCGCAGTCGCCGAAGGGATAGGCGAAGGTCTCCATCACATGCCCCTCCAGACGTTCGGCCGCCCAGGCGGCGTTGCGGGCCAGGCTGAGGTCCAGCGCCTGGGGCGACAGCGTCAGGGTCGAGACGTGTTCATAGGTGTGGCAGCCGACCTCGTGGCCGGCGGCGTGGAGGGCCTGGAGGTCATCGACCGTGAACTGCGGCAGGTCCAGGTTCGTCGCGCCCGACAGGCCGCCGCAGACGTAATAGGTGGCCTTGATCCCATGGTCGGCCAGGATCGGTCCGGCCTCGGTCCAGGCGGAGCGGGGAATGTCGTCGAACGACAGGCTGAGCACGCCGCGCGGCGGCTTCACCGCGACGGGGCGGACATCCAGGTAGCGGCCGGCGCGGCGGCGCATCTTGTCGACGAAGGCGCTCATGTCCGTCTTATGGCGCGGCTGGGCTTAAGGGCGGGTTTCAGACCAGCACCGGCTGGGCCACCGCGCCGCGCACGCCGAAGACGCGGCGATAGCGTTCGATCTCGGCCGGGTCGCCCACGGCCTTTTCCGGATTGTCCGACAGCTTGACGGCGGGGCGGCCGCCGGCCTCGACCACCTTGCAGACCAGGGAGATGGGCTCCAACTCCGGCGCCGGGGCGGGCGAGCAGTCGCGGAAGTCGTTGGTCAGGTTGGTGCCCCAGCCGAAGCTGAGTCGGGCGCGGCCGTGGAAGCGCGCGTGTGTCGCCTCGATCGAATCGACGTCCATGCCGTCCGAGAAGATCAGCAGCTTGCCGACGGGATCGCGACCCCTGGCCTTCCACCAGGCGATCAGCCGTTCGCCGGCCTCCAGCGGCGGGGCGGAATCGGGCCGGAAGCCGGTCCAGTCCGCCACCCAGTCGGGCGCCTGCTCCAGGAAGGCCTCGGTGCCGAAGGCGTCGGGCAGGACGACCAGCAGGTTGCCGGCGTAGTGGCGGCGCCACTCGTCCAGCACGGCGTAGGGGACCTGGGCCAGGGCCGCATCGTCGCGCGCCAGCGCCGCCAGCACCATCGGCAGTTCGTGGCCGTTGGTTCCGATGGCCTCCAGGTCGTTCTCCATGGCGTGCAGGACGTTGGAGGTGCCGATGAAGGACCGGCCCAGCCCCTCCTTCAGCGCCTGGATGCACCATCGCTGCCACAGGAAGCCATGGCGGCGCCGCGTGCCGAAGTCCGACAGCGCCAGGTCGGGCAGGGCGCGCAGCCGCTCCAGCTTGGACCACAGCCGGGTCTTGGCGCGCGAATAGAGGATGTCCAGCTCGAACCGGCCCAGCCGCCGCAGGCCCGCGCGGCAGCGCAGTTCGTTGAGGATGGAGAGGGCGGGGATTTCCCACATCGTGATCTCGGCCCAGGAGCCGGAGAAGGTCAGGACGTACTGGCCGTCCTCCACGCCCAGCGCGTAGTCGGGCAGACGGTAGTCGGCCAGCCAGGCCATGAAGTCGGGTGCGAAAATTTGCTTCACGCCATAGAAGGTGTTGCCGGCCAGCCAGACCAGCTCCTTGTTGGTGAAGCGCAAGGTGCGGGCGTGATCCAGCTGGTCGCGCAGGGCGGCGATGTCGATCTCGTCCGCCAGCCGCACCGAACGGGTGCGGTTGATGACCTGGAAGGTGACGGGCGTGTCGCGATGCTCGCGCCAGATCATCTGCAGCATCAGCAGCTTGTAGAAGTCCGTGTCCAGCAGGCTGCGGACGATCGGGTCCAGGCGGAAGCCGTGGTCGTAGGCGCGTTTGGCGAGATCCATGACCTAGGCTTACGGCTTCAGCGCGCGGCCCGCCACCACGGCGTCCTTGCCGAACTTGTCGCGCAGGGCGTCGATGGCGCGCTCGGTCTTCAGGGCGCGGGCCTCGGCGGACTGGAAAAGGCCGGCGGGCGCATCCTCGGCGTCCTGGATGTCCGCCATGCCGATGCCGATCAGGCGATAGGGGCGGCCCAGCTCCGGCTTCAGCAGGGCGCGGCCGGCCGCGAACAGGGCGCGGGCGGTCTGGATCGGCTCGGGCGCGGTCGTGCGGCGGGTGACGATCTTGAAGTCGGTGCGGCGCAGCTTCAGCACGATGACGCGGCTGGCGACGCCGTCGCGCCGCGCCTTGGACGCAAGCTTCTCGCACAGCGGCCACAGCTCCGCCTCCAGCGCCTCGGCCGCGGCCAGATCCTCGTTGAAGGTGGTTTCGGCGCTCATGCCCTTGCGGTCGCGGTCCGGGTTCACGGCGCGGGCGTCGCGGGCATGGGCCAGGTCGTGCAGGCGAAGGCCGGACTCGCCATAGCGCTTGACCAGGTCGCGCACGTCGGCGCGGGCCAGGTCGCCGATCAGGGCGTAGCCGTCGCTGCGCAGCGCCTTGCCGAAGACCGGGCCGACGCCGGGCAGGGCGGTGACCGGCTTGTCCGCCAGCAGGGCCTGGGCGTTGGCGCGGCCGATGACGGAGAAGCCGCGCGGCTTGTCCATCTCCGACGCCATCTTGGCCAGGAAGCGATTGGGGGCCAGGCCGATGGAGACGGTCAGGCCGGTCTCCTGCTCGATCCGGCGCTGGAAGCGGATCAGCTGGAAGGCGGGCGGGCCGCCGTTCAGCCGCTCTGTGCCCGACAGGTCGACCCACGCCTCGTCCAGCGACAGCGGCTGGATCAGCGGGGTCAGCTGGGCCAGCGCACCCAGGATGCGTTTCGATTCGAAGGTGTATTTGGAGAAGTCCGGCTTGATGACCACGGCGTCGGGGCAGGCCTTCAGCGCCTTGAACATCGGCATGGCCGAGCCGACGCCGTAGAGGCGCGCCACGTAGCAGGCGGTGGAGACCACGCCGCGCTTGCCGCCGCCGACGATCACGGGCTTGTCGCGCAGCTCGGGCCGATCGCGCTTCTCCACCGAGGCGTAGAAGGCGTCGCAGTCCATGTGGGCGATGGACAGCTGGTCCAGTTCCGGGTCGGCGACGATGCGGCGCGAGCCGCACGACGGGCAGCGCCCGGCGGGCGGCCCGGCGGGGTCGGCGCCGGTCCACAGGCAGTCGCGGCACACGGCCTTCATGGCCACGCTTAAGCTCTCCGTAAGTTTGGCTTCACCCCAACTTAAGACTGCCCGGCCAAGATCGCATCAAGGAAGCCGTCCCCGCCGAAGGGATGCGCGGGTCAGGTGATGATGTCGAAGAAGGTCCTCATCGTCGAGGATAACGAGCTGAACATGAAGCTTTTTCATGATCTGCTCGATTCCCAGGGCTATCAGACGCTGCAGACCCGCGAGGGATTGCAGGCGCTGGCCCTGGCGCGGGCGCATCATCCCGACCTGATCCTGATGGACATCCAGCTGCCGGAAATCTCGGGCCTTGAGGTCACCAAGTGGCTCAAGGATGACGAGGAGCTGAACCATATCCCCGTCATCGCCGTCACCGCCTTCGCCATGAAGGGCGACGAGGAGCGCATCCGTCAGGGCGGGTGCGAGGCCTATATCTCCAAGCCCATCTCGGTGATGCATTTCCTCGAAACCGTGCGGAAGCACCTGGGATGAGCGCGCGCGTCCTGGTCGTGGACGACGTGGAGGCGAACGTCCGTCTGCTCGAAGCCAAGCTGACCCTGGAATATTTCGACGTGGTCGCCTGCCATGACGGGCAGACGGCGCTGTCGCTGGCGGCGGAGACGCAGCCGGACCTGATCCTGCTGGACGTGATGATGCCCGGCATGGACGGGTTCGAGACCTGCCGGCGGCTGAAGGCCCAGGCGGAAACGCGCCACATTCCGGTGGTGCTGGTCACCGCCCTGGACGGCCGGGACGACAAGATCCGCGGGCTGGAGGCCGGCGCCGACGATTTCCTGACCAAGCCCATCGACGACGTGATCCTGTTCGCGCGCGTTCGGTCGCTGAGCCGGCTGAAGCAGGTGATGGACGAGCTGCGCGAGCGCGAGGAGAGCAGCCGGCGCATGGGCGTCACCGCCGACGGCGCCGCGCGCCTGCGCGCCGAGGGCGGGCGCGTCCTGGTGGTCGACGACAATCCGCGCCAGGCCGAGAAGATCGCCGAAGAGCTGGGCCGCGAGCACCGCGTGACCATCGAGACCGACGCCGAGGCGGCGCTGGCGGCGGCGCGGGGGCCGCTGGACCTGATCATCGTCAATGTGTCCGCCGAGGCGTTCGACGGCTTGCGCGTCGTGGCCCTGTCCAAGTCCGGCGACGCGCGCCGGGCGCCGATCCTGGCGGTGGTCGACCCGCTGGAGCGGCCCCGCATGCTGAAGGCGCTGGAGCTGGGCGCCACCGACATCCTGGCTCGGCCGATCGATCCGGAAGAGCTGTCGGCGCGGGCGCGCACCCAGATCCGGCGCAAGCGCTACACCGACTTCCTGCGCGAGAAGCTGGACTACAGCCTGGAGATGGCGGTCACCGACGCCCTGACGGGTCTGCATAACCGCCGCTACATGGCCGGGCAGTTGCAGGCGCTGGTCAATCGCGCGGCCATGGGCGGCGCCTCCGTGGCGGTGCTGATGCTGGACATCGATCACTTCAAGGCGGTCAACGACGGCTTCGGCCACGACGCCGGCGACGAGGTGCTGACCGAGTTCGCCGTGCGGCTGGCCACCAACGTCCGCGCCGTCGACCTGCCGTGCCGCATGGGCGGCGAGGAGTTCGTCGTGGTCATGCCCGGCGCGACGCTGGAGGACGCCCGCAGCGTCGCGGAGCGCATCCGCCGCGACGTGGCCTTGGCGCCGTTCCGGATCATGGGCGGGCGCGAGACCCTGACCATCACCATCTCGATCGGCGTGGCCGCCACGACCGGCTCGGGCGACACGCCCGAGGCCCTGCTGAAGCGGGCGGACGAAGGCGTCTACGAGGCCAAGAGCGCAGGCCGAAACCGGGTCGTGGCCCGCGCCGCCTGACGATCCGCGTTGACTGCCGGCGCGAACGATGCGTTAGAGCGTCCCGAAACGCCGGTTTAGCTCAGTTGGTAGAGCGCCAGTTTTGTAAACTGGATGTCGCGGGTTCGATCCCTGCAACCGGCACCATCCTCACGATGAAATCAAAGGCCCGCCGTCCGAGGAGGGCGGGCCCTAGCCGCTTTAGTTGAGGTCAGCGCATGCCGCGCGCTGTTCCCGATAGCACTGCAAATAAGCAGCGTTGTCATCGGGGTGTTGCGCCGCGCAAAAGTCCTTCGCCCATTGCAGGCAGATCATGTACGGCGTGGGATCGGCCTTGGCCGGGACCGAAGAGGTGAAGACGGCGAGGGCGGCCGCCCCCACAACTGCTCCGGCCGTTGCGAATTTCCAGATCATCGTTTCCTCCGACGGGAGTTTACCTCCCGATGTTGCAAAACAGATTTCCGTCAGTGGCAGCCGTAAAGGTAGGTTTCCTCGTAATCGTAGATCCACGTCACTCCGAATTCCTGGACATGTCCGTCACAGTAATAAACTGTACGTCCGGATTCCTGGCTGAAGGTGTAATAAATCACCTCCATGCGAACCTGACCGTGGGCCTGGGCGGCAGGTGAAACGGCGGCGGTGATCGCAACGGCCAGCGCGGCGACCTTGGCGGCGTTGATAAGCTTTCGCACGATGTCCTCCTTTTGGCGTATTGGCCGGATGAATGAGGACATAGTTAACGCAAGAAAACAACCTTGAAGTGATTCCTGCACTTCCCTGAGGCGTGATGCGCGGAGTGTGCCTTTCTCAGTCCAGCTCCGCCGCGATGCGGTCCGCCAGGGCGCGCAGGGTCGTCATGTCGGCCATGGGGGCGTGGCCATGGCCCTTGAGCGGGCGGTCGGACCAGCGCGGGATGACGTGAAAATGAAGGTGGAAGACGGTCTGGCCGCCGGCCGCGCCGTTGAACTGCATGATGCTGATCCCTTCGGGGCGCAGCGCTCGCTCGACGGCCCTTGCGGTGCGCTGGACGGCGGCGGCCAGGCGGGCCAGCGCCACCGGCTCGATCTCCAGCAGGTTGCGCGCCCGGCTGGTCTTGGGAACCACCAGGACATGGCCCTCGGATTGGGGAAAGACGTCCATGAAGGCCAGGACGTGATCGTCCTCCCAGACCTTCACCGCCGGCATGTCGCCGCGCAGGATGCGGGCGAAGATGTTGTCGGGATCATAGTCGCCGTGCAGGCTCATGGGGACGCTCCGTCGATTGCCGGGACCGGCATAGCAATCCCGGTCGCGAAGGGGGAGCCTTCGCGGCGAACCCGCGTTATGGTCAAGCTGAAGAGGGGAGAGAGCCCATGATCCGTTTCATTATCCAGGCCGTGGTCACCATGATCGGCCTGTGGCTGTCGGCGCAGGTGGTGCCCGGCGTCGACTTCACCAACAACGGCTCGCTGATCGCCGCGGCGGTCATCCTGGGGGTCGTCAACGCCATCGTGCGGCCGATCATGGTGGTGCTGACCTTCCCGATCACTGTGGTGACGCTGGGGCTGTTCCTGCTGGTGGTGAACGCGGCGATGATCGGGTTGACGGCGATGCTCCTGGGCGGGTTCGCGGTGGACGGCCTGTGGGCCGGGATCGGCGCGGCCATCGTCACCGGCGTGGTGAGCTGGATCGCCGGCGCCTTCATCGGAGACGGCGAGCGGGGGTGAAATCCTTCTCGTTCAAGGCGTAAGGGAGCTGCGATGCGGCAAGAACCCCTCCACCGCTTCGCGGTCCCCCTCCCCGCAAAGCGGGGAGGAGACGAGTGAGGCGCTTCTGTCTCCTCCCCACTTTGTGGGGAGGTGGCTCGGAGCGGAGCGGACAGACGGAGGGGTTCTCAGGCCCGGAACAGCAGGCTGCCGTCGCCGTAGGAGTAGAAGCGGTAGCCGGCGTTGACGGCGTGGGCGTAGGCCGCCTTCATCGTCTCCAGCCCGGCGAAGGCGCTGACCAGCATGAACAGGGTCGACTTCGGCAGGTGGAAGTTGGTCATCAGCACGTCGGCCGCGCGGAAGCGGTAGCCGGGCGTGATGAAGATGGCCGTATCGCCGTGGAAGGGGCGGACCATGCCATCCTCTCCGGTCGCGGATTCCAGCAGGCGCAGCGAGGTGGTGCCGACGCAGACGATGCGCCCGCCCGCTGCGTGGACGGCGTTCAGGGCGTCGGCCGTCTCGGCGGAGACCTCGCCCCATTCGCCGTGCATCCGGTGGTCGGCGACATCGTCGGCCTTGACCGGCAGGAAGGTGCCCGCGCCGACGTGCAGGGTCACGGCGTGGGTCGAGACGCCGCGCGCCTGGATCGCCTCCAGCAAGGCGGGGGTGAAGTGCAGGCCCGCGGTCGGCGCGGCGACGGATCCGTCATGCTCGGCGAAGACGGTCTGGTAGTCGGCGCGGTCGCGGTCGTCCTCCGGACGCCTGGCGGCGATGTAGGGCGGAAGCGGCATGACGCCGACGTCGCGGACGGCGTCGTCCAGCGCCGGGCCGGACAGGTCGAACTTCAGCGTCACCAGGCCGTCCTCGCCCTTGGCGCGGACCGCGGCGTCGAGCCCGCCCAAATCGCAGGCGGCGTCGCTTTCGCGGCCGAACCTAATCCGGTCGCCGGGCCTGATGCGCTTGCCCGGCTTCATGAAGGCGGACCAGACGTCGGGCGCGTCGCGATGGTGCAGGGTGGCCTCGACCTCGACCGTCAGGATCTCGCCCTCCGGCCCGGGGCGCTGGCGCACGCCGGAGAGGCGGGCGGGGATGACCCGCGTGTCGTTGAACACCAGGGCGTCGCCGGGGCTCAGGAAGCCGGGCAGGTCACGGATGACGCGATCCTCGAGCGCGTCGTTCCGCACCACCAGCAGGCGGGCGGAATCGCGAGGATCGGCGGGGCGCAGGGCGATGCGGTCCTCGGGCAGGTCGAAGTCGAAGTCGGAGGTCTTCATCCGGCGGGGAAGGGCACGGGCCGGCGCGGGGGTCAAGTCCGCAATCCCCGCTCTTGAAGAGGCCGTCTTGAACCTCTGCCCGGGTTCGGGGTTGAAACGGCATGAGAACCCTCGGCCTCCTTCCCTCCGTCCTGATCGGCGCCGTCGCCAGCGCCCGCTCCATGACGCCCATGGCCGCCATCGCGGCGGCGCGGCTGGCGAAGCGGCGGACGCCGGGGCGGCTGGTGCTGCTGGACCATCCGCTGTTCAAGGCCGGCGCGCTGGCCATGGGCGCGGGCGAACTGCTGGGCGACAAGATGAGGTCGGCGCCGGACCGGACGGTCTTCCTGGGCCTGCTGGCGCGGGCGGCGAGCGCCGGAATCGCCGGCTCGGCCCTGGCGCCGCGCGGACGCGAGAGGCTGGGCGCGGGTCTGGCGATCGCGACGGCCGTGCCTCTGGCCTATCTGACGCTGGCGGGCCGGAAGACGGCGATGAAGCGCATCGGCCAGACCCGGAGCGGCCTGATCGAGGACGCGCTTGTCGTCGCCTCTGGCGCCGCGACCGTGGCGGCGGCGGTCGGGCGGCGCCGCTGAATCGTTGACCGGAGCGTCCTGGCGGGCCAAACGCTCGGCCCATGCTTCAGAACCTTGAGAATCTCGCCCGCGAGGCCCGGTCGTGGCCGTTCGAGCAAGCCCGCAACCTGCTGGCGCATGTGCTGAACAAGCGGCTGTCGGACGCGGAGCGCGACGCCGCCAAGCTGCTGATCGATGCGGGCAAGGCGGATGAGGCGCTGGCGACTTTCGAGGCGCTGCGCCGGCCGGTGATCCTGGAGACGGGCTATGGGCCGTCGGGCCTGCCGCACATGGGCACCTTCGGCGAGGTGGCGCGCACGACCATGGTGCGAAACGCCTTTCGCGCCCTGACGGGCGATCACTGGCCGACGCGGCTGATCGCCTTCAGCGACGACATGGACGGGCTGCGCAAGGTGCCCGAGGGTATTCCGAACCCGGAAATGCTGCGCGAGGACCTGCACAAGCCCCTGACCCAGGTGCGGGATCCGTTCGGCACGCACGACAGTTTCGGCGCGCACAACAATGCGCGGCTGCGGGCGTTCCTGGATTCCTTCGGCTTCGACTACGAATTCCTGTCCTCGACCGAGCAATACAGGTCTGGCCGGTTCGATGCGGTGCTGCTGCGGATGCTGGAGCGGTTCGACGCGGTCATGGCCATCATGCTGCCGACCCTGGGCGAGGAGCGGCGGGCGACCTATTCGCCCTTCCTGCCGATCAGCCCCATCACCGGCCATGTGCTGCAGGTCCCGACGCTGGAGCGGAATGTCGAAAAGGGGACGATCGTGTTCGACGATCCCGCCGGCGGGCGCACCGAGGTTCCGGTCACGGGCGGCCATGTGAAGCTGCAGTGGAAGCCCGACTGGGCTATGCGCTGGACGGCGCTGGACGTCGACTACGAGATGTCGGGCAAGGACCTGATCGAGAGCGTGCGGGAATCCTCCAAACTGTGCCGCGCGCTGGGCGGGGTTCCGCCGGAAGGGTTCAACTACGAACTGTTCCTCGACATCGAAGGCCGGAAGATATCCAAGTCCAAGGGCAACGGCCTGACGATGGAGGAGTGGCTGCGCTACGGCCCGCCGGAGAGCCTGAGCTGGTATATGTTCCAGAGCCCGAAGTCGGCCAAGAGCCTGCACTTCGGCGTCATCCCCCGCGCGACCGACGACTGGATGCAGTTCGTCGAGGCCTACAGGACCCAGGAGCCGGCCAAGCGGATCGACAACGCCGTGTGGTCGATCCATGCGGGCGAGCCGCCGGCGCGCACTTCGCCGGTCAGCTTCTCGCTGCTGCTGAACCTGGTGGGGGTGGCCAACGCGTCGACCAAGGACCAGTTGTGGGCCTATTTCGCCCGCTACCTGCCCGACGCGACGCCGGAGAGCGAGCCGCTGCTGGACCGGCTGATGGGCTATGCGCTGAACTATTACGAGGACTTCGTGAAGCCCTCCAAGGCTTATCGCCGGCCCGACGGCAGGGAGAAGGCGGCGCTTGAGGACCTGGCGGGACGGCTGAAGGCCCTGTCGGCGGACACGACCGATGGCGAGGTCATCCAGAACGAGGTCTATGCGGTCGGCAAAGAACACGGGTTCGAGCCGCTCCGCGCCTGGTTCGCAGCGCTGTACGAGGTGCTGCTGGGCGCCAGCCAGGGGCCGCGCTTCGGCTCGTTCGCGGCCATCTACGGCCTGCCCCAGACGATCGAATTGATCGAGAAGGGCGCGAACGGGGACCTGGCGGGTTAGGGTTCTCTCTCTCATCCCGTCGCGCGGCTAGGTGCGGACGGCGTTGCTGCGCGAAGCGCCACGCCTCAAGCAGCGCGAAGCGCGGTAGGCGCAACAAAGATGAACCGAAAATAACGGCGGGGCTCCGGGAGCCTTCAGCTTGGCCGGGGCATTCTCCTCTGCATCGACAACGCGATGACAGGAGAAAGCCATGTCGAGCAAGTTTCTGAACACGGGTCTGGCCACGGCCGCGGCCCTGGCGGCCCTGGTCACCGCCGCGCCGATGAGCGCGCAGGCCCAGGCCAACGGCGTCACCAACTGCGACGCGCCCGGCGGGCGCCAGCAGGTCGGCGCCCTGATCGGCGGCGTCATCGGCGGCGTGGTCGGCTCCAACCTGGCCCGCAACGAGCGGACGCTGGGCACGGTGGTCGGCGCCGGCGCCGGCGCGGCGGCGGGTTCCTACGTCGGCTGCAACCAGCAGCGCGCCCGCGCCTCGGCCCAGTCGAACGCCAACATGTACCGGGCCAGCTCGAACCTGCGCATCCGCAGCGGCCCGGGCACCAACTATCGCCAGGCCGGCAGCCTGTCGGCCGGCCAGCCCTTCACGGCGGTGGGATCGCAGGGCGAATGGATCCAGATCGCCGGCGGCGGCTGGGTGAACGCCCACTATGTGAGCGCCTACTAAGCCGGCGATCCGCCGAGCGCAGAGTGGCGACGGCCGATCCGCCGGGGTTCAATCGCCCCATCCGGCCCCGGCGCCGGCCGTCACAGGGAAGGATCGCGGTTCGCCGCCTGATCTCCTCCCGTCAGCCCCGTCCGGTTCGCCGGGCGGGGCTCTTCTATTGGCTGACCCAGAGGATGCGAGCCATCCATTCGATGTCGCGGCGCGCCGCGACGCGAGGCGGATAGGCCGGATTGACCGAGGCGAGGGTCACGGCGCGGGCGGTCAGGCGCGCCACCTCCTTGGCGATGGTTTCCCCGGTCGTCAGCCGGACGACGACCCGGTCGCCGCGCCTGATGTCCGCAGCCTCCCGGTCGACCAGGACGCGATCGCCCTCGCGGTACAGGGGCGACATGGAATCGCCGGTGATGCGCAGGCTGAACAGGGACGCCTTCGGGCGGGGAAGTTCGGTCTGGTCCCAGTCGCCGACCGGCAGGCCCGCGTCGTCGAAGAAGCCGTCCTCTCCGGCCTTGGCCAGGCCCAGCAGGGGAATGACGGGCGCGGTCGCCGGCGCGTCGTCCGCCAGGGCGGCGAAGTCGGCCAGGGACGCCCCGGTCGCCTGGAGGATGCGCGTCAGGCTTTCCGTCGACGGCCAGCGGGGACGAGCCGGCTCGCCGGGGCCGAAACGCTTGGAAGGATTGAAGGCGGTGGCGTCCAGGCCCGCCCGGCGCGCCAGGCCCGATGGCGACAGGCCTTCCCGCCGCGCCAGGTTGTCGACGGCCTTCCAGAGTTTGGCGTGGGACAGGGGCATGGCCGCTCCGCGCGTGATTCGCGCGAGTCTAGGCTAGATGTTTAGGAATGTCCGCCTATTCCAGCCCGGCGGCCTTGCGCTCCTGCCAGGCCCAGAAGGTGCCGACGATCATGGTGATGATGATCAGGTAGCCGATCACGTTCATCACCGTATAGACGGAGGCGAGGGGCACGGGCTGTCGGGTCAGGATCACGACATGACCCATGACCGCGATCAGTTGCAGACCGCTGGCCCAGGCGGGCCAGGACTGGCGATAGCGCCAGGCGATGCCGACGAAGACGAACAGCAGGAAGACGTCGATCAGCGCCATGCCGAGCGGCACGCCCTGAAGGCCCTGATTCTGCTGGAAGACGATCGAGGCGAACCAGGCGAGGAGATAGACCCCGGCGCCCAGGCGCTCGGCCGGGCCTCCCTTCAGGAAGGCGAACAGGGCCATGCCGAGCATGAACACGGCGCCGACGACTGCATAGACGATGTTGAGCATGGCAAAGCGCCCCCGCAGTTTCCCCGCGGGAGCGATAATGCCTCAAGTCAGGCCAAACGTGAATGCGGCAAGGCGAAGCTTACCGCGAATTCACGCGAGACGCGTCAGGCGACGCGGGTCAGATGACCGACCGGCTTCGGATTCAGCCAGTCGTCCGGCTTGGCCACGGGGCCGGCGGCGTAGGTGCCCCAACCCATGCGCCGGTGGTCCTTCTGCATCTCGGCGTGGCAGGCGACGATGGATTCGCGCGCAGCGGCGAGGGCGGCGACGACTTCCATGGCCTTGGCCTGAGAGCCGGCGGCGGCGACGGGCGACAGCGACAGGGCCGCGCGGGCCCCGATGTAGGACTGCACCAGCGTGGTGGCCTGGGTGATGGCCGCGTCGATGGCGGCTTCCGTAGCGTAGAGATCGCCGGCGACGCCGTCGATGACTTCAACCCGATCCATGAAAGACCCCTCAGAGCATGGTTTACGAGATGTAAATCCTAACACGCTTTAACCGTGCCTGGTAGGGGCTTGTTCACCATTAACGCAATCGCGCGTTGAAGCGCCGCCGTCGAACGGGCGTTTGCGGAATGCGCGGAGGCGCCAGCGTAGGCGTTGATGGGGTCAGACCGGGATCGCGACCCTGGGTCCCGGGTTCGTCGTCCGAACGCCCCGGAAAGACGATGCTGGAGGCGGGGAAACCCGAATGTCGATCGACCCTAGTCCCGGTCGTCGAGCAGGAAGTGCGCGGTCAGGGAGGCGATGGGCTGGTCGCGCGCCTCCTGCCAGGCCTGGGCCTCGACATGGGCGACACGGCGGCCGGCGCGGTTGATCCGGGCGCGGGCGAAGACGTCGGCGGGCCGACCGGTGCGCAGATAGGCGACGGTGACGTTGATGGGCCGGGGCAGGCGCGCGCCGGGGAAGGCCAGGGCGACCTGGGCCATGGCCGTCATCTCCAGCAGGGCGGCGGTCGAGCCGCCGTGCAGCGCCGGCAGCATCGGATTGCCGATCAGTCGGTCCTCGAACGGCATGACGACAGTCAGTTCGTCGCCGCTGACCCGGGTCTGGAGGTTGAGGAAGCGGGCGTAGGGCAGGCGGTCCAGCAGCGCGTCGCTCATGCCGCGGCCTCCGTCCGGATCGTCCGGTTCTGGTTCACGACATAGGCGGCCTGGGAGGCGGCGACGGGGTTGGAGGGGTCGTCCTCGAACGCCCAGCCGCGCACGAAGGCGATGGTCGGCGTCAGGCGGAAGCAGCGCGCCTGGGCCAGCAGGTCGCGTCCCGGCTCGGCCGCCCGCATGTAGTCGACGCGCAGGTCCAGGGTGGCGATGGGCTTGAAGGCGTCCATGGCGACCCAGACCGCCAGGCCGCCGACATGGTCCAGCAGGGTGGTGACCAGGCCGCCGGCCAGCACGCCGGTGTCCGGATCGCCCACCAGGTCGGGGCGGTAGGAAACGCGGATGCGCGGCGCGGCCTCGTCGTACAGGCCCTCGAAGGCGAATCCCAGCGCATGGGTGTGCGCCGCGCCCGAAGCGAGCTGGGGCAGGATGTCCGTCAGGAAGGCGCCGGCCATGCGGGTTTCCGTGTGATTCCGATGCCCCCACTGTAGGAAGCGCGACCGGACCGCGTCGAGGGCGTTAGAAGGGCCATGATCCGACCCGAAGACCTGCTGCGCCCGACGCCCGCCGGCCTCTATTGCCCGCCCGGGGACTTCTACGTCGATCCGGTGCGGTCGGTGGATCGGGCGGTGATTACCCACGGCCATTCCGACCATGCGCGCGCCGGCCACGGCGTGGTGCTGGCCACGCGTCAGACGCTGGCCATCATGGCCGAGCGCTATGGCGACGACTTCGCCGGGCGCGAGCAGCCCGTGGCCTATGGCGAGACGACCGCGATCAACGGCGTCGATGTGCGCCTTGTCCCCGCCGGCCATGTGCTGGGCTCGGCCCAGGTGGAGGTGAAGTGGAAGGGCCTGACCATGGTGGTGTCGGGCGACTACAAGCGGCGGCGCGATCCGACCTGCGCTCCGTTCGAGCCGGTCCCGTGCCATGTCTTCATTTCGGAGGCGACCTTCGGCCTGCCGGTGTTCCGCCATCCGCCGGCGGAGGAGGAGGTGGGACGGCTGGTCCTGTCGCTGGCCCAGTTCCCGGGGCGGGCGCACCTGGTCGGAGCCTATGCGCTGGGCAAGGCGCAGCGGATCATCCGTCTGCTGCGCGAGGCGGGATGGAACCGGCCCATCCATGTCCACGGCGCGCTGGAGCGGCTGAACGCCCTGTACGAGCGCGAAGGCGTGGACCTGGGCGAGATCCTGCCGACGCGCGACCTGCCGCGCGGATCGCTGGCCGGGGAGGTGGCGATCGCGCCGCCGTCGGCGGTGCAGGACCGCTGGGCGCGCAAGTTCGCCGAGCCGGTGACGGCCTTCGCCTCCGGCTGGATGGGAGTCAGAGCGCGGGCGCGGCAGAAGGGGGTGGAGTTGCCGCTGGTGGTGTCGGACCACGCCGACTGGACCGAGCTGACCGACACCTTCCTGGAACTGAAGCCGGAAGAGGTGTGGATCACCCACGGGCGCGAGGAGGGGCTGCTGCGCTGGGCCGAGCTGAACGGCATGAAGGGGCGGGCGCTGCGGCTGGTCGGCTATGACGAGGAGGACGACGAGGCGCTGGAGGTCCGGCCGGATTGACCGCCGTGTCCACGCCGGGGCTTTCCCTTCCGCGCGCGGCCCTCTATGTCCGCCCCTCACTTTTCGTATCGCTGGAGATCGCGATGAGACCGGATGTCGAGGCCATGAAGGCCGACATCGAGCAGAGCGTCGCTCTGCTCAGGAGGCGTCTTTGACTGGGATGTCGCTCTAAGAAAGCTCGACGAGCTGAACGCGCGGGTCGAGGACCCGACCCTGTGGGACAATCCCGACGAGGCCCAGGCGGTCTCCAGAGACCGCTCACGCCTGGAAGGCCAGGTCAACGCCGTCAAGGAGATGGAGCAGGGCCTGGAGGACGGCGTCATGCTGGCCGAGATGGCGGACGAGGAGGGCGACGAAGCCGCCCTGGAAGACGCCCGCGCCCAGCTGAAGGCCATCAAGGACCGCGCCGCCCGCGCCGAGCTGGAAGCGCTGCTGTCGGGCGAGGCGGACGGCAACGACGCCTATCTGGAAGTCAACTCCGGCGCCGGCGGCACCGAGTCGAACGACTGGGCCGGCATGCTGCTGCGGATGTATTCGCGCTGGGCCCGCGCGCACGGCTACGAGGTCGAGGTCGAGGCGGAGGAAGGCGGCGAACAGGCCGGCATCAAGTCCGCCACCATCCAGGTGAAGGGGCCGAACGCCTATGGCTGGCTGAAGTCGGAATCAGGCGTTCACCGCCTGGTGCGGATCAGCCCCTATGACGCGGCGGCCAAGCGCCACACCAGCTTCGCCTCCATAGGCGTGTCGCCGGTGGTGGACGACGCCATCGAGATCGACATCAATCCGGCCGACGTGCGCACCGACACCTATCGCGCCTCGGGCGCGGGCGGCCAGCACATCAACAAGACGGACTCGGCGGTGCGCCTGACGCACGTGCCGACCAACACCGTCGTGGCCTGCCAGGCGGGGCGGTCGCAGCACCAGAACCGCGAACAGGCGTGGAAGATGCTGCGGGCGCGGCTCTATGAGCTTGAGCTTCAGAAGCGCGAGGCGGCGGCGCAGGCGCTGGCGGACGCCAAGACCGACATCGGCTGGGGCCACCAGATCCGATCCTATGTCCTGCAGCCGTACCAGATGGTGAAGGACCTGCGGACCGAGGTGGAGACCTCGGACACCCAGGGCGTTCTGGACGGCGACCTGGACGCCTTCATGGGCGCGGCTCTGGCGGCGCGGGTCGGCGAGACGCGCGGATCGACGACGGAATAGGCGAAGAATCCTTCCCCGCCTTGGGCCCGGACTTGTCTGGTCCAGCGTGTGCTTGCGGCTTGACGCCGCCGTTCCGGAGCTGTGGCCCCATCGCAGGTCGAACCCCGGAAAGGACGGCCTAGGGTCGAATATCGACCGACCCTAGGCCGTCGCCCGTTCGACAGCTTCGGCGCCGCGCATCGGAGCGAACAGGGCCCGCTCGTCGGGCTGGACCTTCAGCGCCGGCTTGAGCCGCCGCAGATAGGCGGCCTGGGGCGTCTCCACCGCGCCGAACCGGCTCAGGTGGTCGGTCATGAATTGCGCGTCCAGCAGCGTCCAGCCGCCTCTCCTCAGCCGCGCGACCAGATGCACCAGGGCGACCTTGGAGGCGTCTCGCTCGCGGCTGAACATGCTCTCGCCGAAGAAGGCGGCGCCCAGCGACACGCCGTAGAGGCCGCCGACCAGCCGCTCGTCCCGCCAGCACTCGACGGAATGGACGAAGCCTTGCGCGAACAGGGCGGAATACAGCTTGCGGATCGGGGCGTTGATCCAGGTGTCGGCGCGGTCCGGGCCCTGCGCGGCGGCGCAGCCGTCCAGCACGGCCTCGAAGGCGGTGTCGACGCGGATGTCGAACGGTTCGCCCCGCACCGTGCGGCGCAGGCGGGACGGGACGTGGAAGGCGTCCAGCGGGATGACGCCGCGCTGATCGGGCTCGACGATGAAGACCCGCGGGTCGTCGCGCGATTCCGCCATGGGAAACACGCCGCGCGCATAGCAGGCCAGCAGCGCCTCCGGCCCGAAGGCGCCGAATGGGCCGCTGGCGCTGAAGTCCGGCTCGTTCATCCGGCGCCGGCGGTCAGGCCTCGCCCTTCTGGCGCTTGGCCCACTTCTCCAGCCAGTGGATGTCGTAGTCGCCTGACAGGATGTCCGGCTCGGCCAGCAGGCGCTGGAACAGCGGAATGGTGGTGTCCACGCCGCCGACGACCATTTCGCCCAGCGACCGCTTCAGCCGCGCGATGGCTTCTTCGCGGTCACGGCCGTGGACGATCAGCTTGCCGATCAGGCTGTCGTAATAGGGCGGGATCGAATAGCCGGCGTAGATGGCGCTATCCAGCCGCACACCCAAGCCGCCCGGGGCGTGGAAGTCCGACACGACGCCCGGCGAGGGGGTGAAGGTCTCCGGGTTCTCGGCGTTGACGCGCACCTCGATGGAATGGCCTTCGAAGTGGATGTCGTCCTGGGTGAAGCTGAGCGGCAGGCCGGCGGCGATGCGGACCTGTTCGCGCACCAGGTCGACGCCGGTGATGGCTTCGGTCACCGGGTGTTCGACCTGCAGGCGGGTGTTCATCTCGATGAAGAAGAACTCGCCGTCCTCCCACAGGAACTCGATGGTGCCGACGCCCAGATAGCCGATGGCCTTGATCGCATCGACGACGATCTTGCCGATCTTCTCGCGGCCGGCGGCGTCCAGGGCGGGGGAGGGCGCCTCTTCCAGCACCTTCTGGTGACGGCGTTGCAGCGAGCAGTCACGCTCGCCCAGGTGCACGACGTTGCCGTGGCTGTCGGCGATGACCTGGATCTCGATGTGGCGCGGCTTCTGGAGGTAGCGCTCCATGTAGACGGCGCCGTTGCCGAAGGCGGCCTTGGCCTCGGACTGGGCCGTCTGGACCGCCTCGACCAGGTCGTCGGCGGTCATGGCCACCTTCATGCCGCGTCCGCCGCCGCCGGCGGCCGCCTTGACGATCAGCGGGAAGCCGATCGACTTGGACGCCTTGATGGCGGCCTCGACCGTCTCGACCTCGCCGTCGGAGCCGGGGACGACGGGGATGCCCGCATCCTTGGCCGTCTGCTTGGCGGTGATCTTGTCGCCCATGATCCGGATGTGGTCCGGCTTGGGGCCGATGAAGGTCATGCCGTGGGCTTCGATGATCTCGGCGAAGCGGGCGTTCTCCGACAGGAAGCCGTAGCCGGGGTGGATCGCCTGGGCGCCGGTGATCTCGGCCGCCGCGATGATCGAGGGGATGTTCAGATAGGACTTGGCCGCCGGGGCCGGGCCGATGCAGACGCTCTCGTCCGCCAGTCGCACCCACATGGCGCCGCGATCCGCCTCCGAATGCACGGCGACGGTGGAGATGCCCATCTCCTTGCACGCGCGATGGACCCGCAGGGCGATCTCGCCGCGGTTGGCGATGAGGACCTTGGTGAACATCGGATCAGGCTTCCAGCAGGACCAGCGGTTCGCCGAATTCGACCGGCTGGGCGTCGCCGACCAGCACCTCCGCCACCACGCCGTCGCGCGGCGCCTGGATCGGGTTCATGGTCTTCATGGCCTCGACGATCAGCAGGGTCTGGCCCTTCTTGACCTTGTCGCCCGGCTGAACGAACGGGGGGGCCTCGGGCGACGCCTGCAGATAGGCGGTGCCGACCATCGGCGACTTCACCTCTTCCCCTGCGCGGGCGACGATGGCCGCCGGGTCGCTGACCATGGCGGGCGCGCTCGGGGCCGGCGGCGCGACCGGTGCGGCCGGGGCGGGCGCCGGCGCATAGTGGACCGGGGCGGCGGCCACGGCGACTTCACGCTTCACCTTGATCTTCAGGTCGCCGCGCTCGACCTCGACCTCGGTCAGGTCGGTGTCGTTCAGGATGTCGGCCAGTTGCCGCACCAGGGACGCGTCGATCTCGTGCTTCTTGTCGTCGGCCATTGGGTTTGCGCCTTGTCTTTCGTCTTGTTCTCGAACGGGGCGCGCTCAGGCGCGTTCCCGAATGCGGGTCAGGGCCGCCTGGACGGCCAGTTCATAGCCGGCCGCGCCGAAGCCGGCGATCACGCCGGTCGCCGCGGACGACACGTAGGAATGATGCCGGAACGCCTCGCGCGTCGCCGGGTTGGACAGGTGAAGTTCGATCACCGGGATCGACAGCGTCTTCAGCGCATCGTGCAGGGCCACCGAGGTGTGGCCATAGGCCGCCGGATTGATGATCAGGGCCGACGCTGTCTCGCGCGCCTCCTGAATCCAGTCGACCAGCACGCCCTCATGGTTCGATTGCCGGAACACGACGGTCGCCGCGCCGGCCGCCTTCACGCAGCGCGCCTCGATGTCCGCCAGGGTCTCGCGGCCATAGATGTCCGGCTCCCGAACCCCGAGCAGGTTCAGATTGGGGCCGTTCAGCACGTGGATGACGGGGGTTTCGGGCATGGGCTCCGGAATCGGCGGCCTTTCAGCGACGCAAGAGCGGCCTTTTACCGGAGCCGGAGCCGGGGTCAAACCGTCTGACCCAGGAAGTTGACGCCGGGTCGCCCGGCTGGCGAACCGGCGTCCCAGCCTCTATGTCCGTCATGACAGCCACGGGAGCCCGCCTTGCACCACATCCAGCTGAACGGAGAGCCGCGTCAGGTCGCCGCCGCCACCATCCTGGCGCTGGTGGAGGAACTGTCGCTGGATCCTCGCAAGGTGGCGGTCGAACGCAATCTGGAGATAGTGCCCAAGTCCCTGCATGGCTCGACGCCGGTGGCCGAGGGCGACCGCATCGAACTGGTCCAGTTCGTCGGCGGCGGCTGATCCCGATCAAATGCGCCGACAGCGCCTTTTCCTGAGCCGCGTGGAGGATTAGGTCAGCATCCATGACCGACATCGCCCCCGCTTCCGAAACCTGGTCCGTCGCCGGCCGCGCCTTCACCTCGCGCCTGATCGTGGGCACGGGGAAATACGCCGACTACGCCCAGAACGCCGCCGCCGCCGAGGCCGCCGGGGCCGAGATCGTCACCGTGGCGGTGCGTCGGGTGAACCTGTCGGACCCGTCCCAGCCGATGCTGGTGGACTATGTGAAGCCTGATCGCTTCACCTTCCTGCCCAACACCGCCGGCTGCTTCACCGGCGAGGACGCGGTGCGCACCTTGCGCCTGGCGCGCGAGGCCGGCGGCTGGAACCTGGTGAAGCTGGAGGTGCTGTCCAACACGGCGCACCTCTATCCCGACATGGTCGAGACGTTGCGGGCGCTGGACCTGCTGATCAAGGACGGCTTCGACGTCATGGTCTATTGCACCGACGACGTGGTCATGGCCAAGCGGCTGGAAGACGCCGGCGCCGCCGCCATCATGCCCGCCGCCGCGCCGATCGGTTCGGGTCTCGGCATCCAGAACGAGGTCAATGTCCGCCTGATCGTCGAACAGGCCAAGGTGCCGGTGCTGGTCGACGCCGGGGTCGGCACGGCTTCGGACGCGACGCGGGCGATGGAACTGGGTTGCGACGCCGTGCTGATGAACACCGCCATCGCCGGCGCCCAGGACCCCATCCGCATGGCCCGCGCGATGAAGCACGCCGTCATCGCGGGGCGGGACGCTTATCTGGCCGGGCGGATGCCGAAGCGGATGTACGCCGATCCGTCGTCGCCGCTGGCGGGGCTGATCTAAGAGCCCCTCCGTCCCTCCGCTTCGCTCCGGGCCACCTCCCCATTGCATGGGGAGGAGACAAGCGCTCGACTCGTCTCCTCCCCACATCGGAGGGGGACCGCGAAGCGGTGGAGGGCTCTACCGCTTCGCCGCCTCGATCAGGCGGCCGATCTCGGCGGGATCGATGCTCGGGCTGGCCTTGCCGTTGACGAAGAAGGTCGGGGTGCCCTGGAGGCGCAGGGCGGCCGCCGTGGTGTGGATGTCGGCGATGTGGCGCGTGGTGTCGTTTGAGCCGATGGAGGCCTTGGCGCGGGTCATGTCGACGCCGTTGTCGTCCAGGATGCGGTCCACCGCTTCCATGGTCAGGGCGGGCTCGTTCATCAGGGCGTCGTAGACGGCCAGATACTTGCCCTGCTGGTGGGCGGCCAGGGCCGCGCGGGCGGCGTACTGCGATGTCACGTCGTCGCCGCGGTCCAGGATGGGCCAGTCCTTGAAGACGAAGCGGACCTCGGGATGCGCCGCCATCAGGGCGCGGTAGTCATGGGCCACGGCCTTGCAGCCAGGGCAACGGAAGTCGAAGAATTCGATCACCGTCACCTTGGCGTCGGCCGGACCGAAGGCGGGATCGCGCGCGTCCGGCGCCAGCAGGGCGGCGTTGGCGGTCGCCAGCTGATTGGTCTGCTCCACCCGCGACTGAGCGTCCTTGTTCTGCAGCGCCAGGCTGGTCTCCTGCAGCACCTCCGGATGGGCCAGCAGATAGGCGCGCACACCCGGCCCGCCGGTGAAATAGGGGATGGCGGCCAGCACCAGCGCCACGGCCGACACGCCCAGGGCGGCGTAGCCCGCGCGCGCTCCGGTCAGCAGGGGCTGGCGGCGGGGGGCGTCGGTCGCGGGCGTCTCGTCGGTCATGAAGGTGTCTCTGCGAAAAGGGGAAGGTCAGTTGGGCTGGGCGTTGCGGGCGGCGTCGCGCCGGTCCAGGTCGGCCAGGTCGTCGTTCGTGGCGCCTGACGCCAGGACGATGTCCACTGCTCGGCGCCATTCGTTCGAGCCGGGGTCCAGCATGCTGCGGGCGCGCAGGGCGAACTGGGTGGCCTGGTCCTCTCGCCCGGCGGCGAAATAGTATTCCGCCGAGGCCAGCCGCGCTTCGCCCTCCATGCCTTTCGAGGCGTAGGCCTGGGCCAGCAGCCGCCAGGCCATGGTGTTGTCGCCTTCATAGGCGGTGGCGCGCTTCAGCTGGTCGATCGCCTCGTCCAGTTGCGCCGGGTCGCGGGTTTCGAGCAGGGCGTGGCCCAGGTTGACGCGCAGCAGGGCGGCGTCGGGCTTCAGCCGGATCGCTTCGCGGTGCGCCTCAACCGCCTCGGCCGGGCGGCCTTCCTCGAAATAGATCTGGCCCTTCAGTTCCTGGAAGTAGGGGTTGTCGGGCTGTTCGGCGATCAGGGCGTCGACGGCGGTCAGGGCGCGGTCCGTTTCTCCGTTGCGGTACCAGGCGATGGCGCGGGCGTAGCGGCCGGGCAGGGAGTCGTCGCTGGACGGATAGGCGCGCAGCGTCGCATTGGGCGCGTCCATGAAGGCGTGGATCTTGGCCAGGACCAGGGCGTGCTGGGCCATGCGCTCGGGGCTGTCGCGCTCGCCGTAGTGGGGCTGGTCGGCGACGAAGCGCCGCAGCGACTCGATCCGTTGCGACGACAGCGGGTGGCTGCGGAAATAGGGATAGCGGCGGGCGTCGGAGAAGACCTCCTGCGCGCGGAAGTTCTCGAAAAAGTCCACCAGGCCCTTGCCCGACAGGCCGGCCCGCTCCATCGCCCGCGCCCCGGTCAGGTCGGCCTCGCCCTCCTGGCTCTGCATATAGTGCAGGGCGCCCAGCGTGCCGAAATAGCCGCTGGAGCCCAGCAAGGCCACGCCTGCGTCGGGCGCGCCGGCGGCGATGGCCAGGGCGCCCAGGGCCATCGACATGATCATCGGCGGACGGGCGGCGCTCTGCGCCCCGTCGCGCAGGGTGTGGCGGTTCTTGATGTGCCCCGCCTCGTGCGCCATCACGCCCAGCAGTTCGCCGGGCGTCTTGGTGCGCAGGATCAGGCCGGTGTTGATCCCCATCAGCCGGCCCGGCGTGGCGAAGGCGTTCAGTTCCGGGTCGTTGATCAGCAGCACCTCGATGTCGCCGGGGTTCAGGCCCATCGAGGTGAACACCGGATCGGCCCAGCCCCGGATGATCCCCTCGATCTCGGTGTCGCGGATCACGCTCTGGGCGGAGGCGGGGGCGGCCCCGAACAGGGCCAGCCCCGCCGTCGCGGCGGCCAGGAGACGGGCAGCGGACCGGGGAAGCCAGGTCATGGCGTACTCCACACAGCGATCGACCCCCGCCAGCATCCTGACAGTCTAATCGTGACCGATCAGCGGCGCCACCAGCCGCGCTTCGGCTTTTCGGGCGGCGCGACGATCTGGTTCGGGTCCTCGGCGATCAGGGCGTCGATGTCCACCTCGGGCGCCGGCGGCGGCACGGGCTCGGCCAGTTCGACCGGCGCTTCGGCGGCGATCAGGGCCTCGGGCGCGGGCTGATCTTCGACGGCCGGGACCTCGACAGGCGCTTCTTCCTCGACCACCGCTTCGATCACCGGGTCCGCGACCGTCGCTTCCACGGTGTCCGGGACGGCGGCTTCGACCGGGGCGTCGGCCTTGGCGGTCTTGCGGCGCACGCGTCGGCGCTGGGGCTCGACCGGCAGGGCCGGCGCGTCCTCGATCGGCGCAGCCGGCGCTTCGGCGGCGACGACAGGCGAGGCCGCGGCGGCTTCGGTCGAATCCGAGGCGACGTCGCCGGCTTCGACGCCGGCGTCCCCGGCCTCGGCCTGGTCGCGGTTGCGGCCGCCGCGACGACGGCGGCGACGGCGGCGACCGCCGTCCTCGCGGGCGTCATCGGTCGCGGCTTCGGGCTGTTCCGACGCGGCCTCGGCGCGCGGCTCTTCGTTCGCTTCCGCGCGGCCGGGGTTCAGAGGATCGAACCAGACATAGGGGTCTTCCAGCGACGGCGTGCGGCCGCGCACCCAGGTGTAGACGTCGCGATCGCCGTCCTCGCGGGCGCGGCGTCCACCGCGACGGCCGCGACGGCGGCGACGGCCGCCATCGTCATCTTCGTCGTCAGCGGAGACGACGTCGGCGGATTCTTCTTCCGGCCGGCCGCCGCGACGGCGACGGCGACGGCGTCCGCCGTCACGCTCTGCGCGGCTGGAGGCTTCGTCGTCGTCGGTGTCCTCGCGTTCCAGGGCCAGTTCGTCCTGGTCGTCGTCGACCACGTCGTCGTCCTCGTCTTCCTCCTCCTCGAAGGCGGAGGCGTCGAAGCCGTCGTCCAGGTCGGGCCATTCGATCTCGGGCGCGACGAAGTCCTCGTTCGTCGCCGTGCGTTCGATGGAGTGTTCGCCCTGGGCCAGGCTGTCGTCGATCTGGACGACGACGTTCAGGCCGCGCCGCTCCAGCAGCGCCTGCAGGTAGGACCGCTTGTGGTTCAGGATGTACAAACCGACGGCGGTGCAGACCTTCAGCACCACCTCGCCCGCGCCGTTCTTGCCGGCCTCGATGTCGACCGCGCGCAGGGCGGTCAGGGCGGCGGATTCAGCCGAGCGGATGCGGCCCATGCCCTGGCAGCAGGGGCAGACCTCGGTGGCGCCTTCGATCACGCCCAGGCGGCGACGCTGGCGGCTGATCTCCATCAGGCCGAACGGCGAGATCTTGCCCATCTGGATGCGGGCGCGGTCGTGGGCCAGGGCGTCCTTCAGCACCTTTTCCACGGCGCGGTTGTTCTTGCCCTCGTCCATGTCGATGAAGTCGATGACGACCAGGCCGGCCAGGTCGCGCAGGCGCAGCTGGCGCGCGGCCTCGACGGCGGCTTCCAGATTGGTCTTCAGCGCCGTCTGCTCGACGTTGCGCTCCTTGGTGGAGCGGCCGGAGTTGACGTCGATGGCGACCAGGGCCTCGGTCTGGTTGATGACCAGATAGCCGCCCGACTTCAGCGGCACGACCGGCTGGTGCACCTGGGCCAGCACGTCCTCGATGCCGTTGGCGGCGAACAGCGGACGCGAGCCGCGATACAGGTGGATCTTCTTGGCTTGCGACGGCATCAGCACGCGCATGAAGTCGCGCGCTTCCTTGAAGCCCTCGACGCCCTCGACCTGGATGCCGTCGAAGTCCTTGTCGAACATGTCGCGCACCGCGCGGCGGACCAGGTTCTCCTCCTCGTAGATCACCGCCGGGGCGTGCGACGCCAGGGTGGTCTCGCGGATCGTCTCCCACAGGCGTAGCAGGTACTGGTAGTCGCGCTTGATCTCGGCCTTGGTGCGCTTGGCGCCCGCCGTGCGGATGATCAGGCCCATGCCGTGCGGCACGTCCAGCGAGGCGACGGCCGACTTCAGCCGGCGGCGGTCGGAGGTGTTGGTGATCTTGCGGCTGATGCCGCCGCCCTTGCCGGTGTTGGGCATCAGCACGCAATAGCGGCCGGCCAGCGACAACCAGGTGGTCAGGGCCGCGCCCTTGGCGCCGCGCTCGTCCTTGACGACCTGCACCAGCAGGATCTGGCGGCGCTTGATCACGTCCTGGATCTTGTAGCGGCGCATCAGGCGGCGCTTCAGCCGCTCCTCGTCGGCCAAGGCGGCCTCGGGATCGACCTCGTCGTCGGTCGATTCACGGCCCAGGTCGTCCTCGTCCTCGTCGTCGTGCGCTTCGGCCATGATGGCTTCGCGGTCGGCGACCGGGATCTGGTAGTAGTCCGGGTGGATTTCGTTGAAGGCCAGGAAGCCGTGGCGGTTGCCGCCGTATTCGACGAAGGCGGCCTGCAGGCTGGGCTCTACGCGGGTGACCTTGGCGAGGTAGATGTTGCCCCGGAGCTGGCGCCGGGCGCGGGATTCGAAGTCGAATTCCTCAACCTGCCGGCCGTCCACGATGGCGACCCGGGTCTCCTCCGGGTGGGCCGCATCGATAAGCATGGTCTTTGACATGGAAAGTCTCTCTCTGGCGCGCACGGGCCGGCCCCGCCAGGATTCCTGGCCGGGCTGCGGCGGCTCGCCGAATGGGGGAAGGGGCCGGCGCGTGCGCGATCCCGCCGCCGGGGGCGACGTTGGCTTGTTCAAGCCGGTTGGGAGCGCAGGCGGGTAGGCCCATTGAAGTCGTCGGTCCTGAACCGGGCGCGCCAATCCGAATGACGGAGGCCGCGACCCTGGTCCGCTCGTCGAACCGACGGTCAGACCGGCGGTTCTCGGATTGGTGAAAGTCAACGCCGCGAGGAGGGCGCGCCCGTTCGCCTGAGGGCGAGGCGGCGCGATCGGTTCGCCAGCGGATGAAATCATAGTCACGCCTGACGCGAATTAAAAGCGTCTCGGCCTTAACCCCCTGAATACGAGCCTCTGGCATCATGGGCGAAACAGGTGGTGGTGCGAGTATCCGGGTCTCCCATGGGCGGACGCGTTTTTTCAGACATGCGGCGTTGGCGCGCGAAGGAATGGGCCATGACGGGCCTGGCCTTCGCCGTGATCTGCTGCGTCGTGCTGTTCGCGACGCGCGGCCTGGCTTGGGGCGCGGCCGGCGACGTGCTGGGCGTCCGCTTCGGCGCGGACGGCGACCGCACCCGCGTCGTGGTCGATCTTGAGAAGTCGACGCAGGGCCGCGTCATCGACGAAGGCGGCGGGGGTCGGGTGACGCTGGCCCTGTCGGGCGTCTCTCCCGGACGGGGACTGGACGGCGCCGGCGCCGGCCTGGTGCGCGCCTGGAGCGTGGAGTCCAGCGGCGGCGCCTCGCGCCTGCGGCTCGACCTGGCGCGCGGCGGCGAGATCGAGCGCCGCTTCCTGCTGCCGCCCGGAGACGGGGTCGGCCACTACCGCTACGTCATCGACCTGAAGGCCAATGG